>CALJDU010000034.1 GCA_938024995.1 uncultured bacterium
TGCCGAACAAGCTCTTTGACGAGCTGGACCTGGTCAAGCTCGCATAACCTCAACCCATCGAACCGCCCGGTGCGGACCCGCATGCCGGGTGGTGTGGCAGGGGAGCCCGAGTCGATTACTCGGGCCCCCTATGCCGATTAAGAGCTCAATCATCCGCGTCACGATGGGCAGTCGCCGCGGTCGAGTCGGCCACGAGCGCTCGGACCGCGAGCGCAGCGAGCACCATCACAACGCCGCGCTCGAGGATGTCGACCACGGCGATCACGTCCAGCAGGATCGTGAGGTCGGCTTCATAAATCGCCGCGGAGCCGATCTGCCGAGCACAATACAAAGCTCGCCAGACCAGCTCGGTGATCGCGGCGGCGGCGAGCAGGGCGGCCGCTTGAGAAGAGCGTGGGCGAATACGTGACGCGATGACGAGCGCCCAAATCGCCGCGACGACTTGGACGATAAACGCCGCCACCATCGAGCAGCCAAACGGGTGCAGCTCCATGCCGCGACGCTACGCGATGCCGTACTGCTCGCGGTTCTTGCTGAGCAGCGCGACGTAAAACGCGATCTCTTGGCCGCCTTCAATAACGCCTTCTTCGCACTCTTTCTCGAGGCGCTTCATCAGCATCCCGAGCTCCTTGCTGGGCTTGAGCCCGAGCTGCTTGATCAGCTCCGTGCCTAGGCCCTTGGGGAGCGGCCGGACCTTCTCGTCGCCTTCGCGGATCGCCTTGATGCGCTTGCTGAGCAAGCTGATCTGCTTTACCCCACGGCGGCGCTTTTCGGGGCGCTTGGTCGTGATGTCGGCGCGGCTGAGATCGAGGAGATCCTTCAGGCCGTCGCCCATCTGCTTGTAGAAGCGGCGCACCGCGGCGTCGGTCCAGCTCGCCTCGTACTGACTCGCGCGGAGGTGATGCAGGATCAAAAAGTGGATGCGATCGTAGAGCGCGCCTTCGAAGCCCAAGCGCTTGCCGGTGCGACGACGGAACATCGCGGCGCCCACTTCGCTGTGGCCGTAGAACGTGACGCGACCCTTTGGCTCAATCTTTCGCGTCTTGGGCTTGCCGATGTCGTGCAGGAGCGCGCCCCAGCGAACCTCGAGCCGCGGAACGCTCTGCTTCACGACCTGCTTGGTGTGCTTCCACACGTCCTTGTGACGCCATTCGCCGTCTCCAAAGCCGACCATCTTCTCGACCTCGGGCAACCACACCTTGAGGCAACCCAGCTCGTGGAGCGCGTCGAGCGCGGGCTCCGGATGGCGCTGCACGAGGGTCTCATCGAGGTAGCGACGAATGGTCGTGACAGACGCCGCGCGCCACTCGCCGTCGGAGGGAGCCGCGGGCTGCGGCGCGCCGTGCTCGGGGTCTTTGCCCTGCGCGAGCGCGTACTGAAGCGCGAGCTCAACGCGCGCTTCGCCATGCTCAGCGACCAGCTTCGCGTCCGCTTCGCTGATCTTGGGCGGCTCGCTTCGCTTCCGACCGCGCTTCTTCCCCGCGCTGGGCTTGGGGTCCTTGGTCTTGCCGCGAGGGCTGGGGTTGTTGGTCTGGTCCAGAGTCATGTTCTTCGCCTTTGCCGCAGGCGCTACGAACATAAGGTACCGCTTTTGCTGCGGCAACGTGTGCATGAACGTTGCGCAACCCGCCTTTCTGCGATCAACTTGGGCGATGCCGATCCTCGCTGTTGCCCTCCTTAAGATTCCTCAAGCGCGTATTGCCGGGATGCTCGCGCCAGCCGAGAGCGGTGCAGCGTCTCGCTTTGTCGGAGCGAGTGGTCGACCGTACACGTTTGGATTCGCCGACGACTGCGCCATTCTCTCGCTCGAAGAGCCGTTTGGCGGTGACCTCGCGTCGATGGGTCACCTCGTTCGCGCGGCGCTCGGTGACCTCCTCGACGAGCACGATGACGAGCGTGGGGTGCTCGTGTTCCCCGACATGGTGAAGCCGAAGGAGACACGCTACGACGCGATCATTGTGGAGGTCGGAGAGCTCGGGGAGTGGGCCCCGAACGTCGCGGACGCGGTTCCGGACCTCGACGGGATGCTCGGCTACGCGCAGCAGGTGATGGGCGCGATGGGGCCCGACTTCGCAGACGTCGCGAAGAGCGTCATGAAGAACGCTGACGTGCAGGGGATGGTCAGCGGGCTCAACCCCGAGAAGCTCGTCGGTCAAGACGGCGGGCTCGACTTCGGCGCGCTCATGCAAGCCGCTCAGTCGATGTTGGCGGGGAACCCGGAGCTCGGCGAAATGATCGGCCGCGCCATGAGCAACCAGGGCGAAGAAGAGTAACGCGGTTCGGCAGACGTCGGCGAAGGCGAACCTGTCGGGAACTCAGTTCAGTAGGCGGGAGGAGCTTGCTGCGGCTGCGGCTGTTGCTGCTGCGGGTATTGCTGCTGCGGGTACGGCTGCGGTTGCTGTTGCTGCTGGTATTGCTGCTGCGGTTGCTGCGGGTAGCCTTGCTGCGGGTACTGCTGGGCGGAGCCGGCCGCCTGCTGCATACCGGCGGCGAACTGATCGAGCTCGCTCCGCAAGTTCCGGTGCATGACCGTCCCGTTGCGTCGAACATAGTGACCCTGCGCCTGAACCACGACCGCGCCGTTTCCGTAGGCTTGCACCGTGAAGAACGAAGCGGTGGATCGAATCGACCCACCGTAGGCGTTCGCGCGGATCTCCATGCGACCCTCGTGAAGGTGCGCTCGGACGCGGAAGAAGAGGGTGTAGGGATCCCAGTCTTGAACCTGGTAGCCCATCCCGCGCGCGGCGGAGAGCATCTGTTGGTAGGCCTGCTGCGGCGCGACCGCCGACTGCCACTGAACGGGAGTGGTGGGGAGCCACCGTCCGCCGCCCCCGCAGCCAACAAGGATCAACAAGAGAGCGGCCAAACATCCACGAGTTACGCGCATGGACGGAAGCTATCTTTGCGATGTTTCAAGTCAAGCGGGCGCTGTGTTCGTCACAGAACCAGCCGCCACATTCCGTCCTCGCGCCGGAGCTCCACTTCAGCATGGCTCGCGGCCGCGGCGAGCTCGACGGTCGCGCGTTCACCTTCGATCGTGGTCTCAATTTCCGCGCGACGTGGGTCCAGACGGAGGCGAAAGCGGCCTTGCGCGAGCATTTCCCAGCTCGGAACGTCACGTCCAGCCAGCGCGGAAGCGCGTCGGGCGCGATCGCGGAGCGCTTCTCGGCTCTCTTCACACAAGAGGACGAAGGCTTCTTCGCGGGCGCTTCCGTCGTGTTCGCTGCGCTCCATCGCGGAAAGAAACATCATCAAGGTGGCTTCGGGCGTGCGCTCTTTTGGGTCGTCTTGGCACCCAAAGACGCACATCGCCGCGGTGACGGCGAGAAGGACGCGCAACGACGCGCCGCAGCATCTGCGCTGACACCGCGCGACAGAGAATCGTCCTGTAAATCCCGTCATTGACCTGACCTTCGGCGGCGATACCATGCGCGCCCGTGCTCGAAAAGGACGCCCGAAACACTCCGCTCCCCTTAGGCTTCGCGACGCCAGAGCCGGCAAACGATCCTGCGCTCTCGCTTTTCCGCGTGCTGCGCGATGACGACACCGCGGACCCCGCGAAGGATCCGGTGCTCTCCGACGCGACGCTCCAGTCGTTGTTCGAACACATGCTCCGCGTTCGCCTTCTCGACGAGCGCATGATGATGCGGCAGCGCCAAGGCAAGGTCGGCTTCTACGGCGCGGTCACCGGACAAGAAGCGTGTCCGGTCGCGACAGGCTTCGCGACCAAGAAGACCGATTGGATCTTCCCCGCGCTTCGTGAGAACGCGATCATGTTGGTGCGCGGCTTCCCGCTCTCGACTTGGCTGGCACAGGTCTACGGAAACTCGGGCGACGTGCTCAAGGGTCGGCAGATGCCGAGCCACATGTCCGCGCGCTCGGTCAACCAGGTCTCGTGGTCGTCGTGTCTCGGACCGCAGCTCCCCCAAGCGGTGGGCGCGGCTTGGGCGGCGAAGAAGCGCGGTGACGACATGGTCGCGGTGGCGTTCTCAGGAGACGGCGCGACCAGCGAGCCTGACTTCCACACCGCGATGAACTTCGCCGCCGTGATGAACGCGCCGTGTGTGCTGATTTGCCAGAACAACCACTGGGCCATCAGCGTCCCGAGCAGCAAGCAGACCGCGTCGAAGACGTTCGCGATCAAGGCGCGCGCGTACGGGATGCCGGGCATCCGCGTCGACGGCAACGATGTGCTCGCGCTCTATGCGGTGATCCACGATGCTGTCGAGCGAGCGCGGCGCGGTGAGGGCCCCACGTTCATCGAAGCGGTGACCTATCGCATCGGCGCGCACAGCTCGAGCGACGACCCGAGCGTCTACCGCAGCGACGAAGAGGTCGAGCTCTGGCGCGGGCGGGATCCCATCGCGCGAATGGATCGCTACCTGACCAAGCGCGGCCTGATGACGCGGGCGCAGCGGGTCTCCTTGGAGGAGCGCATCAAGGCAGAGATCCTGCGCGCGATTCGAGAGGTGGAGACGCTGCCGCCGCCGCCGCGCGACTCCCTGTTCGACGATGTCTACGGCACGCGCCCGTGGCACCTTGAGGAACAACGCGCAGAGCTGGCTCGACATGAGCCGGTCGCGCCCCATGACTAGCGCGTGCTCGTCGCGCAGCGGAAGGCGCCTCTGTCTTCCCTAAGCGAGCAACCGGTTCTAAGAAAGCAAAGACAGAGAAGGAAGTCCGATGGGCAAGCAGTACGAAGCGATCGTGATCGGGAGCGGACCTGGCGGCTACGTCGCGGCCATTCGACTGGGACAGCTCGGCATCAAGACGCTCTGTGTTGAGAAAGAGAATTGGGGCGGCGTTTGTCTTAACTGGGGCTGCATCCCGAGCAAAGCGCTCATCGCCGCCGCCAACCTGGTCCACAAGGTGCGCGCCGCCAAGACGATGGGCATCACGGTCGAGGGCCTCAGCGTCGACGTCCCACAGATGCAGGCGTGGAAGGACGGCATCGTCAAGAAGCTCACCGGTGGCGTTCGCGGGCTCGTGAAGGGCAACGGCGCGGACGTGACCCTCGGAACGGCGCGCCTGACAGGTCGAAACAAGGTGACGGTCCGGGCGGTGGATGGAACCGAAGAAGAGTTCGAGGCCACCAAGGGCATCATCGTCGCGACCGGCACGCAGGTGATCGAGATCCCGACGTTCAAGCCAGACGGCGAGACGATCATCACGGCGCGCGAAGCGGTCTCGCTCCAAGCGGCACCCGAGCACATGGTGCTGATCGGTGGCGGCGTGATCGGGCTCGAGCTCGGCATGGTCTACCAGAAGCTCGGCACCCGCATCACGATCGTGGAGCTCACCGACGGCCTGCTCCAAGGCGTCGACCGCGACCTGGTCCGCGTCGTCTCGAAGCATCTCACGAAGGGTGAGAACCCAGCCGAGGTCCTCTTGTCACACAAGGCCGCCGGCGTGGAGGTCAACAACGGTCTCGCGACGGTCACCGTCGAGACGCCGAGCGGCGAGAAGATCGCGCTTCCTCCCGCGGACAAGGTCCTCGTGGCGGTCGGCTTCCGGCCCAACTCCAAGGGGCTCGGTCTCGAAGAGGTCGGCGTGAAGCTCGACGGTCGCGGCCACATCGAGGTCAACGATCAGTTCAAGACCAACGTCGACGGGATCTACGCGATCGGCGACGTCACCGGCTTTCCCTACCTCGCGCACAAGGCGTCGAAGGAAGGCGAGATCGCGGCGGAGGTCATCGCGGGTCACAAGGCAGCGCGAGACTGGCGCGGGATGCCCGCGGCGATCTTCACCGATCCCGAAATCGCGACCGTCGGTCTGACCGAGACCGAGGCCAAGGCCCAGGGACTGAAGGTGAAGATCGGCAAGTTCCCGTTCGCCGCGTCTGGACGCGCGATGGCGGTGAGCGAGACGGATGGCTTCATCAAGACCATCATCGACGCGAACGATCACCAGCTCTTGGGTGTCGGCATCGTCGGCCCGGAGGCCAGCGACTTGATCAGCGAGAGCGCGCTCGCGCTCGAGATGTGCGCGTTCGCGGAAGACGTGGCGCTGACGATTCACCCACACCCGACCCTCGGCGAAGGCGTGATGGAGTCGTTCAAGCACGCGCTCGGCGAAGCGGTTCACATCATGAACCGGAAGTAGCGCTGGGTGGCGACCGCGTGTTTGATCTGAAGTCAGTGACGCGCGGCCCGCTCCGCGCGGTCTGGCTCGGCCAGGTCGACTATCAGGAGGCGCACGCGCTTCAGAAACGTCTCGTCGAAGAGCGAACGCGAGACGTGATTACGGACACGGTGTTGCTCCTGGAGCACCCGGCCGTGATCACGTTGGGTCGCGCCGCCAAGCCCGCCAACATCGTCGCGAGCGAGGAGACCCTCGCCGCGGAGGGCGTCAGCGTGGAGGCGGTCGGGCGCGGCGGCGACGTCACGTACCACGGCCCCGGTCAGCTCGTGATGTACCCCATCGTCGACCTCAAGCCCGACCGTCGCGATGTGCGTAAGTACGTTCAGGTGCTTGAGGAAACGATGATCCGTCTCGCCGCCGGCTTCGGGATCACGGCGGAGCGCTTCGATGGCTTCAACGGGACCTGGGTGGAACCCGAAACGCGGCCTCGCAAGATCGGCGCGGTGGGTGTTCGCATCAGCCGCTGGGTCACCATGCACGGCCTCGCGTTCAACCTCCGGCCCAACCTCGACCACTTCAAGCTGATCGTGCCATGCGGACTGGTCGGCAAGGGCGTGACGAGCGTGCTGGCGGAACGGGGGGAGAGCCCGTCTAGTGAAGCGTGCGCTCAACAGGCGGCGGACCACTTCGCAGCCTCCTTCGGCGTTTCGGACCTCGTTTTCGAGACGCGAAGGCATGTCTGATCCGAGGCGGTTTGCAGCTCCTGCGCGGCTGCGCGGGTTCTTCCCGATGGTACTGTCCGCGCGATGACGACATCGCGACCGCCTTACATGACGCGCTGGTGGCGCGAGAGCCTCGCTTCGATGCGCGCCTACTCTGCGCACGGCGCGCCGCCGCCGATCAAGCTGGACGCGAACGAGAGCCCTTGGCCGCTTCCCGAAGACGCGCGTCTCCACATAGCCGCGGCGGTCGCGGCGCTTGATCTTCATCGCTACCCGGACGGACGCGCGTCGGCGCTTCGCGAGGCCATCGCGGAGCGAGAAGGGGGGCACCCCGATGAGTTCGTGCTCGGGTGTGGATCCGACGAGGTGATCGCGATGCTCTTGACGGCGCTGTCGTCGGGCGCGGTCGTGTTCCCCTCACCGTCGTTTGTCATGTACGGAATGTCGTCTCGCGTTCGCGAGCTCGAGGTTCGAGCGGTTCCGCTCGCGGACGAGTTCACGTTGGACCTGGACGCGACCCGCGACGCGCTCGGCGGGGCGGCGCTCGCGTTCTACGCCTCGCCCAACAACCCGACGGGCAACCGCTTCCCCGATGAAGCGCTCGCGGAGCTGATCGACGGCGCGCCCGAGACCCTGCACGTCATCGACGAGGCGTACGCCGGGTTCGCCGATCAGCGCACGGGCCTCTTTGGTCGCGAGAACGTCGCGCTGATGGGGACGCTCTCCAAGGTCGGGTTCGCGGGTCTTCGGTTGGGTTGGCTGCGCGCCGCTCCCGCGCTCGCCCAGGAGCTCGACAAGGTCCGGCAGCCTTACAACCTCAACGCGATGACGATCGAGGCGGCCACGGTTGCGCTGAACGAGTTCTCGCCGCTTATCGACGAGTGGGTCACGAAAGTGAAAACGGAACGAGCGCGCCTCTCAAGCGAGCTCTCCGCGTTGGGTCACCGTGTCTTTCCCTCAGAGGCGAACTTCCTTTTGGTCGATACCCAGGGAGACGCAGAAAAGCTCGCCGCAGAGCTTCGCGAGATCGGGATCGGGGTACGGGTCTTCGCAAACAATCCGAGGCTCGCGGGTCACCTTCGCATCACGGTGGGGCGACCCGACGAGAACAACGCGCTCTTGGACGCGTTGCGGATTCTTCGATCTGGAACGTAGCGCGCTCGGTCGAGCGTTCCTCTTCAGCCGTCGTTGTCGGTGAGGTCTTCAGGGATCGCGACCCAGCGACAGTTGCGCTGGCCGTAGCCTGCGCCCGTGAAGTCAGCACCGGCGCGGGTCGCGACACCGCAGTGGCGGACGTAGGCCTGGGTGCGTCCACAACCGTCCACGCGCTTTCGGTGGGGGCGGTCTTCGCTGAAGGCCAGCTCGTCTCGCTCGCAGCGGAGGTCCGCGGAGGCCGTGTCGAGTACCTCGAGTTGGGTCGCCGACGCGCCGCCACAACCGGACAGTCCGGCGACGAGCAAAGAGAGGGTGGCGAGGATTGTGAGGGTCGTCCGCATCGATATCTCCAAGTGGAGGTCGCAACATACACAAATCGACCCCGAACGGCACGTCGGGACGCCGGGGTGATGCGGCTGCTCGGATCTCCCGCTCAGTCCGGCGCGTCGCGCGTCACCAAGTCGTTAGAAGGAGCCGAGATCGTCGATCTCGAGCGTGTCGATGACGCAGGTACCCGGACCGCGTTTCGCGAGCGCGAGGCTCAAGATCTGGAAGTCCATGCCACTGATCGGTGCGTCGACTCCGCGCGAGCCCACGAGCGAGATGCGGTAGCGGCCCCACGCATCTGAACCGAACGTCTCACCTTCGAAGAGCTCGGGGGCTGTGCGGGCCGAAGACTCCCCGAGCGCGCGGATGATCAATCGGGCGTCGGGGTCATCACATCGAACAGAGACCTCGGCTTGCAGTGACCCGAACGCGAGACCCGCGAAGGGAATGACCTCGCCGCCAGGACCGTTGAGGGTTGTCTCTTCCGAGAGCGCGAAGCCGTGGACGCCAGGATGGATGGTCTCTACGTACTCTACGTTCGCGGGGTCGCCGTCGGTGAGGGTCCAGCCGCAGGGGACACCGTCGCAGAGGGTCTCAAAGTCCTCGAAGAGGATCCGCGGCGCGAAGTCCCCTCCGCCGCAGCCGGCCACGCAGAACAAGGAGATCGCGACAGCGAGGCGCGAGTGGGTGAGCGCGTTCATTCCGCGACCTCGATTCCGAAGGTGAGCCCAAAGCCGCCGAGCGAGAGCGTGGTGCTGTTCGCCATGCCGAACACGCGGTTCAGTTCCCACGAGAGCCGTAACGAGATCCGGAGCCGGCGACTGACTGGGAACGCGGCGCCGACGCCGACGTGAACACGCGGCGTCAGGTGCGTCGCGCCGCGGCCATTGATTCGCACCAGCGCGATGCTCGTTCCCACACCGATGTTGCCGTGGACCTGAAAGCCGTTGCGGGTCGTCGCGCGCAGGTCCCCGACGAAGAGGGCGCCGGGCGCGAAAACGTACGCGTACGAAGTGCGACCGGGGAGCCGTCGCGTTCTGGCGTCGAGGCGCGCGCCGAAGGAGAGGGCGGGCGCGTTCTTGAGCCGCTTACGCGCCCCGATTTCGAATCCGCCGACAAGGCCTCGTCGCTCAAACCCGCGGTCCTCGAGGAGCAAGGGAAAGGTGTCATTGGAGCGCGCCTCGCCGAGAACCGAGACGCCGATGCCGAGTACCCAGCGGGTCTCGATCTCGCGGACCGCCTCTTCGTCATCGCGCAGCTCAAGCTCTGGCTCGGGCGCGAACTGAGGCACGTCGGGGACCTCGGGCGGCGCGGAGTCTTGAGCGAGCGCGAGGCTCCCCCCGGCCGTCTGAACACAGAAGCAGAGGAGCGCAGTCAGCCACCAGTCAACACGCGGGTACATGAGCCCGGAAGTGTGCACCAAAGTGGTCGGGCGCGTCGACCATGCCCTCTTTCGGTTCGCGAGGTACTCTGTTCCCGTGACGCGATCGTCGCTCAAGACCTGGCTCTTCCCGTTTTCGATTCTCGTTGGGCTCGCGCTCGCGGTCTTCGGGCTGACGTTCTGGATCGACAACTACACCGGGCTCGGGAAAGCGCTCCGCGATGTCTGGGATCCGGATACGCAAGCGCTCGCGGACACGATCGGCAACGCCGGAGAGGTCGTCGCCGCGATCCTCGGGATCGCGATCACGGTCGTCGCGATCATCGTGGAGCTCGCCTCGAACCGCTACACGCACCGGATCACGGAGCTCTTCGTACGCGAGCCGATCAACTTCGCGGTCAGCGGGTTCTTCGTCGTGACCGCGCTCCAGTCGCTCTTGGTCGGCCTCACGTTTCATCGCGAGGTGGAGGAGATCCCCTACATCGGCCACGCGGTCGCGATGGGGATGCTGGCCTTCTGCCTCATCTTGCTCTTGCCGTACTTCGCGTTCGTCTTCGAGTTCCTCAACCCGATCCAGATCGTGGCGCGGATTCGCGAGCACACGGTGCGCGCGGTCGGCAGAGGGCGGCGCCAGGTCGTCGAGCGGCAGCGCGAGGCGGTACGCGGCGTGGAGCAGCTCGCCGACGTCGGTATGAACGCGATGGAACACAAGGACAAGGGCGTCTCGATGGCTAGCGTCGACGCCTTGCGCGACATGGTGCTCGACTATCAGGCGTTACGCGCTGCGCTCCCTGACGAGTGGTTCAAGGTCGAAGGGCCGCTCGCGCATAACCCGGACTTCGTGTCGATGTCTTCCGAGGTCTTGAGCGCCGTGAGCGCGCGCCGCATCTGGTTCGAGATGAAGGTCATGCGCAAGTACCAGACCATCTACAGCGAAGCGCTCAACAAGATGCGCGACATCAACTACCTGATCGCCATCAACACGCGCCACATCGGCGAGAAGGCGCTCGAGGTCGACAACGGTGAGCTCTTTGATCTCGTCGTGAAGTTCTTCAATACATACCTTCGCGCGACCATCAACGCGCGCGACGTTCGCACTGCGTACAACGTGCTTCACCAGTACCGGCTCCTCGCCGAGTCTGCCCTGCACGTCGGCGGCGGCG
This sequence comes from uncultured bacterium, assembly GCA_938024995.1. Lineage (GTDB taxonomy): Bacteria > Myxococcota_A > Polyangia > Polyangiales > Houyiibacteriaceae > CALJDU01. Next base: position 10,833 of record CALJDU010000034.1, read on the forward strand.
AGCGCGCGATCGAGGTCGCGCGCTACTTCAAATACTACGGGTTGGTCTCTTTTAACTCGAAGCTGCCGTTCATCCTCGAGACCGTGGCCTACGACCTCTGCGCGCTCAACGAGATCGCGTTCGACGAAGAGAGCCCGGCGGGCCGAGAGCTGCTCCACATCTTTTTGCAGGTCGATAAGGAGAGCGAGACCGAGGTCCAGGAGAACAGTCTCCGGGGAGTGCGAAAGGCGCAGGTCAAGCTCGCGACGTACTACCTGCTCCGCGGCGATGAAGCGCTCGCGCGGGAGGTGTACCGCGACATGGCGGGCGAGCGACGTGAACGTCTCGCGTCCATTCGGGATGAGTTCCTCGGCGTGACGTCCAGCGAGTTCTGGGAGATCAGCGATCGCGGCGTGAACTTCGACTACCTTGAGCCTGAGCGGAAGCGGGAGATGTTGAACTTCTTCGAGTGGTTCGGCGATCTGCGCGCGCCGGTCCCCACGACCCGCACGACCGACCCGCCGCCCGAGATTCCGCTTGGCCCCTCGCAAGCGACCCCGCTTCACGACATCATCGGCGCGGGCCTGGATCCGGGACGACCGAGTCAGCTGCCCATCGCGCCTCCGCGTGACGAAGACGTGATCGAGAACGACGCGATCGACGCCTAGTCGGATTCGCTTCGCGAATATTCTCTGGAGGGGCTGTCCGCCCCTCCCTCCAAATAAGTAAATGATTTGGAGCCTCCCTCCCATGTTCGCTCCGCTCTGCGCTCCTTCGTCGCTTCCAATATTCTTTGTTTCCGCACCTGCGGCACCATCGCCGCGAGTTCTCCGCTTCGCTCCGGAACCCGCGCTTGAGCGCCTGTGCGGAAACGATATTTCTTACTCGCGGCCGCGGGAGCGACCGGTGTCTTTGCTCGCGACCGAGGCGATGACGACGCGAGCCGGTCGTGACTCTTCTTGGCGCGCTTGCGTCTGATGAAGCCCGTACATCGGACAGCGGCTCTGAACGCACGTCGGGCGTCCGTGAATCATCAGCGTGGCGGTGTGGCAGATTCGGCAGTGCATACGTGAATTCTCGCAAGCCCGATCGCCTCTTGTAAGTCTCGCGCCTGATCCGTTTTGTGACGATTCACGGCCGGCCCGCTGACGGAGAAGCCCACTTGCGCTCGCCGCGATCCAGGTCATCTTGCGCGCCGTGACCCGACTCTTGATTCTCCTCTTGGCTCTTGTGTGCGGATGCGGTGACGACGACACCGGGACGGACGCTTCACCGGACGGTCCCGATGCTGCGGTCGACACCGGCGCGGAAGACGTCGGGGCGGACGCGGAAACCGATGCGGGGGTGGACGCCGCGGCCGACGCTGACGTGGAGACAGACGCGGGCGCGGATGCGTCACCTGATGCGTTGACCGATGTGGGGACCGACGCAGCCGATTCGGGGACGGATGCAGCGACCGATGCCGCGACCGATGCTGCGACCGATGCCGCGACCGATGCTGCGACCGATGCAGCGACCGATGCAGCGACCGACGCCGGAACCGATGCGGCGGACGCAGGAGGGGAGTGTAACGCGCTGATGCTCATGGGCGACGAGGTCGCGTTCACGCGGGTCGCCTCTTTGCCCACGATGACCGGCGGGTCAATTCGCGAAGGCGTTTATCGCGCGGTGGCGGTCGACGTGACCAGCGCGCTCACCGGGAGCTACCGCGGCACCTGGGAGTTCACCTCGTCGCGCGTTCACGTGCTCGACCAGCTCACGCTCTCGGGTCCAGGGGCAGCGACGCCAGAGTCGTTCGCGTATGGCGTGAGCGGCAACCAGCTGACGCGCACCAAGACGTGTCCCGAAGCCGCGCCGCCGCTCATGACCGAGTACACCGCGACCGCGGATCAGGTTCAGCTTCGGATGGGCACGATCATGTTCACCTTCGAACGCCTGCCCTGAAGTCCCTTCGTAGGCTGAGCTCCTTCGTAGGCTGAGCTAGAGCCAGCTCTTGAACGTGGCGATGTCGGCCCCGAGGGTCGCGCGCTTCCCGTCACGGACGATGGGTGTTCGAAGCAGCAAGGGATCGTCAAAGAGCAGCTCTTCGATCCGCGGGCCGGTCGGCGCCGCGTATTTGAGACCCTTGTCGACGTAGCGCTTCCCGTCCGTGTCCAAGAGCTTGTCGATGCCGCCGACGCTGGCCGCGACGCTCCGCAGTTCGCCCTTGCTCAGCCCCTTTTGCGTCACGTCGACGAACTGAAAGCGGATCCCGCGCTCCTTGAACCAGCGCTGCGCTTTGCGCGTCTCTTTGCACTTCTTCGTCCCGAAGATCTGGATGTTCATCGCGTCACCTCACGAGCCCACTTCACGGATGGTCACCGTGAGGTAGTACCCGCTCCGCCCCAGCTCGCGCACCGGGTTCTCTTTGAGGAAGCGCTCGGCGTCCGCGCGGCTCGCGAAGGGCTCCCCGATCGGCATCTCGGGATCGCGCTCCGGGAGGTACGGTTTCGTCGGGCCCCACTGCATGAAGATACGGAACTGGCTCACGGCGGCCGCAGTGTACGTCATCCGACGTGACGACGGGCGTCGGGTGAGCGAGGATCTCCGAATGCGCGTCCGTTCCCCACTTCTCGTCGCGGTCTCCTGGGTCTTCCTGCTCGGAACCACCGCCGCCTCGCTCACCTTGATCGCGTGCGGAGATGACGACGCGGGGACCGACGCGAGCGCGGACACCGGGCGCGATGTCGCGACCGACGTGTCGCGTGACACCGAGGGAGACGTCGCTGACGCGCAAGCGGATGTGCTCCCGGACAGCCCCGACGACACCGCGGCCGACACCAACGATGCCGGCTTCCCGGAAGGCCCCTTCACCCGCGTCGCGGTCGGGCTTGATTGGCTCCACTGGGACGAGTCCGCGCCGGCCCCTTGTTACCTCGACGAGAGCGTCTTCTGCGGCGCGGTGACCTTGAGCGGCGGGGTCGCGGTCGGCGATGTCGACGGGAACGGATTCGACGACGTCTACGCGACGCGCATGGACGCGGCCGATCTCCTCTTCCTCAACGAGGGCGGCGTCTTCCGCGAGGCGCATCTCGAGCTTGGGTTGCCCGACGACGAGACGCTCAGCAGCGGGGCGGCGTTTGGTGACGTGGACGGTGACGGCGATCTCGACCTCGCGGTCGGGAGCGTCGGAGAGCGCGAGGTTCGCCTCTTCATCAATGAAGGCGGACGCTTCTCCGAGGAAGGCGCGCTTCGGGGGGCCGCGCTCAACGACGGCGCGCAGCACTTGATGATGTCGCTCTGCTTGGGCGACGTGAGCGGAGACGGCTACGCGGACCTCATGACCACGGAGTGGCGAGACGCTCACGCGTCGAGAACGGGAACGCACCAGCGCTTGCTGATCAACCGCGGCCCCGCGCAGCCTGGCTACTTCGACGACCGCACGACGGCGGCGGGGGTCGAGATGGAGGACCGCGTTCGCCCGGGGGTGTGGGGCTTCACGCCCGAGTTCGTCGACCTTGATCGCGACGGATCGATCGACATCGCTTTCGCTTCTGACTTCGGGACCAGCGCGCTCTTCTACAGCAACGGTGACGGAACCTTCCTCGACGGCACCACGAGCGCGGGGGTGGGCACCGCGGAGAACGCGATGGGGAGCACCTTCGGTGACTTCGACGGAGACGGAGACCTCGACTGGTTCGTGACCTCGATCTTCGATGCTCGGTGCTCCCCGGCCGCGCCGTGTGACTGGGGCTCGACCGGCAACCGGCTCTACCGAAACGAAGGCGGTCGGCGCTTTGTCGACGTGGCCGAGGAAGCCGGGGTGGTCGACTCGGGATGGGGATGGGGCACATCGCTCTTTGACTACGATCACGATGGGGACCTCGACTTGATCGCGACGAACGGCGTCGATTTTATCGTTGGGCCGCGCAACTTCCTCGGCGAGGCGGTGCGCTTCTATGAGAACGATGGAGGGCGCTTCACGGAGCGGGGCGAAGCGCTCGGGATCGCGGAACGGAAGATCGGCCGAGGCATCGTCACGTTTGACTACGATCGCGATGGAGACCTGGACGTGCTCATCACGAACTACGGCGATCGCCCGAGCCTGTACCGTAACGACAGCGCCGCGGGGCATTGGCTCGTGGTGTCGCCGACCGGGGCCGGCGTCCGAGGTGCGCGGGTCGAGGTGACCGCGGGGGGACGAACCCTGATGCGGATGCACGGGCTGGGCTGCGGCTTCTTGGGCAACCACGCCGGTCACGCGCACTTCGGGCTCGCGGACGCGACGGTGATCGATGAGGTGACCGTGACGTTGATCTCTGGTGAGACTCGCGTGCTGGCGGACGTCGCGGTCGACCAGTATCTTGAGGTCGCGTTTTGACTCACTCATGGACAAGCTGCCTCTTCTGGGAGGACAACGGGTTTCGCGGCCTTCCGCTTGGGCTCACGCGGGCCGACGTCAAAGAGCGAGAGCGCGCGCGATGGGCCGACGTTTCCGAAGAGGACGTTCCGAACTACCCGTGCCCCGCGCTCGTTTGCGGTGCGGAGGACGGAGGAGTCCGCGTGAAGGTGGCGTACTACTTTGACGCCTATGCGGAGTCGGACACGCCGGGGGCCGAACCGCTTTACTACCTGACAGCGACGGCCAAGGGACCCAAGAAGGAGCTCGAGCCGTTTCTCGAGACGCTTCGCGGGCAGTTGGACGCCACACTCTCCGCGCAAGGTGACGATCAATGGATCGGTCACAACTCGGAAGTGTCACTTCAGCGGAAGCGCGGCAGCCTCGAGATCAAAGTCGAGCTCCAGGCCGACGAAGATGACGACTAGACCGCGTGCACCTTAAACTGATCGCCCTCGGCCCCGGGACGCCGATCTCGGCACCGCCGCGTCTTGAATATTGGAAAGCGACGAAGGAGCGCAGAGCGGAGCGAACATGGGAGGGAGGCTCCAAATCATTTACTTATTTGGAGGGAGGGGCGGACAGCCCCTCCAAGAATATGCTTTGCGAAGTCCTCTGACTTGCCGGCACCGACCTCGGCGCCCCGGGACCGCGATCAGTTTAAGGTGAACGCGATCTAGACCGCGTGCACGCTCCGGAACCGCGATCATCAATCAGTTTAAGGTGAACGCGATCTAGATAATCACGCTGCAGCGCTCGACCCGGATCTGGTCGCCGTTGTTGCCGCTCTCGCACTCGACGGTGGTCGCGCCGCCTTCGCCGTCGTCGTTCACGCGAACGTGGATGTCGGCGTCTTCGATGTCTTCCATCAGCTCACAGCTCACCTCCAGGCATCCGCCCACGGGAACAGGGCCGGGCGTGAACGATGTGCAGAGCACGCGACCTTCGCTGGGGTCGCCCAAGTAGAAGGTCGCCGGGAGCGCGGCCCCGACCGCGCGTCCGCCTCGGTTGCAGACCGTGGAGATGAGACGCGTCGCGCCGCCCTCCATGCTGCAGACGTCGTCGTTGAGGCGACCGGTGATGTCGGGGAGGTCGGTCGTCCCGCGCTCGCCCTGCGCGTTCTGGCGGTAGTTGTTGAGGCCATCGCTCGTGTGGTTTTGGAGCCACTCGCTGGTGCGCGGGATGGTGCCGTCGTCGTTGACGTTCGTGATCGAGTAGCTGTGCTGGTTCCACATCGATCGCGACGAGACCCAGCGGTCGAGAGAGTCGCGGAGCACGCGCAGCCCGACCTGCGTCTCCCCTTCCGGATGGATCGCGCGGCAGACCTGGCCGCTGCCGGCGGTGCCCGGGAGCGGATCTGCGCAGGTGTTGCCGTCGCCGCACTCGTCGTCGGTTGCGCAGCGGCAGAAGCCTCCGTCACACGTTCCGGACCCACAGTCGTCGCCGTCTTCGCAGCGCGTTCCGGGGTGGATGGGATCGATGAGCGGGCAGCGGATGTTGCAGTTGGCGTTGCTGCCGACGAGGATCTCCGTGTTCTCGTCGCGATCCGGATCAGCGACGACCGGGTTCTCGTACCACGTGCAGGACGTCCGGAACGCGGAGTAGAGGACGTCGCCGGTCAGTCCGTTGTAGATGCGGTTGAAGCACTCGTCCGCGTAGACCGCCTCGGCTTGCCCGTCGCCTTCGAAGTCAAAGATGGAGGACCCGGTCCGGTTCGAGGAGGAGTCTTGCGACGCTTGGGACCAGCGGAGCCCGAGAGCTTCGCAACCCGGCGCGCCGGCGGTCATGCAGTCGATATCAAAGACCGCGTAGTTCACGGCGCCCGCAGAGGCGACCTCGGGGAAGCCGTCGTTGTCAAAGTCGCCGACCGTGGGCGGGCCGCCTTGGCCGCCTCCCGGAATCGTTCCTTCCAAAACGACGTCGCCCGCGAGCGTGAGCACACGAACGATGCCGCGGGTGACGGTGACCAGCTCCGCAATTCCGTCGAGCGCGGTCGCGTCAAAGCCACCCGCCGCGGGGGTGCCGAAGTCAGCGACCGCGTGATGCTGCGGCGCGAGGCCCGGGCCGGGGTGGCTGAGCTCCCATCGACGCGTCGTGGTGTCCCAGACGTAGACGTCATCGACGACCAAGTTGGGGGTGCCGTCGCCGTCGACATCGGCGATCACGGAGTGCGCGCCGGTGCTGCTGTTTCGCGGTCCCGCGATGACCTGCCCGGTGTTCACGCGAACGCCGGTGCGTCCGTCGTAAACCTCGGTCTCCGAGATCACTTCTGGGTTTCCGTCGTCGTCGAGGTCGTGAATCGAGAGCCCGTCCCAGCGGTATTGACCGGTGACACCGACCCCGCTCGCGACCCAGAAGAATTCGTGCGACTCGCTCTCTGCGTTCCACTTGAAGGCCACCAAGCCGGTCTGCGCGGTGAGCGCGACGATCTCGGGTGTGCCGTCGCCGTCGAGATCTCCAATCGCGGGCGTGGCCGCGCCGATGAGCGGGTGCTCAGGGAACGCGATGCTCTCGAGCTGCTCACAGGTCTGTCCGTTGAGAACCCGGAGCACGCCGAAGGAGTTCGGGTCGTCACCGCGCGCCGCGTTGCCGCCGCCGTCGGTGTTGTTGTAGGTGATGATCAAAATCTCGCCCGGCGTCAGGGCATCGGGGTCGGTCATCGGACGGTTCCCAAGGTCGGCGACGAGCGGCGTCGTGAGGACCTGAACGTGGTCGGGGTAGGGGTCACCTTCCGGAGGCGCGACCCACTCGCACTGGATGTCCGGCTCGAAGAGGCCCACCGCGATCGCGCCCGAGCACTCGGTGTTGACGTCGCCGCGTGGACCTTCGCCATAGCCGACACAGAAGGCGTCATCACCGTCCGCGACGCACCCGACTCCGCAGCAGTAGCTGTCCCCTGCACACTCTTCGTCTCCGGTACACGATCCGCGCGGCGTGACGCAGGTGCCTCCGGCGCAAGCGCCGCTCGGGCAGTCGGCGTTGCGCTCGCACGACCCATCGCCGCCGGTGTCGCCAGACGCGGTGTCGCCCCCCGTGTCCCCAGCGTCGCGACCGGTGTCTCCCGAGACGTCCGTGCCGACGTCACCCGGTTCATCGCAGGGCTCGGCGATGCATTCGTCATCGCAGTTGCAAGCGGCGACGAGGAGGAAAGCGGAGAAGAGGGATAAGTGAAGAGAGCGCATGCCGAGAGGGTAGCGCGAAGCGAAGCGACGAGCGAAAGCGAGCCGTTCCTCTCGCCTTGCTAGATGGAGCCGAGCTCGAAGACGTGGAGCTCGCCGCGCGCGTCATCGACGATGTAGACGCGGTCTTCGTAGAACGTCAGGCCCTCGGGTTTCTCCACCGGGATCTCCCACGACGCGGTGGGGCGGACCTCGTCACGCGCCAAGCGAAAGAGCCGCTGCTCCTGGTCGCTCAGGACGTAGAGGCGTCCGTCGGCCGCGTTGTAGGCCACGGCGGAGAGATCGTCAGCGAAGTCGATCTCTTCTTGTTCGACGTTACCGGACAAGGCTTCTGGGTCGTCGCCGTTTTCCTCAAGCCACGCGATGATCGCCGGGTCACGTTCCTTCACGAACACGATGGAACCGGCCCCGTCGATGGTCAGTCCTTCGAGACCGGCCATACCCTCGGCCCAGTCGAAACGCCGGCTGCCGGTTTGCTCTGGACCGTTGGGGTCGTACTCCAGGAGCGCACCGCGATCTTCGTCCACCACCAAGATCCGGTCTCGCATGGAGTCGTACGCGATGCCTTCCATGCCGCGGACGTCGAGGTCGAGGGTGGACTCTCCTTCGCCTTCGGCGTTCACGACGTAGAGGTCGTCGGACTCGTCGCCCACGACGAAGAGCATTCCGTCCGGGTCGATGGACAGCCCGGACGGCTCCCCGACCGGGAGGCGGAAGGTGTCGACGGCGATGAGCTGGTCGAGCGCGGAAGGGTCCACATCGTCGATCTGTTCTTCGGTGTACTCGCCATCGATGTCGGTGATCCCGTAGCGGAGCGTGAAGACCTCGTCAGGCAGCGCGAGTTCGCCGACGAAGAGGTCGAGCGCGTCGTCGAAACGAAGCTCCACGGAATCCGCCGAGGCTCCAGCGACCAGGATGTCGGCGACGACCGATTCCACGATCGGGAAGGGCGCCGCGTACACGTTCCGAAAACGGACGGTGAGCTGATCGTCGTTCGGTTCAAGCGAGAGGTAGGCGTCATCTCCGGTCGCCGCGTCACCCGCGCGCTCGCGGTCCACCTGGTACTGCAGCTCGGCCGCCCTCGCGTCGTCATCACCGCAGGCAGGATCGCGCAGGCATGTCGTCAGGTCTTCGAGGGTGTCGACGTAGCGCGCGTGGATGTTCGGCAGCGAGAGCGCGGCGAGGAGATCCGGCGGCGTCGTCTCGCTCACCTTGTTCGGAACGGGAACGCGACCGCTCGCGGTCAGGACCCACGTGTACGACTCGATCGGGACCGCGCGAGACGCAGCGAGGAAACGCGCGGTCCGCTTCAGCGCGAGCGCGTAGTCGAGGCCGCGGCGACCGTACTCTGCGTAGCGCGCGAGCGGCAGCACGACGCCGTCGGGCTCCAGGTCCGCGTCCACGTCAAAGTGACGCTGGGTGAACCGGTCTCCAATATGCTCGTAAAGGACGGTCTCGGGGCCCGCCGTGTCTTCGCGAAAGAACTGCACGGCGGTCGCGCGTGGAGCGACGACATCCGCGGCGGCGTAGATCCGCTCGTGGCGGCGGACCTCGTCGATGTCGTCGACCAAGAGCCAGAAGCTCCGCATCCCGGCGAGCGTGTCGCCGCGGTCGAGCCGCACGCGGACGCCAGCCGAGTAGGCGGTCACCTCCACGTCGCGATAGCGCGCGCGCCGACCTCGGCCTTCCACCAGGAGCTCGTCCTCCCCGTCGAACGTGACGGTGAAGGGGTCGCCTTCGTCGAAGAACCCGTCGCCGTCTGCTTTGCCCGCGACGTCGACAAAAACGTCTTCGGTCGGTTCAGGCGCGCTCGTGCAACCGACCAGCGCGAGGAACACGATCGTGAGCAAAGGCCGCTTCATGGAACGGGCGTAACACACCGCGCGCGGGTGAGCGATCGGCGCGAGCGGGTTACGCTCGCTTGCGATAGCACTGCCCCACGCCGACCGAGTATCGGCCGGTGAGGCGTTGGTCCACGGCGTTGAGGACATCGACCGCCCAGACGAACTTCGGCACCGAGCGATCGGGTCGAAGCCGGCGAGGGGTGCTCTGTCCCGGATCTTGGTCATCCACATTCGCCGCGTTGTGCTTGAGGCGACTCTGCAGAAGCCCGGGCACGTAGCACTCGATCAGCCCGACGACCGGACCGGAGAGCGTCTCGTCTGCGGTGATCTCAAACCCGCGCTGGATCATGTCCGCGCGGATGTCGGCGGGGTCCGGGAGCCAGTCATGACCAAAGCCGTAGGCGCCGGCGGAGATGAGCCTTTTCCCGCGCCCGAGCAGGCGGTTGATGGGATCGTAGGTGACCGGGAAGTTCGCGCTCGGGAACGACAAGATGAGCGTGGCCCCGGGCGCGCACACCCGAGCCAGCTCCGCCATCATGAGGCGGTGGTCGGTCACGTGCTCGATCGTCTCGAGGCAGATGACGAGATCGAAGGCGTCGTCTTCGAAGGAGAGCGCGCAGGCGTTGTCGACCTGGAACGTCACGTTCGGGATGTCGTGGTTCAGCGTCCGCGCGAAGTCGACGTCAGAGGCGTTGATGTCGACCGAGACCATCGACTCGACGTAACGGGAGAAGTAGTGGTCGAGGTCGCCCTCGCCGCACCCGAGGTGAAGCGCGTTCTTCGCGCGCCCCTTTTCCTTGAGCAGCTGGTCGAGGTGCCCACCGACGAACTGGATACGGCGGCGATAAGTCGGAACGAATTGTTTGTAGTTCATAAGCGCGAGTCCGGCGCGAACGTATCACGAGGTCCGCACCGCGCTCGGCGCTCATGGTCGCTCGATCGTGAGTTCACGGAGGCGGGAGATGCGAGACCGTGAGCGCGTACCGCTCGGGTTCGCGCACCGAGGGGAGCGCGTCTTCTCGCAGAAGGATCGAGCGAACCGCCCAAATGTCTTTGAACACACGATAGGCGAGGGCGGTGTTGTCGAGATACTCCACGCCCGCGCTTCCGCCCGTTCCGACGCGTCGCCCGATCACCCGCTCCACCATCCGCGCGTGGCGCTGCCGGAAGATGAGCATCGACTGCTCCATCTCGATCACCCGGTCGACGATCTCGCGCGGCCAGGCGAGCAGCGGCAGCTCGCGGTAGCTCTCGATAAAGACGGTGGCCGCGCGGATACGGCTCTTTCGGGCGCGGCGCTCTTCCGGTTCGTCATGCGCGAGCAAGAAGCGGCGGATGGACTCGCGCTCTTTTTCGTATCGCGCCTCGAGGCGCGCGCTGTCGGCCTCGGTCAACGCTTTGCGCATCGCGTCCGCCCCCGCGAGTCGACTCGCTTTGCTCGCGGCCTCGACGTAGTCGTTGATGAAGCGCGTGACGTTCTCGTGGTCGTCGGGGTCTCCGGGAACGCTCCCCTGGATCGGCGCGCGGTGCAGCCACTCTTGGATCGCGTCGCGAAGCGTCGGGAGATCTGCGCGGCGTCGCGCGACGCGGTTGGACGCCGGAGAAGCGCTGCCATCTTTGTGCTTCAACGCGTCGCGGTAGCTCGACTCGTAGCCAAGCGGGATGCGGTCCTCGTCGTCCAAGCCAAGCAATATCTCGATCTCGCGGAGCTGCGCGGACTGGAACCCGCTGGCCGGACGGAGCCCGTCGCGGAAGCCCAGGTAGTCGCGCGTGGTCATGGTCTCCATGAGCGCGAAGTGCTGCCCGATCTGCGCGAAGAGAAGCGATACCCGGCGCAGACCGCGCGCCGCGCTCGCGAGCGATTGTTCACGCACGTGTTCCTGCGCGAAGAGATCGCGGATCGAGGTCAGCTCCCGGAGCACCAGCTTGAACCAGAGCTCGTCGATCTGGTGCGTGACGATGAACATCACCTCGTCGTTCCCGAGCGCCGCCTCGTCGTCCTCGAACCCTGTCTGGAGCGCGAGGAGCTCCTCGACCTTGGTGTAGCGCCAGTACGACTTGTCCTTCTTGACGTCACTCATCGCCGGGAGACTCCGTCGCGCGCTCTTGCGCGTCAACCCGCTTCGGCGGATATGAAGCGGGTGAAGCTCATGGTCGACCAGCTCGCGATCACAATGGATGGTCGGCGCCTGTTCGCGCCGCTCACCTTCGAAGTGACGATGGGGGAGCGCGTCGCGCTGGTCGGGCCCTCAGGCGTCGGGAAGTCGACCGCGTTGCGAGCGCTCGCCGATCTCGTTCCGTTCGAGGGCGACGTTCGGCTCGACCCGCCCGTTGCGTCTCGTCCGTCGTTTCGGAGAACGGTGACGTACGTGTCACAGGCGCCGATCATGTGGAGCGGGACCGTTGAGACCAACCTCGCGCAGAGCTTCCTCTACACTAGCGCGTCGGAGGTCTTCGACCGTTCACGGGCAACCTCCGAGCTCAGCGCGCTCGGGCTGGACATCTCGCTCGATCGCGACGCGGCGTCGCTCTCAGGCGGTGAGCAACAGCGCGTTCAACTGGTGCGAGCGCTCTTGGTGAACCCGTGCTTCTTGCTCCTCGACGAACCAACCAGCGCCCTCGATGAAGTGAGCGCGCGACGGGTGACCGACCGCGTCGAGGCGTTCGAGGGCGGGGTGGTCTTGGTCTCCCACGATCTTGCATGGGCGCGGGACATGGCTTCTCGTGTGATCAACGTGAGCCCCGCGTGAACACGCTCCCGCTCGCCTGGTGGCAGATCGCGCTCGCGGGAACGCTCGTCTTCCTCGCGGGGACCGTGAGCGTCGGGCTTCGTCTTCGGTTGGAGAACGACCTCGTCTTGGCGACGGTGCGCGGAACGATTCAGCTCGCCCTGGTCGGTTACGTCCTCGCGTGGATCTTTGAGGTCAACACGCCCTGGGTCGTGATCAGCGCGATGGCGATCATGGTGACCGCGGCGGCCAAGGCCGCGATCGACCGACCGAGCCGCACCTTTCGCGGCGCGTTCCTCGGTTCGTTCGTCACGCTTTGCATCAGCGGAGTGACCATCGCGCTCCTCGTCTCCAACATCGTCGTGCGCGTGGAGCCTTGGTACGACCCGCGCTATGTGTTGCCGCTCCTCGGGATGATCTTGGGGAACACGCTCACGGGCATCAGCTTGTGCCTGGACTCGTTTCTGGAACGGCTAACGGTCCGCGCGCCCGAGGTGGAGCTCGCGCTCTCGCTCGGAGCTTCGCCTTGGGAGGCGACCCGCGACGCGCTCGCCGACTCGGTGCGCCGCGGGATGATCCCGATCGTGAACGCGACGATGGTGGTCGGCTTGGTATCGTTGCCGGGGATGATGACGGGGCAGATCCTGGCCGGCGCCGATCCCGTCGACGCGGTGAAGTACCAGATGGTCGTGATGTTCATGTTGTTGGCGACGACCTCGCTCGGCTGTGTCGGCATCGCCTTTTACACGTTCAAAAAGATGTTCGATGAGCGCGGCCGATTGCGACGCGAGCGCGTGTTTTCCGCCGCGTGAAACTGAACGCGCGGCGGGATAGACTTCGTTCATGACGCGAACGACCGATGCGTAAGCAGCCACGTCAGGCTCGATCACGAGAGCTGGTGCGCGCGGTTCTCGCGGCGACCGAACAGCTCTTCGAGCGCGGGACAGATCCGTCGGCGGGCGGCATCGCCAAGCGAGCCGGGGTCAGCATCGGATCGCTCTATCAGTACTTCCGTGGTCGCGACGACGTGCTCGAGAGCGTGATCTCGGATCGCGTGCGTCGAGAGTGCGATGACGTGATCGCGCGGATTCAGGAACGAGAAGGTGACGAGCCGGCGACCGCGGTGGTCGACTACCTCCTTGAGACCTACGGGAGCCGCCGAACGATGCTCCACCGACTCATGCCTCACCTGCTCCGCGTCGGCGCGAAAGACAGCGTGCTTCGGGAGCGCGCACGCGTGGCGGAAGCCATCGCCGCGACGCTCGAGGGACCGGAAGCGTTCACCCAAGCGCAGGCACTCGTGGCCGGGGTCATGGGTGTGTTCCAGACGTGGATCTTGGACCTGGAGTGGGACGCGACGCCCGCGGAGTTGCGACCGGTGCTCCTCGGGATGATCCGCGGCGTGATCCCGGTAGACGCGCCCCGGTAGCATCTCGAAAACGCGAGGGGGTGGTGTGTTGACACAGCCGTTCTTCATCCGTGAGCGGCGCTGACTCGCCCCGAAACGCGAGTGGTTTGGGCTCAGGGCGGCGCTAGCTTGAAAACATGAAATCGACGAAGACCGTCTTGGTTCAAGTGACCTCCTTGGCCCTCTTCTTGTTGCTGAGCGCGTGCCAGACCCGTGTCGACGAGTTGGAGAGCTTTTCCGCGCCTGCCGGGACGCGGCAAATCGCCAGCTTCGAGGGGACCGTCTTTGCGCAAACCGAGGACACCGTCTTTCGTCGAAACGACGATGGCTGGTCCGTGGACCGGTCAGCGAGGTGGAACGGTCCGTTCGTCGTTGCCGAGCTCGCGGACGGTCCGCGTCTTTGTATCGTGAGCTGGCGTCTCGACACGCGAGCGCATCCCCCTGGTCTCATCCTCGCGTGCCGCGAACCGCGTGGGTGGGAGGAAGTCCACGAGGAGCCAGAGTGGACACATCCCGTGACCGAGTGGAACCGCTGGGTTCCGCGTGACGACCCCTCCGGGTCGTATTGGTACCGCCTCGCTACCCAGGATCCCTACGCCCCTGAGGAGAGACACTTACATCGCTATCCGACGTCGCCTCCTCCTCCGGCAATTCCTCCCGAGCTCGTTCCAGAGGATGGCCAGTACGGACCCGTCGCGGTTCTGCATGAGCGAGCCGCGGTCTGGGACGAGACGGAGTGCACGGACACAACGCGCGTCGGCGGCATCTGGCATGGAGAGACGGTCTGCACGGACTACCGTCGCGAAGTCATCGTGAACGCGATGATGCAAGGTGAGGTGACGGAGCTGAGAATGACGGGGAGCGGCGCCTTGTGGTTCACGGGGAGCGTGACCGAGACCGATGGTGAACTCTTGATCCTCTTCGAGGAGACTCTCGCGGACGACGATGCGACGCGGATCGTGCGTCTCCCCATTGGATCCCCGTCACGTTCAGCAGCAGGTCACGCCGTTGTTCAGCAAGCTGCCGACAGCGCTCCCGATTAGCGTGAGCGACTCCATCGCGGCGGCGCGCTTGTCTTCCGGTAACCGCGTGAGCACCGCGCGAACCACGTCTTCGGTTCCCTTGCGCAGGCGCAGCGCCTCCTCGCGACCCGTGGGCGTGAGCGCCACGATCACGCGCCTTCGGTCGTCATCGTCTCGTCCGCGCACGACGAACTCGCGCTTGACGAGACCGTCGAGGAGGCGCGTCATCGCGCTCTTACTGACGCGCGCAGAGGTCGCGAGCGAAGAGACGTCGCGCGCTCCCGGCAGGAGCTCTTGAAGCGTCGTGCACTGCGCGATCGTCACGTCGCCGCAGCAAATCGCGTCGCGCTCAAGCGCTGTGAACAATCGACAAAGCTGCACCAGTTCGGTCGCCGCGTTCTTGATCTGCGTCTCTTCGGTCACGGTCATTCTCAGGAGGGTTTCGTCGCGGTGATGGAGTAGCTGTAGACGCTCTTGCGGAGGCGAGCCCGTGTCGCCTCGGGGAGGTCGAGGTCCGGAATGACGTTCGACTGCTCCGCGATCTCGAGGAGACCTGACGCGAGCGTTCGCGTAAAGGCGACGTCCACGAAGCCCGCCTCCTCGATGGCGCCGAGGTAGTCGTCTGCGAGCTCCGCGCCCGCGACGCAACCGACCCACGCCGCGACGCTCTTCTGAACAGACTCTGGGAGCGGCTCGGTCAAGAGGATGTCGCTGACCGCGAGGCGTCCCCCCGGGGCGAGCGCGCGGAACGCTTCGTGGAACACCGTCTGCTTGTCGGGGCTCAGGTTGATCACGCAGTTGGAGATGACGACGTCGACCTCTCCGTCGCGAACCGGGAGCGCCTCGATCTTTCCTTCGCGAATGTCGACGCGATCCGACATGTCCGCGCTGACGACATTCTTCCGCGCCTTCGCGAGCATCTCCCGCGTCATGTCGACGCCGACCACGAACCCGGTCTCGCCGACCGCGCGGGCCGCGAGCAAGGCGTCGATCCCGGCGCCACACCCGAGATCGAGCACACGCTCACCCGACTTGAGCGTCGCGAAGGCGCCAGGGTTGCCGCAGCCAAGCCCGAGGTCCGCGCCGTCCGGGAGCGCAGCGAGGTCTTCTTTGGCGTAGCCCAAGTGCGCGCTGGACGGGCCGCAGCACCCGGCGCCATTGGACGCGGCGATTTTTCCGTAGGCCGAACGGACATCTTCGTGGGTCGTGTTCTTGGTTTGAGCGTGAGCCTTGGTCTCGGTGGGACAGCAGGTGGGGGCACAGCAGGTGGGTTGTTCGCTCATGATTTCTCCATGGTTTTAGGGTGTTTACACTGATTTGCTTGCCAACCAATATAGTCGCGAAAGCAAACAGTTGTGTTGCACAACTAATATGGAGGCGGTCGAGACAAAGCGCAAGGCTTGGGGAGAAGAAGCGTGGTTCGTGTGGGTTTGTCTTCGCTCGGTTACTCGAAGAACCACTCGTCCACACCGGTACCGAAAAACGTGCGCGGACCGGGGTCCCAGTTTTTCAAGGTGGGGTCGACCAAGACGCGCTCCGCCGCGAAGACGAGCGGTATCCGAGGCGTCGATTCAGTTGTCTTGAGCGCGATCGCGCGTCGCAGCTCACGCCGTCGCTCCGGGTAGAGCGTGTGACGCTCGCGTTCGATCATCGCGTGTACCTCGTCGGTATACGAGCTCGTCCGCAGGTCGCTGGGGTAGTCGCCGTCCACGAGCGGGAGGTTCCACAGACCGCGGGGGTCGTCAGTGGGGAGGAGCGCGTCGACGTACGTGAGGAGGCCCCCGTGCTCACGCGCGCGACGAACGCGGGCTTCACTCGCGACGATTCGGTGGTCGACGCGCCAACCGACCGCTTCGAGGTTCTCTTTGAGGATCCCGATCATCACGCGTGTGACGGGCGAGTCGTTTGAGGAGAGCGGGAGCACCTCGCCCGCCGCGCCGATGCGCTCGAAAAAAGCCCGCGCGGCTGCCGGATCGTATGGCACGCGCGGAGCTTCGGGCGGCGCCTCGCCCATGAAGGGACCATGCGCGACACGACCGGCGTCCCCGTAGAGCTCGCGCGCGATGCGCTCTCGGTCGATCGCCATCACCAGCGCGCGGCGGACGTCCGGTCGCGCGAGCCACGGGTTGTTGTCGACATCCGGGATCAAGAGGACGAGCAAGTTTGAGCTTCGAATATGAGCCGCTTCCGGTCGCGTCTCTGCGACCCGCCGCGCCTGTTCCAAAGTGACGCTGTTGGGCCAGGTGAGATCGACCTCGCCTGCGAGGAACGACGCGATCAGCGCCTCGCGGTCGTCGAAGTATTTTACCTCGAGCCGTTCGATGTTCGGGGCGGGTCCGAGGAAGTGCTGGTTGGGTGCCATCACGAGATGGTCATCATCGACCCACTCGATGAGCTCGTAGGGTCCTAGGGTCGGCGCTGGGGTCACGCGGCGATACTGTCGGACGGCGTCGTAGCCGCCTTCATCGTAGATCGACTCGACGACGTGCGAGGGCCATGGGTGCGGCGCCTCGAGCGCGTCAGAGACGCGTCCATCCCACGTGATGATGAGCGTTCTGTCGTCCGGGGTCTCGACCTTGACGACGTGCGGAGTGGGGCTCGCTTCGTAGGGAAGCGAGAGGTCCCGCGCGACGATCGGCTGCCCGTCCGACCACTTCACCCCTTCGCGAACCTTCCACGTGACCTGCAGCTCGCCGCCCGCCGGGAACGCGAGGGCGTCGTTGTCGACCGCGGGGCGCTGCTCCACGAACACCGGGATCGGCTCCGCGCGACCGTCCCGTCGCAGGCCAGGCATGAGCGACCAGACCGCTCCGCGCGACACCGGCGATGACAGCGCGCTCGGCATCCGGGTGGTTCCGATTCGGATGACGTCGCGCGACGTCTCGTGACGCAGGAGCTCGGGGAATTCGGATGGAGGCTCCGGTGGGTCGAGCAGTGGTTCTGGAATCGCCGTGAAGACCGCGAGCAGGGAAGCCGCGGGGAGCAGAACCTGGGCGGCTCGATCGAGACGCGAGGACCAGCGCGGTTTCTCTCGTCGGAAGAAGGCGTACGTCACGATGGTGGTGATCAGCGCGGATGCGCTCGTGACGTACGCGATGATGAACAGGAGGTCCGCGAGCGTGACGTACGAGACGTCGGGCAGGTTCTTGGCGACCGTGAACTGAAACGCGAAGCAAGAGAGCAGGGCGGTCACGCCGATCGATGCGCGCGGCCCGATGACGTCCGGGTGCAAGAAGAGCGCGACGATCGAGACCAGCACGATGATCGCGAGCGGCAAGAAGAGCTTGAGGGCGACCGGCGCGATCGGGCGCGTCATCTTCACGCCGTACGCCACGCGGTGAACGGTTGAGGGTTTGCCTTCGTTCGCGATCAGGCCGAGGTCGGATTGCACGATCTGCGTTCCGACTTCCGGCAAGAAGGTGTCCTCGTAGAGCCAGTCCGTGACGCTGAAGGAGTCGTTCATCCCGCTGCTCGCGAGGTCGGGGACCAGCGTCCCGTAGTGCTCCGGCAGCTCGAAGACGATCCGCACGACCTGGTCGTCATAGGGGAAGCGCTGCATCGGGAACTCGCCGCGCAAGGTCCCGCGGATCCGATAGCGGGCGCTGTGCCAACTGGAGTCCGACTCGTTCCCGAGGGCGATGCGTTCGATGCGGGAGGCGTTCGCGACTCGGAGCTGCTCCGGATCAAAGTCGCCCTGCCACTTGATCCAGACCTCCGCGTCGACGTCGAAGACCCCGTCCTTGAGTTCGAAGCGGCTGACGTCGTGGAGGTACACCCCCACGTAGATGTTGCGGTTCGGCTCTGCGCTGGCCGGTTTGGTCGTGACGAGGAGCGCGCTGGTGATCACCAGCGCGCAGACGAAGAAGCGATAGACGAGCCACGCCGTGCCGTCGCGCTTCACAGTCTCGCCGCCAATCGCCGCGCGTGGAGCGGGCCCCCGTAGATGAAGCTCGTATAGACCTGGACGAGCGTCGCGCCGCCGTTGAGCCGGTCACGTACATCTTGTGCGTTCTCGATGCCGCCCGCGGCGACCAGGGTGAGCGCGCCACCCACCCGCGTGGCGAGTCGCTCGAGGACCTCTTGGGAACGCTGTTTTTGTGGGGCGCCGCTGAGCCCCCCGCGACCGATCGCGTCGACGACGTTTGCCGGGGTGGCGAGACCGGCTCGAGACGTCGTGGTGTTCGTCGCGATGATGCCGGCGAGTTTTTGTTCGAGCGCGAGGTCGGCGATCGCGTCGACGTCATCATTGGCGAGGTCGGGCGCGATCTTGACCAGGAGCGGGACCTCACGTGACGCGCTCCTGTGCGACGCGTCGCGGACCGCGGCGAGGATCGGGCGAAGCGAAGAGACCGCTTGCAGATCGCGCAGACCCGGCGTGTTCGGTGAGCTGACGTTCACAACGAGATAGTCCGCGTAGGGGGCTACCCGTTCGGCGCTGGTCACGTAGTCGGCGACCGGATCCTCCGCGAGCTTGGACTTCCCGATGTTGACGCCGACCAACGCGCGGCGCTTCTTGCTGAGGCGCGGGACCGCGTCGGCGCTCCCGCGGTTGTTGAAGCCCATGCGATTGATCAAAGCGCGGTCGCGAGGGAGGCGAAAGAGGCGCGGCGTTGGGTTGCCTTGTTGCGCGAGCGCGGTGAGCGTGCCGACCTCGATGAAGCCGAAACCGAGCGCGCCGAGCATCTCGAAGGCCTGCGCGTCTTTGTCGAAACCGGCCGCGAGCCCGATCGGGTTGTTGAACTGGAGGCCGAACGCCGAGACCGGCTTCTTCGCCGTGAGGAGCGGACGCAAGACCGACGGCAACGGCGTGAGCTGCGCACCGCGCATCGCGCTCATCGCGAGGTGATGCGCGCGCTCGGCGGGGAGCCTGAAGAGCAAGGGGCGGATCACGCGGTAGAGCACCAGCCGACTCTACACGGACCGCTCGCGCGGACGACGATCGAGATCGCGCCCGAGGCCGTGACGCGACGCACACCCACCAATTTCGAGCAGACCGGCGAGTCGTTCATTCCACCTGTTGAAACGGCCGATCTCCCGGCCGAATCGTATGTCCGTGTTTTGACGAGAATTTCGGGGTCTGGCGGCGGCGCGGTCGAGGTGACTCGCCTCTCACTCTGCTGTAAAGCGCATCCGCGCGCTGCGCTGGAGAACGACCATGACCGAGACGAACACTGCCTCTCTTCCCACCGCCGCTCGTCCGAGCCGCTCGCGGGACATCCCCTGCATTGATCCGGCGACGCGCGAGCCTCTGGGGACGGTCCGGGCCGATACGCCGGAAGACGTCGTGCGCAAAGTCGCGCGGGCCCGTGAGGCGCAGAAGGTGTTCCGGGAGACGAGCTTCGAGACACGTCGTCAGCTGCTCACGAACATTCTGGAGAACATCCTTAACAACATCGACGAGCTCGTGACGCTTTGCGTTCGTGATGCCGGGAAGACGCGTGAGAACGCCTTGATGGGCGAGGTCTGGCCGGTGTGCGAGAAGCTCCGCTGGACGATCGGCGCGGGTGAGGATCACTTGCTCCCCGAGACGATGAGCTCGGGCCTCTTCATGCACAAGAAGGCCACCGTTCACTTCGAGCCGAAGGGCGTCATCGGCGTCATTTGCCCGTGGAACTACCCGCTCCAGAACATCCTTGGTCCAGTCATCCCGGCGCTCTTCGCGGGCAACGCCGCGGTCGTCAAGGTCAGCGAGCAGGTCGCGTGGTCGAGCGAACGCTTCGCGCGGATCTTCGACGAGGCGCTCGACGCGCTCGGTCTCCCGCGTGAGCTCGTCACGCTGGTGAACGGCTACGGGGACGTCGGCAAAGCATTGGTCGAGTCAGGCGTCGACCTGGTCGTCTTCACGGGCTCCGGTCCGAACGGCCAGAAGGTCATCGAAGCCAGCGCCAAGAACATCACGCCGGTGATCTTGGAGCTCGGCGGCAAGGACCCGCTCATCGTTTGTGACGACGCGGATCTGGAGCAAGCGGCGCACGCGGCGATGGCCGGCTGCTTCATCGCGGCGGGACAGAACTGCATGGCCGCCGAGCGCGTCATCGTCCACGACGGGATCTACGATCGCTACGTCGCGCGGATGGTCGAGCTGGTCGGGAGCCTTCGGCAGGGACCGCCGCTCGGCGAGACTCAGGTCGATGTCGGCGCGATGGTCTCGCCGATGCAGGTCGACATCGTCGAGCGCTTGGTCGACGACGCGATCGCGAAGGGCGCCAAGGCGCTGGTCGGAGGGACGCGCGTTCTGGAAGACCAGGGTCAGTACTTCGCGCCGACGGTGCTCGTGGACGTCACCGACGACATGCTGATCATGCGCGAAGAGACCTTCGGACCGGTCATGGTGATCGCGAAGGTGACGAGCGATCAGGAGGCCATCCACCTCGCCAACTCCACCTCCTTTGGGCTCGGGAGCACCGTGCTGAGCAAGGATCACAAGCGCGCGCGGTGGATCGCGGACCAACTGGTCGCCGGGTCGACCACCATCAACGACTTCGGGCTCACTTACATGGCGCAGGCGCTCCCGTTCGGCGGGGTCGGCGCGTCGGGCTTCGGGCGGCTTAACGGACGTGAGGGGCTCCGCGCCTGCACCAACGTAAAAGCGGTCCTCTCGGATCGACTCCCGCTTCACATGCCGACCAAGATCTACCCCGTCGGCGAGAGCGACTACACCGTCGTCCGTGGCTTGATCGAGACCATCTACCGCCCGACCGTCCGCGGACGCGTCGCGGGTGTCGCCCGGCTCCTCTCCGGCGTGAAGAAGCGCTTCTCGTGAACCGCGCGCGCGTCAGCTCCATCCCGCCGGCAGGCGCTCGTCACTTCGACGTGATCGTGGTCGGCGGAGGGTCCGCTGGGTGCATCCTCGCGGCGGAGCTCTCGCGTGATCCGGGGACCCGCGTCCTCTTGCTCGAGCACGGCGACTCCGCGACCGAACATCCCGAGACGCTCACCGCGGACGGCTACAAGGACGCCTTTATCAACCCCGCGTTGATGCACGACCGCTTCAGCGGCGTCGACCCGCGCTGGGGAGACCGGCGCGTCTTTCAAGGAAGCGGC
Source organism: uncultured bacterium (assembly GCA_938024995.1). Classification (GTDB taxonomy): domain Bacteria; phylum Myxococcota_A; class Polyangia; order Polyangiales; family Houyiibacteriaceae; genus CALJDU01. The sequence goes on from CALJDU010000034.1 coordinate 32,416, forward strand.
CGCGGGCTCGGGGGCGGCGGATCCATCAACGGAATGGTCTACACCCGCGGCGCCGAACAAGACTATGCCGAGTGGCCTGAGGGTTGGCGCTGGGACGACGTCCAGGAACCCTTCGAGGCACTCGAAGACGTTATCCGTCCTCACCGCCGTGCGCCCACCGAGTTTACTGAGGCTTGCATCGAGGCGGCTGAGCAGAGCGGCTTTCGGCGCGGGGAAGACCTCAACGATGGCGACCTCTCCGGCGTCCTTGGCTACGAATGGATGAGCTACGAAGGACAGGAGCGGCGCAGCTCATTCACGGCGTTCCTTCGTCCTGCGCTCTCCCGTAGCAACTTGGTCGTGAAGACGCGCGCTTCGGTCTCGACGCTGCTCTTTGATGACGCGCGCGTCTCCGGGGTCGCCTACGTCCACGATGGCGAGGCCAAGACCGCGAGCGCGCGTGAGGTCGTCCTCTGCGCTGGCGCGCTGGAGACTCCCGCGCTCCTCAAGCGATCTGGAATCGGTCCTCGCGAAGAGCTCGCGCGCCACGGGATCAAGGTGCGACGTGACCTCCCCGGGGTCGGCGAGAACCTTCACGATCATCCCAACGTCACGCTCTTCTTTCGTGGTCGACGCGACGTCGACTGCAACTACCCTCAGCTCTACGGGTTCCACCGCGCGAACGAGCGCAGTGATCTTCCCGCGGGCCAGTCGGACACCTGTTACGTGTTCTACCCGGCGCGCTCCTCGCTGCGCGAAGGCATGATGCGCTTGCTCCCGGGCATCGTTCTTCCGGAGTCGCTCTACGAGAAGGAAGCGATCCCGAGCGCGATGCGAAGCGGGATCGGCGCGCTCTTCGGGACCGGCCAGATGAAGCGTTTCGTCGAGCGTCTCTACGGCATCGTCGTGATCCTCGGGAAGCCGAAGAGCCGCGGTCGCGTCACCTTGCGCTCCGCCGATCCGAGCGACCCTGCGGTCATCGATCCCGGCTACTTCCAAGACGAAGAAGACCTCGTCACGATGGTCCACGGTGTGAAGCGCGCCCGGGCGCTGGCCAAGACTCAAGCGCTCCAGTCCTGGGGCAACACGGAGCTCTTCCCCGGCCTGACCGCAAAGAGTGACCGCGCCATCGAGGACTACATTCGGAAGAACGTGATGACCACGTACCACTACGCGGGATCTTGCAAGATGGGCGACGACGAGCTCGCGGTGGTCGATACCCGCCTCCGAGTACACGGCGTCGCCGGCCTGCGGGTCGCGGACTCGTCCGTCATCCCGGTGACCCCCGTCAGCGCGATGAACGCGCCGAGCATGTTGATCGGATACCGCGCAGCGCGCTTCGTGCTCGAGGATATGCGCGCTCCCCGCGCCGCTTCACTCGAGCGCCCCGCTGAGGTCGCCGAGCAAAGGACCACTCATGACGCCTGAGATGATTCGCTTCTACTCCATGATCGCGGTTGTGCTCCTCGGGAACGCGGTCTTGATCGCGTTCCTGACCTGGGCGCACGGCGCGAAGTCGTTCGCGCGATTCCGCATCAGCCAGAAGCCCGGGATGAAGGTGCCGTGGCCCGCGCGTCTCAAGACGATGGCGATCATCTCGGTGCTCTCGCTCTGCGCGGTGATCGGCGGGACCTACGCGCTCTTCTCCGTGCTCGTCACCGCTGAGGCGACGCCCGCCTGGAAGGTGGCGCTCCAAGCGGGCGGCCTCTTGCTGATCTACGACTTCGCCTACTACTTCCTGCACCGCTTCATGCATCACAAGAAGGTCATGCGGCACGTGCACGGCGTGCATCACAAGGCCCGCAACCCGACCGCGCTCGAGAGCTTTTACCTGCACCCGATCGAGCTCTTCGCGGGCGTCGGGTTACTCATCTCGATGAACCTTTTGATCGGTCAGATCCATATGGTGGCGTTTGTCGCGGCGTTCTTCGTCTACTCGAACTTCAACATCATCGTGCACTCGGGGCTCGACATCCCGTATCTCCCGACGAGCTTCCTAACGCGCAAGCACCACGTGCATCACCAGGACGACTTCAAGAAGAACTTCTCCTCGCTCACGCCGCTTCCGGACTTGCTCTTCGGAACGTCGGGCTAAGTCGAAACCCACGGCGTGGTCTCGGGTCGCGGTGCCGCCGGTCCTCTTTACCCGCCGCGAGGGATGGGTAGACTCCCGCCATGGGCAAAGCGAAGCAGCAGGCGAAGAAGGAAGCGCGAAAGCGCGCGCAGCGGGAAGCCAAGGAGGCTCGCGAGGCTGAGCGTCTCGCGATCGAAAAGGCAGAGGCGCAGCGTCGCGCGGTCTTGATCGCGGTTCCGCTGCTCACGTTCGCGGCGGCTGCTGGGCTCTACTTTGGCATCAACCGTCCGCAGCTCGCGGGCATGGCGTTGCTGATCGGCGGTGTCATCTTCCTCATGTTCGGGCTCTCCGCGATTGGCGGAAAGGTCGAACCCAAAGATCGGCATCGCGCCGGCGCCATCGACTTCGGTAACAAGTAGCCCGCTCGGCTCAACACACTTCGAAACCACGAGACTTATGCAACGCTCATTTTTGTTCCTGCTCTTGACCACGCTCGCCGGCGCGACGCTCGCCTCGGGCTGCCTCTTGTCGACTCGTTCGCGCGTCGCCCCCAACACCCACGCGCCACGTCCGCCAGCGGTCTCCATCCCGACGGGTCAAGCCCAGCCACAGCTTGGGCAGGGCGTGCAGATCGTCGAGGCGAGCTGCATTCAGGGCGCGGCCGAGGTCTGCAACGGCATCGACGACAACTGCGACGGCCAGATCGATGAAGGCTGTGGCTACAGCTCCGGTCAGGTTCAGATCACGCTCGCGTGGAACACCGGTGCCGACCTCGACGTCTACGTCGCGGATCCGAGCACGACGAACCAACCGATCTACTACCAGAACAACCGCTCGCCCGCGGGGGGTCACCTCGACCAGGACGCGCGCGGAGCCTGCAACCCACAGCAGCCGAACAACACGATCGAGAACGTGTACTGGGAGAACCAGGCGCCTCCCGGTCAGTACCGCGTGGAGGTTCACTACTGGGCCGATGGCGCGTGCAGCGCGAACAACGGTCCGACGACCGCGACGCTCTCCGTGTCGATCGGAGGTCGCGTGCAGACGTACAACTTGCAGCTCTCGCCCGACCAGCGTCTCCCGGTCGTGACCTTCCAGCTCTAGACCGCGTGCACCTCAAACTGATCGCCCTCACGGCCCCGGGACGCCGATCTCGTCACCGCCGCGTCTTGAATATGCTTTGCGAAGTCCTCTGACTTGCCGGCACCGACCTCGGCGCCCCGGAACCGCGATCATCAACCAGTTTTAGGTGAACGCGATCTAGTCGATCCACGCTTGATGAGCCGCGCCTGCCTGATCCTGATCACCGGCGTGGCTTTCTCAATTGTGGGCTGTGGATCGACCGCACCGATCGCGGCGCCGACGCTCCACGCGGAAGAGGCGAGCGCATGGGATCAGCAGCGCGCTGAGCACAACTCCCCGAGGGCGCTCCGGCGACGCGGCACGGCAACATCGCGACAACGACAACACGTCCAGCGTGAGAATAGAGCGCGGCCAGCGCGCGGACGCGGCGGCCCGGTCGACGTTCGCTTCGACCGGGCCGAGCTTGGCAACGCGCTTCGGTTCCTCGCGGATGCCGCGCGGCTTGGTCTCGTGATCGAAGAAGGCGTCCACGGCGAGGTCACCCTCACGCTCTCGCGGGTGCGCCCCCTCGACGCGCTCATCGCGCTCGCCGAAGCCCACGGCGCGCGAGCGCGGCTCCGCGACAACGTCGTCGTGGTCAGCGCGCGATGACCGCGTGATACGACAGCATCGGACATGCGATTCGCGAACGAGGCGTGAGGACCCCGTAGCGGCTCGGTTCGTTCAGGCGCCGCCTTCGGGGCCGAAGTCGTGCGGCAAGCTCCCGCGAGGCGACCGCAAGTAGACGAACGGCGTCTGCACGCAGAAGTTGCTGACGCGTGACGTGTAGGCGTCGGCGTTTCGCTCCACGTGCTTCGCGAGCATGCTCTTGTCGTTGCCGGCGCGCATGAGCAGACCCCACCGCGTGTTGGCGAGCTGTGACCCGGCCTTCGCGAGCGGAGCGATCTTGGCGTCGAGCGCCACGAGCTCGGCGCGGAGCGACTGCATGCGCTTCTTCAGCGTCTCGGCGTCTTCGGTCGGCGCCGGGCCGTAGCCCTTGTCGAGCCGCTGGAGGTCCAGACGAGCACACGAGAAGAGGTGCTCGAGCACGGTCTTCTGATCCATGAACGCGCTGAGCTTCTCTTGGTCTTGCTTGAAGCCGTCGAGCGCGGCGAGATCTTCCTCGAGCTCTCGGACGACCAGCGCGGTTCGCCATCGGTGCATCTTCTTGCTGATCTTGACGTCCGCGAAGAGGTGGTCGCCGACGTAGAGAATGTCTTCGCCGCGAACGTCGAGGTGCTTCTCGATCACCGCCGCGGTCCCGCCGTGATAGACGCCGCCTTCTCTCAGGTCGCCCATCTCTGGCCGCATGAGGCCCTGCTCAGTGTCGACGATTTCGTAGATCGGCTTTCGGCTCGCGAAGAAGTCGGGCTTCTTCGCGGCGACCACGACCAGATCAAAGAGGTCACGCCACGTCCCATCCGGAACGAAGCGATCAAACGCATAGGTCATCATCGCGCTGGTGTACGCCCAGCCCGAGTTCGTGATGAGCAGGACCTTCTTGCCGGCAGCGCGCAGGTCCTGGAGCGCGAGCGGGACCGCCGGGTCGAGCTCCACGAAGCGATCCGGGTTCGCGATGATGTCCTCTTTGAGCTGACCCATCATGTGCGTCTCGTCGATGCTGGCGCGCACCGCGTTGTACACGTCGCGGTAGCTCATCGGCTGTTCGAGCTTGCCCGCATCAAGGAGGTCAACGCCCTGCGCGAAGAGGCAGGCTTCCGACATTCCGAAGAGCGTGTTGAGGAAGCGCCAGCGAGGCTCCGACAGATCGACGACCACCCGCGCATAGCTCTCGCGCTGCTCTGGGTACTCGAGCATGTGCGTGCCGTGCGCCGCGCGCTTGACGTACCCGAAGCGGTTCGCCTTCACGATGTTGCCGCGATCGATATCGAAGATCAGTCCGAGCGTCGCGAACTCTGGATCAAACTTGCAGTCCGCCATCGGCCAACCGCGCGCGATTAAGCGCTCCTTCGCGAGGTGGTAGGCATGGGACTCCCAGACCTCCACCTTGTAGTGGATGAGGGTGTAATCCATGTCGAAGCCGACCGCGCGGAGACCGCGCAGGTTGAGCGTTCGGTTGCAGTACATGCGCTCTGTGGGCGGGATCTCACCGCGCTCAAGTTCGACCATGGGACCGTCCTATCACAGACCACGACTGACGCGCTCGCCGGTCGCACGTTCTGAGCGGGTCCTCCGCCCGCTTTGGCCTCTCAAGGTCCCCGTCGATGCGGCGGATAGAGGGTGCCTGCGCGACCGCGTCACGCGGCTTCGCTCGTCCTCCACGACGCCGCTTCGTCTGGCCAACATCGCCGGCGGTCCGCGACTTCTTCTGGAGTCCTCTTGCGAGTCACGGCCACGCCTTCACAATGCGACCGCTGTGAACCAGGACCCCAACGAAGACGCCCTCAGTGAATCCGACGCCGAGAAGTGGAGCGAGGTCGAGGAAGGCATCGAGCTCTTGCAGATCGGCGAGCGCGAAGAGGCCGTGAACGAGCTGCTCAAGGTCGCGACCGCCCACCCCGCGAACGAGTACGCGCACTTCTTTCTCGGCAACGCCTACTACGAGCGCGAGACCTACCCGCAAGCGCTCAAGTGCTTCGTCACGACGCTGTCGATCGCGCCCAAACACCTCGGCGCGATGATCGGCGCGGGTCAGAGCCTCCGGATGCTCGGCGAGCACGAGAAGGCGCTCCGGATGGGTCGCCAGGTGCTCGGGCTCCGCAAAGACGATCCCGACGCGCTCTTCTTGGTCGGCGCGGTTCACTTCCAGCGCGGCGAGGAGCACGCGGCCAAGCTTCACCTGGAGCGCTTCCTCCACACCAACCCCGAGATCGAGATCGCGCTCGAGGTGGAGGGCATGCTCCAGATGCTTCGCAAGAACGAGGACCCGAAGAGCTGACACATGGACGCCGTCTACAAGAGTGAGCTGAACGCGGACGTCCCGCTCGCGTCACCTGGTGAGTTTCAGCCCGTCTCGATCGGGCCGCTGAAGGTGTGGCCGCCAGTCGTCCTCGCGCCGATGGCGGGCGTGACGAATTGGCCGTTTCGGCAGATCTGTCGTCGCTTTGGCGCCGGGCTCTACGTCAGCGAGATGATCACGGCGCGACCGCTCGTCGAGGGGCGCGCCAAAGCGGTTAAGCTCGCTGACTTTGGCGAGGGAGAGTCGCCACGCTCTCTGCAGATCTACGGCGTCGATCCACACTTCGTCGGCGAAGCGGTGAAGCTCTTGGTCAGCGAAGGTCGCGTGGATCACGTCGACATGAACTTCGGGTGCCCGGTCCGAAAGGTCACCAGCAAAGGCGGCGGCTCCGCCATTCCGGTCAAGCCCAACTTGCTCCGGAGCATCGTGCGGGCCGCCGTGACCAACGCGGGAGACGTGCCGGTCACGATCAAGTTCCGCATGGGGATCAATGAGGAGCTGATGACCTTCGAGGAGGCCGGGCGCATCGGTGAGGGCGAGGGATGCGCGGCGGTCGCGCTACACGCCCGGACGGCCGCGCAGCTGTACGACGGCGAGGCGCGGTGGAGCTCCATCGCGAGGCTCAAAGAGGTCGTGAAGACCATCCCGGTGCTCGGTAACGGCGACATCTGGGAAGGTTATGACGCGCTCCGGATGATGCGGGAGACCGGATGCGACGGAGTCGTGGTGGGACGCGGTTGTCTCGGTCGCCCGTGGATCTTTAGAGACCTCGCGGACGTGTTCGGTGACGAAGCCGGCGGAGGACGCGAGCCGCGAGACCCGCCTCGCTTCGGCGAGATCGCGGCGATCATGTTGGAGCACGCCACACTACTGGCGAGCTGGATGGGCGAGCTGCACGCGATGCGCGCGTTCCGGCGGCACGCCAGCTGGTACACCAAGGGCTTCCGCGGCAGCGCACAAATGCGGCGCGCGCTCATGAAGGTCGAGACGCTTGAGGTCCTCAAGGAGACGCTCGCGACGGGTGACCAGGACGAGCCCTTTCCGCCGACCGCGATGCGGGTCGCGCGCGGCAAGACCGCGGGGACGCAGCGGGTCTCGCTTCCGCACGGTTATCTGGACGACCTCGAGGACGCCACGCCGCCGGTCGCGGGAGCCGCCGCGTGGCACTCCGGCGGGTGAGGCACGAACAAACGGGGAACGATCCGGTTCGGCGCATCGTATGCTCCGCGAGGTGATTCTTTGAACGAGGTCCGCGCGCTCTTCCCTTGGTGGGTCTCCGTCATGCCGACCGTGATGTACGGCTTGGTCTGCGCTTTGGTGTCGACCATCGCGATGAGCTGGGTCGCGAAGCAAAGCCAAGTGGAGCTCCCGGCCGGGACGCACTGGACCACGCAGCACGCCTTGCGCTTCCCGGGTCGGGTCGCCGCGGGACTGATGGCGTTTGTCCTCCCGCTCTTCTGCGCGATGTTCGGCGCGATCATCATCGCCTCGCCGCTTCAATACGGTGGAGCGCTCGGGATGGCGCTCGTCGGCGCCGTCGTCTCGCTCGTCGCCAGCACGCCGTGGCGAGTGTCCATTGAGCGACGCTCGGTGCCGATGACGCTGGCCGAGTACGGACGCGGCGTTGTCGTCCGCTTCCTCTTTTTCTTCTGGCCGGTCTTCGTGTTGCCCGTCATGTGGGCGATTACCGGCGACGCGATCGACTACCGCATGGGAGTCGCCGCGCTCGTGGGCGTCTTGATGTGCGCGGCCTTCATCGGCGGCGTTGGTCGCCCCATCGGCCAGGCGCTCGGCGTGCTCTTGCCCGCCGACGAACGACTCGCGCGATTGGTGCGCCGCGCCGCGATCAAGAGCGGAGTGACGCCACGCGCGACGTACCTTCTTCGCTGGCCGACTCACAACGCCTTCGCGCTCCCGTTCCCGATGCACGTCGGCGTCACGGAGCGGACCATGGAGTCGTTCGAGGACCATGAGGTCAGCGCGATTCTCCATCATGAGCTGGGCCACCTCGCGGAGAGCGCGAAGAGAAAATGGTCGCGGTTGCTCCCGCTCGTGTTCTTGCTCCCGCTCGGGCTCGTTGTTCCGCTCAACGCGCGCTTCGGGCCGGGCGCGGTGCTCGGGTTCGTCTGGTCTCTTTTGATCATCCTGTTCTTCGTGAAGCGACGGAGGGTCACGACCGCGGAGGAGGAGGCCGACGCGCACGCGCACGAACACGAAGAAGACGAGGGGGTCTACGCAAAGACGCTCGAGGCGCTCTACCAAAGGAACGGGATGCCAGCGGTCTTGGCGCAGACGCGAGCGCACCCCAACCTCTATGACCGCATGGTCGACTCTGGCGTCACGCCCGACTATCCGCGCCCGTCTCCTGCCAAGCGGCGGAAGTGGGTCCTCGAGGTGGTGCCGATCGTCTTCGTCGTCCTCTCGCTCTCGGCGTACTGCTTGGGCGCATCGATGTTGGGATCGGTGTCAGAAGAGCTCGACGATCCCGCGTTCGCGTTCGCGGCGCCTTCGCCGAACGATATGGGTTACCTCGGCGCGAACACGCTTGAGACGGATCCCGAGCGCGCGATCGTGATGCTGGAGATGGCGGCGAAAGAGCGACCCGACTGGCAGTACTCGTTGTGGCTGGCTCACGCCAACGCGCGGGCGGGACATTGCGACGAGGCGCGTCGGGAAGCGGCGGAGGCCGCCGTGCTCCTGCAGGAGTCTCAGCCTCAGGTGATGCACGCAGAAGGGCCGCCGGAGGACTGGTGGATGCATGAGGCGTCGCAGGCCGCGTGGGACGCGATCGACCTGTGCGTCGCGGCGCGCGATCAGTAGCGGCGCGCGATCAGTAGCGGCGCGCGACGCTAGTCGAAGAGCTTGCGGATCTTCGTGAGCAGGCGCTTGGGTCGCGTGTTCCTCTTTCCGATCCGCTTGCTCAGCCGCGCCACGCGTCGCGCGTCCTCGCCGAGCTCGCGCGCGGCCGCCGCGTGTTCCCACGCCTTCGAGAGGTCCTTCAGCCGGTGTTCGTAGAGCTTGCTCAGCTCGACGCGCACGAAAAGCTGACGGTCGCGGGTGTCTTCGGCCGAGGCGCAGAGCGCGTCGAGCAGAGCGCGTTCCTCTTGGTCCGCTTGAAGCGCGACGCCACCGCGGCGCGCGACCCGGGCCGCGAGGAGATGCGCGTCGACCGCGGTGTCCGCTTTGCCGGCGCCCGCCGCGGCGGCGGCGGCAAAGGCGAGGGCGCGCTTGGGATCGCCCGCGCGTTCGGCGACTCGCGCGTATGACAAGTGATCGCGGGGATCGTCCTCGCGGTTGACGCCCTCGAAGTGATCATTGAGCCACCCGAGCAGCGCAGCGAGCGCGATGAGGTCGTTCCCGTTGTGCTCGATGACGCCTTGCATCGGTTGGGGATCGCCGCCGCGCAAGAACGTGGTGTAGACGCCGGGGATCTCGGCGCCGCCGATGTCGTCCACGCGCGTCATGCCGAGGACCTCTTCCTCCATGTTGACGAGCCGCACGGACTCCATGCGTCGCTTGAACACGCGGCGTGAACAGTGAAGCAAATCAAGGTGCGGCGGGAGGACGGGGGCCTTAACGCGGTTCATCACGTAGCGCGATCGCAACAGCGGCCAGTCGAAGCTCTTTCCGTTGTAGCTGACGACGCACGACGCCCACTCGATCCGCTCCTTGAGCGCGTGCAGCATCGGCGGCTCTCGGCCGAGCTCGGTCAGCACGTACTGCTGGACGCGTAGGGACTCGTCCTCGAACCACGCGGCACCGATCAAAAACGGGATCGTTCCCGTGCCGCCGGAGAGCCCGGTGGTCTCGGTGTCGATGAGAAGCATTCGCTTGAAGTCGACGTTCTCGAAGACAGGGTCGATCGCGAGCGTCGCGACGGTCTGAGGATCGACGGCGAGCGCGCGGACGACGGGCGTATCACCGTGGTGGTGCGCGGGCTCAAGATAGGTGTCGACGAGGTGCATTGGCCCATGCGCGGTCTCGACGCGATCGCCAGGCAGCGCCCTGACCCGTGGCGCGCGTCGCACCGGACCGCGCGCGCGGAGCTCGCTTCGCCCGCTCGAGATGAGCTCACTGATCGCGCTGCGCATCTTTCGGATCCGCGCGTCCTTCTCGGTCCGCTCTGGTTTGACGAGCGCGCGCGAACCGGGGCCTGCGTTGCCGAGCCGCGCGAGCTTCTTTCCGATCCGGCTCATCGCGCTTCGACTTGCGCTTCGACACGGTCGGGACGCGCGAGCACTAGTGCACCGCCGGGACGCCGACTGCATCGAGGATCGCGAGCGTGAGATCGAGACGTTCGCGGGTGGGTCCACCTTCGGGTTCGACCCCGGCGTCCGGACCAATGCACGCGGGGCATCCAACACCGCAGTCGCAGCGCTCGATCACGACGCGGGTTCGGCGGAGCAGCGCGTCGCGCTCCTGAAAGAGCCGGGAGGCCAGACCGATTCCGCCCGCGACGCGATCAAAAAGAAAGAGGGTGGGGTCGAACCCGCGCGCCGAAGGTTCGCCGGCTTCGCCGTCTTGGAGCGTTCGTCCGAGGTCTCGCGGGTCGACCATCAAGCCGACGGTCGCGACCGTGTGCATCGCGTTGAGGATCCCGCGAAGCGCATCGATCACCGCGGGGCGGCGAACCGCGGCGCGCTCCAGCATCGTCGCGATGAAGTCCTCGGGGAACGTCAGCCAGAACGACGTCGTGTGCATTTGCATCTCGGGCAGGTGGACGTCGCCGTATCCCACGTTCTCGTGGGTGTGGTACTTGATCTTCTTGTAGCCGACGACCTTCTCGACCACCGAGACCTCGCCCATCGCCGCGGGGAGCGCCACCTTCAGGTTCAGACCCGCGCCCTGATCTTGCTCCATGATCCGGACGTCGGTGTGGGTCATCGCGGTGGTGTAGTAGTCGGGCTTCACGCGGCGCACGTACGCTTTGTGGTTGTCGAAATCGAGCCGCTCGACCTGGAACTGCGCGCCCGCGTGTTGGTAGATGGCTTGCTCGTGAAGCATCGTGTGCGTACTGCGCCAGTCCATCTCCGCGATGGTCTTGTCGGTGTCGAGATCGATCACGACGAAGTTGTCCCACCCGACGTTACGCAAAGAGACGTGATTCGCGGGATAGGCGTCGGTCGCCCAGTGATAGGTGGAGCCGCCCGAGGCGTTCGGCGCCTCGTGGACGATTTCGTGATGCGCGAGGAACCCGAGCGCGTCCTTGAGCGAATCGATGGGGAGGTCGCCGAAGCGGTCGCCGTCTTCAAAGGGAAGCTCGAAGGCGGCGCACTTCAAGTGCTGGATCAGGATCTCGACATTGTCGGGGTCGATGCGGGCGTGCTCGATCGAGGCGTTCGTCAGCTGTTTCGGATCACGCGCGATAAACTGGTCGAGCGGGTTGCTTGAGGTCACGAGGACGCCGAGCGACTTCCCTTCACGGCGGCCGGCGCGGCCGAAACGTTGCCACGTGCCCGCGAGCGTCCCCGGGTATCCCGCGCAAATCACCGCGTCGAGTGAGCCCACATCGATACCGAGCTCAAGCGCGTTGGTCGCGACCACACAGCGGATGTCTCCCGCACGGAGGCTCCTTTCAATCGCGCGTCTCGCCTTCGGCAAGTACCCGCCGCGATACGCATGGATCATCGATGCGTCCAAGCCGTCCTGAGTGAAGCGATCGCGGAGGTACTTGAGCATGACCTCAACGCCGTTGCGGCTCTGGCCGAACACCAACGTGGGCACCTCGGCTTTTACGAGGTCGGTGGCGAGACGAACGGTCGACTTGAGGTAGCTCGCGCGGATGCCGAGCTCGCGGTTCACGACGGGCGGGTTGTACACGAGCACTCTTCGCGCGCCGCGCGGTGCGCCGTTCTGATCGACGACCTCCACTTCGCGCCCCATGACGCGCGCGCCGTGCTCACGCGGGTTTCCAATCGTCGCGGACGCGCCGATGAAGACGGGGTCGCTCCCGTGGAAGCGCGCGACGCGGATCAAGCGCCGCATCACGTTGGCCAAGTGCGAGCCGAATACGCCGCGATAGGTGTGGAGCTCGTCGACCACGATGTAGCGCAGGTTCGCGAAGAGCCGCGCCCACGAAGCGTGATGCGGGAGAATGCCGGCGTGCAACATGTCGGGATTGGTGATGAGGACACCGGACCGCTGCCGCGCGACCCGGCGAGCGTCACCGGGGGTGTCGCCGTCGTATGTGATCGCGCCGTGGGCGAGATCCGCGTCCTGAAGAAAGCCGCGCAGCGACTCCTCCTGGTCGCGGCTCAGCGCCTTCGTGGGGAAGAGGTAGAGCGCGCGGGCGTCGTGCTCTTTCGCGAAAGCGTCGAGGACGGGGAGGTGGTAGCAGAGGCTCTTGCCGGACGCGGTCGGCGTGGCGACGACGAATGACTTCTTATCGCGGCCAAGTTCGAACGCGCGGGCCTGGTGCGAGTAGAGCTCGGAGATGCCCCGCTTGACGAGGGCGTCTTTGACCTGGGGCGCGAGGTCGCTCGGGATCGGCGCGTACTCAGCGGGGACCGCGGGTTCCACGTGATCAAAAACGACGCTCTTCCGAACACGTCCCTTGTCCCACTTGGTCAACACGGACTCGAGGCCACGCGGAGAGGCCCACGGGAGGTCGGGCTTCGAGGTGAACGCCAGGCTCTTGTCGCTCACGAGCGACCTCTCTTCGAGCGTGCTTGAGCGATTCGGTGCGCGCCTGCCAACATGCGCAGGACTGTACGGACGCACAGGCTGGCGATCAACAGACACTTCCGCGGAGGAGCACGATTTGCCATAACGAAGGCTGGTGCGCTGGTGTTGGATATGCCTGGTTTTTGCCTGCGGGACGGCTGAGGCCCCCGTCGAGGCACCCGCTGAGGAGACGCGTCCTGCGAATGTGCTCGTCGAGCAAGCCGACCCGTCGTCCGAACCAAGCGCGGTGACGGAGGTCGCTCCGGCAATCGTCGCCGCGGGAGCTCCCGAAGAAGAAGAAGCTGCCGAGGCCGGTCCTGACGGCGATGCAACGCTCGATGCAACGCTCGATGCAAGGCGCGACGCAATGGTTGAGACGCACCCGCTCGCTGCAGAGCTGACGCCGGTTCGCGTTTCACTCTCCGCCGGGAACGTGATCGCCGATGGGTTGGCGATCCGCGACGGCGAGTTCGCGCGACCCACTTGCACGTCGCCTTCTGAGCCGATCCCCGGGACTGTCTTTTTTCGTTCGTCGACCGAGGTCTGCACGACCGAGGGCGACCCCGTGGAAGTGGAACATGTCGTCGCGACAGCTGAGCGTGCCCTCCTGGTCGCGAAGGGGCGCTGGGTCACGTTGGTGACCCCTCGCGGAACGAAGCGCATTCGCACGCGACCCCTTTGCGCACCGGACTGCGAGCGCGCCGCGGTGAGCGATGACGGGCGCTCGATCTTGATCGAGCGAGGTCGCCGCCTGGAGCTGATCGACGGGCGACGGGGTCGACGCACGACGTTGACGAAAGCGCGCCCGGGCGTCGCGCCGCTGACCTCGTTTCAGTATCGACGCGGGACGTTCTTCGCGCGCCGGCTTGGGCTCTACGAAGTGATGACGGGTCGTAAGTTGAGCCGAACGACTCGCCAAGCGCGGCCTCGTGACGCGGACGGGATCGCGTTCTCGCCACACGGGAACTGGTTGGCGTTTGCCGCCCGAGACGATTCCAGTCGACTGGTCCGGGTACGCAACGGCGCGGACGTCCACGTCACTGAAGACCCAGTGGACCGTTTCCTGTTCTCGGAGGATGAGTCGCGCTTCGTGATGCTTCATGGAGATCGCTATCGCGCGCTCACGTTGGGCCGAGCGCGACGGCTCAGTCCGGACAGCGCAGGCTCGGTACCGCGCCCGACCGAGCTCTTGCCCGATGGCTCCGCGTTCCTGTCGTGCGTCTCCGGTCACGTCGCGCTCACGGACGTCACGACCAGCGCGCGTACCGAGACATCGATCGCGTGTCAGGGGCTACCTTCGGTTTCGCGGGATGGTCGCTGGGCGCTCGTTGGGAACGTTCTCAGCGCGCTCCCTTCTGGGCCCGTCTTGCGCTTCTTCGCGGGACCGCTCCCGACCAGTGAGCCTCCGACCGAAGAGGCGGAAGCTACGGACGAATCAACGGCCGATGGGTCCGGCGACGAAGAGCGCGATGACGAGTCGACCGAAGGCGCGGATGAAGCCGCGGAGCCCGCGCTCGTGCCGCACCTTGTTGTGGTCGACTCTCGCGATCGCGTCGCGCTGTTTCCAGAACGTTCCAGCGTTCCCGGCAGAGACGGCGCAGAGGTCACCGTGACATCGATCCGTTCGCTCTTGGGCGGCGCGGTCGACTGACTGACTCACGCATCACCGGGCTTTACCGAATGTCCCTCACGGTTCTATACCCGGCGTATGGAAGACATCGTCGTTCACCATCTCGACCGTTCGCGCTCTCATCGGGCGCTCTTCTTGCTGGAGGAGCTGGAGCTCCCGTACACGATCAAGGAGTACGCGCGAGACAAGGAAACGAGCCGCGCGCCGGCCGCTCTGCGCGACGTTCATCCTCTCGGAAAGTCCCCCGTCGTCACCTATGTCAGCGACGGAGAGACGATCACGTTGGCGGAGTCCGGCGCGATCTTTGAGACGCTCGCGGAGAACGCCGGAGCGCTCCTGCCTGAGCGCGGGACGGAGGCGTTTCGGCGGTGTCGCTACTTCTTGCACTACGCGGAGGGGTCGCTGATGCCGCCGCTGCTCGTCCGGCTGATCTTCGACAAGCTGCGCAACGCGCCGCTCCCCTTTTTCATCAAGCCGATCGTGAAGACCATCGTCGGGAAGGTCGACGACGCGTTCACCGATCCCGAGGTGGCGCTTCAGTTCTCGTTCTTGGAACAGGAGCTCTCGGATCGAGAGTACCTCGCCGGCGAATTCAGCGTCTGTGATGTCCAGATGAGCTACCCGGTGGTCGCGGGGCTCGCGCGCATCGGCGCGGGCGGGAAGTACCCCGCGGTCGCCCGCTACGCGGATCGTTTGAAGGCGCGTCCCGGCTATCAGCGCGCGATCGAAAAGGGCGGCGAGGTTCTGCTCTAGCCAGCTCGCTAGAACGCGACACCGATCGCGGTGTGCGCGGCGGGCGCGAAACCCGACGGTCCTTTGCCGATGAGCGAGTAGGCCAAGTACTGGATCCCCAGGCCGCCGCCGAGCACGAGCCGGCGGTGCACGAAGGTGTAGCCCACGAGCGCGGACCCGTATCCGCCGGGGCCGGCGCGTTCGCCGTCGCGAAGCGCCGCGAGGACGCCGCGAACCAAGATCCACGCGCCCTCCGGGGCATCGCCATAGAAGAACACGCGGACGCCCACCTCGAGCCCAAACCCGCGCACCTCGTCGTCTTCCTCCGCGCCGAGGATCGGGCTGGTGAAGAGCCGCATGTTGGGGCCCGCGTACACCGAGACGCGTGGGTGGAGCGCGCGTTCCACTTGAACATGGACGAAGCCGAGCGCGACGGTCAGCGGGTCGACGACCACGTTCCACTGGTAAGGCTCGTCGGCGCGGGCGGTCGAAGTCGCGATGAGCAGGAACACCAGCGCGAACGCTGGTCGCACACGAGGCAAGATTGCCAAACCAGAAGAGCGCATGTGGGGCTAGCGCGCGGTGGGCGGAAGACTTGCGCGGGCGGAGAGCACGTCCTCACACGCGGCGACCGCTTCGTCCATGCTCGTCGTGACGATGTGCGGGTAGACGGGCGGCGCCATCCACAAGACCGCTGTCAGCAGTCCGCGCTGCAATGAGTTTCGCGTCACGACCGCGGACAGGGCGCAGTGGGCGCGGTCCGTGTTCTCGATCGACTTGAGATGTTCGGCGAAGCGCTTGCGCATCACCGCGTCGACCCTGCTCGGGATGAGCGCGGAGAGATCTGAAATGACCGCGAAGTGGGTGTCGACCTCGTCCGCGAAGGATCGCGCGGCGTGGATGAAGTCGTCGAGCTCGTCGAGCGTGAAGTGCGGCGGCGTCGTCTGCACGTAGAGACGCGGCGCGATCCACCGGACCCAAGGATGCGTGTGCTGCCGGAACGGCGCGAGCACGACGTTCCGCACCGCGGGGAGGGACTGTGAGGACTGAGACGAGGCGGGCACGCTCAGGTAAGGATAGCGCGACTGATGACGATTCGCTGCACCTCACTGGTGCCTTCGTAGATCATTGTCACGCGCACATCTCGCATGCACCGCGCAGCAATCGAATCAGGCCGCTCTGCGCGTTCCCCTTGAAGCTCCACACAGCTCTGGCAAACCGCCCACGCGGTCTCCGTCGCGAAGACTTTGGCCATGGATGCAGGGAGCGAAAAGCTCTCGCCACGGTCCTTTAACTCGGCGGCTCGCAAGGTCAGAAGCGAGGCCGCGTCGAGCTTCATCCGCGCGTCCGCGAGGCGCCACTGCGCGTCTTGTGAGCTGCGCAACGCAGGGCTGGCTTGAACGAAGGTGAGGGTGTCCGCGAGCGCCGCTTCTGCGATCCCGATCGCTTGTGACGCGATCCCGATGCGGCCGCCGTCGAGCGCCATCATCGCGATCCGGAACCCGCCGCCGAGCGAACCCAAGAGCGCGCTCTCGTGGACGCGGACGTTCTCGAACACGAGCGCGGCGGTGTGACTCGCGCGGAGACCAAGCTTGTCTTCATGCTTCGCGACGCTCACGCCGTCCGCGTCGCCGTCGACCAAGAAGCAGCTGATGCCTTTGCTGCCGGCGCCGCCCGTTCGCGCCCACACGACCAAGACCCGCGCGGCATCGCCGTGACTGATCCATTGCTTGTCGCCGGTGATGAGGTAGTGGTCGCCTTCTTTCGTCGCCGTGGTCCGCATCCCGCCCGGATCCGAACCCGCGCCCACCTCGCTGAGCGCGAACGCGCCGAGGCCGCCGCGCGCCAACGCGGAGCAATAGGTCTCGCGTTGCGCGTCGGTGCCGAAGGCGTGGATGACTTCGCCGACCATGTTCGTTACGGCCATCGTGACCGCGGTAGATGCGCACGCCTTCGCGACCTCGGTCATCGCGAGGCTGTAGCTGACGACGTTGCCGCCGGGGCCGCCCAGCGCTTCCTCGAGCTTGACGCTCATCAACCCTTGGTCGGCGAGGGCGCGATAGACCGACATCGGGACGAGCTCGTCACGTTCATGTGCCGCTGCGTCGAGGGTCTCCGCGATGTCGCGGGCGCGGGACTGGAAGGAGCGGTGACTGGCCGACGGCGAGAACATCATCGGGGAACCTCAGAGCGTGAAGGAGACCTTGGCAGGGTAGCTCCCGGGGTCGGGCATGTTCCAGGACTTGACGGCGTCGGCGACGCAGTCGAGCACCTGCGACGAGAGCTCGGGATCATCACAGGAGACCCCCGCGGCCATCACGTCGCCGCCGCGCTTGACGTACGCCGTGACGTTGAACTGGGCGCGGCTCCCGCGAGGACGACAGCTGCTGACGACCGCTTGGCCGTTCTCCTCGAGGACGTCGGTGATGTCGCTGGAGGACCAGGATACCGGCGGGCGGACGTCTTCGGGAGTGTCGAGGTCGAGCGGGTACGCGAACTCGGCTTCGCCGCCGCGAGGACGGGAGAAGCGCGCGCGGCCGGCGACGTCGAGGAGGCAACGCTCGGTCGCGCGGTCACCGATCGTCGAGGTGCTCGGGTAGACCCAGCGCACGGTGCCGTCGATGTGAATGCGGAAGGACATCTCGATGTGGCCGCCAAGGACGCGGACGGCGTCATAGCGATCGGTGAAGCAGCGAAGGAATCGGTCCATCCGCGGCTCCATGGCCTGGTTGACGCGGTCGGCGCTGATGGTCCCCATGAGGCCCTCGATCTGAACCTGGCGCTCCGGCTCGCTCTCGATCGCCTCGCGGTGACGATCGACGTGGGTCTGCGCGACGGGTTCCACCGGATTCGGCGTGCTGCTCCCGCAGCCCACCACGAGCGCGCAGCTCGCGGCGACGATGATGCTGAAGGGAAGGGCGCCCCATCGCCGCAAGAGGTTCGTTCGCTTGTTCATCAGTCTTCTTTCGCGCGTTGCGTGGGCGTTGCGTAGGCGTTGCGTAGGGGAGCGGCTCAGCCGCGGAGCACGTTGGCGGCGATCACGACGCGCATGATCTCGCTCGTGCCTTCGTAAATCTCGGTGATGCGAGCGTCGCGGTAGTGACGCTCCATGTCGTACTCCGTGGAGTAGCCGTAGCCGCCAAAGACCTGGAGCGCCTGATGGGTCACGCGGGTCGCCATCTCGGAGGCGTAGAGCTTCGCGACCGCCGACTCCTGGCTGTGCCGGAGCTTGGGGTTTTTGACGGCTTCGTCCTTGAGCGCCGCCGCGCGCCAGATGAGCAAGCGCGCGGCGTCAATCTGCGTCGCCATGTCTGCGAGCTTGAAGGCGATGGCCTGCTTCTTCGCGATCGGCTCACCGAACGCTTTGCGCTCTTTGCTGTAGGCGACCGCTTTTTCAAACGCGGCCTGGGCGATGCCGAGCGCCTGCGCGGCGATCCCGATGCGGCCACCGTCGAGCGTCGACATCGCGATCTTGAAGCCCATGCCTTCGGCGTTGAGCATCTTGGACTCGTGGACGCGGCAGTTCTCGAAGAACATCGTGCAGGAGTGCGCGGCGTGAATGCCGAGCTTGTGATCGCGGGGCTGCGGGTTGAAGCCCTCCGTGCCCTTGTCGACGATGAACGCGGTGGTGCCGCGGTTCCCGAGCTCACGGTTCGTGTTGCAGAAGACGAGGATGACGTCGGCGTGGGGGCCGTTGGTGATCCAGTTCTTGGAGCCATTGATGACCCAGTGGTCGCCGTCTTTGACCGCGGTCGTTTGCATGTCCGAAGCGTCGCTTCCGGAGCTCGGCTCGGTCAGCCCAAAGCACCCCAGCTTCTCTCCCGAGGCCAGCGGGGCGAGGTACTCTTTCTTCTGTTCGTCGTTCGCGAACTTGAGCAGCGGGTCGCAGACCAGCGAGTTGTTGACCGACATGATGACGCCGGTCGAGGCGCAAGCCCGCGAGACCTCTTCGATCGCGACCGCGTAGGACACGTTATCGAGACCGGCGCCGCCAAGCTCCTCCGGAACCGCGACTCCGAGGAACCCGAGCTCCGCCATTCGCGAGACGAGCTCCTTCGGCCAGCGCGCGTCCTGGTCGAGCTCCTTGGCCTTGGGGAGGACCTCACGTTCAGCAAAGTCACGGGCCAGCTTTTGGACCATCTGCTGGTCTTCGGTGAGCGAGATGTTCATCGCGGCGCAAGATGGCCTGTTCCCCCCGTTGGGTCAACGCCGGAGCGCTTGGCCGCGGTGAATCGCGCGTGGAATGAGCGCCTCTAAAGGCGTCGCCCAAACATCGACGACGACCTATGCTCCAAGAGATGATCAATCCGATCGCGGTCGCGATCCCGGGCTTCTTTTTGTTGCTCGCGGTCGAGTGGTGGGTCGCCCGCCGGAGACAGGTGAAGGTCTTCCGGTTCGCCGACGCGATCACCAACCTCATGTGTGGGCTCACGTCACAGGCGGCAGGGGTGTTTACGGCCGTCCTCGGCGCGACCGCGTACCTCTACGTCTTTGAGCACGCCGCGCTCTTCGAGCTAACCGCGGAGCCGTGGCTCTGGGTCGTCACCTTCATTGTCGTCGACGTCATCTACTACGCCTGGCACCGCTTCACGCACGAGGTGGCGATCGGCTGGATCACGCACGTCGTTCACCACCAGAGCGAGGACTACAATCTCGCCGTCGCGCTGCGTCAGTCGTTCACGAGCTCGCTCTCGACGATCCCGTTCTTTCTCCCGCTCGCGCTCTTCGGTGTCCCGCCCGCGGTCGCCGCGCTCTGTATCGCGCTGAACACGCTCTACCAATTCTGGATTCACACGGAGCTGATCGGGCGCCTCGGTCCCCTGGAGTGGGTCCTCAACACGCCGAGCCATCACCGCGTGCATCACGGCATCAACCCGCAGTACCTCGATAAGAACTACGCGGGTGTCTTCATCGTTTGGGACCGCCTCTTTGGAACGTTCGCTCGTGAAGAAGAGCAGGTCGTCTACGGAACGGTGGCGCCGCTGCGGTCGTGGAACCCGGTATGGGCAAACGTCTGGTACGCGGTCTTGCTCGGGAAGAAGTTGTTCGGTCCGCGCGGCGCGCAGGTCGCGTTTCGTTCGCCCGCGTTTGATCCGGTCCGGGGTGAGCACGTGACGCCGCTCCCCGTCAGTCGAGAGACGCGCGACAAGTTTCAGACGCCGGTTTCGGCTCCGCTGATCGCCTATCAGGCAGTGCACTTCCTCCTGGTGACGACGACCCTCATCGCGCTCCTCACGCAAACGCTCTCGCTCGAGATCCGCATCGCGAGCGCGTCGTTCATCTTCGCCGCGGGCTTCGCGTTTGGTGGTTTGATTGAGCGCAAGCGGTGGGCGCTTCCTCTCGAACTGGTTCGGGTGGGCGCGATGGTGCCGCTCGGCCTCGCGCTCGTCGGGGTCTGTGCCCCGCGCGCGTCCGCGGTCGCGCCGTATGCGCTCGGCGTCGTCGCCATGGCGAGCGTCCTTGTACTGAGCAGCAGCACGACCAAGTCATCGAGTTCGAGTCGAGCGCCACAGGCTGAGCCCGCGAGCGCGTCGGCGCGCTGACTCAGTCTGGGTCTTCGATCTTCCAGACGCTGTCTTCGCGAACGAAGCGCACTGAGAAGCGGTCCCCGTAGGCCATCGTCGCGCGGTCCCCGACCTCTTCGATGGGGTTGTCGAGGAAGCTGGTCAGGTTCGCGATAAGGCGGTCCACCTCTTCACGTCCTTCGCCTTCCCACGCCGCGCGCATCTGGTCCTCGCTCATCCCGTCGAGATCCGCGCGGGGAACGAAGCGCATCACCACATCGTAGCGTCGGCGCTGCATCGCGCGGATAAACGAGCGGAGCGCGACCCGGGGCGACGACTGGCTGTAGAACTCGACGACGTTGCCGTGGATCCGCCAGCGGCCGTTCTCCTGAACGAGCGAGACGCGGTCGGTCTCGGTGTACTGAACCTCGGCGGTGACCTCGGCGGGACCTTCTCGGTTCGCGAGCAGCCCAGCGAGCTCTCGCGCCTCGTCGGGGTGCTCTTGCAGATGACGACGGAACTCCTCGAAGGAGACGCGGCTCCGGTACTGCACCGAGAGACGGTTGTAGGCTTCCTCATGACGCGCCTCGCGAAGGGCGTTCGCGAAACCATCCATCATGGCGTCTGGGGAACGCTCGCTCGCGCGTCCGCCGCACCCCACGCAGAGCAGGGCGATCGGCACCAAGAGCAAGAGGCTGCGCATGCTGTTCGGTACCACACGATGTCGCCCGAAAAAACGCTGACGTGTGGATGGCTCCCACAAGGGCAAGGAAGAAGCGGGGCCGCGCGGCACGGAGAAGGAATGGTGGATCACAGATGATCCTTCGCCCTGAGGTGTGAAAAAAGATGTGTGGGTAAGTGCTCTTCCTCCGTTCAGTGCTGGTAGTCTACGCCGCGTGTCCGCCAATCTTGACGCACGCCTCCTGCGGTATCGAAATGATCCTCTCTGCGAGGATCCGAAACACCTCGCCCGCGATCTTCTGAGCGACGACCGCGCGGGAGATGCCCAAGAGGTTCTTCAGACCGCGCTGAACGGAAAAGATGACCCCGAGCTCCTCGTGGAGAGCGGGAAGGTCTGGCTCCACGAGGGCGACCTTCTGCGCGCACAGCGGGCATTTCTGCAGGCCGCGCGGGCCAGACCCGACATGACCGAGGCCTTCCGCTGGATGGGTGAGGTTCTCCTCAAGCGAGGCGACCCCAACCGAGCGAAAAAGGTGCTTGAGCGGGCCCTCTCCTTAGACGCCTCCGACCGCGACGTCGTCCGTTTGCATCAGCGCGCGCTTCGTCTGTCCCGTTCGCCGGCGAGCGATGGGGACGCGCTGAGCGAGGCCAGTCCGGCCATTCGCCAGGCGCTTGAAGAGAAACAACTCGCGGTGGGTTTTGAAGACGGCGAAGAGGACGAGGACGAGCCGACGTCGTTGATGACGCGTGGCAAGTTCGCTGAGCTTCTGGCCGACAAGTCTTCGTACCGCATGGGCGCACCGTCTCCCTTTGCGGATCGGAGCAAGACCCGTCGTTACGAAGATCCCGTCGACGAGGAGCCAGCGGTTCGAGACCAAGGCGGCAAAGCGACGCTTCACGGCGTTCCGTTCTCCGCCGATCAGCTCGCGAAAGAAACGAGCAAGCTCAAGGACGAAGGCGAAGCGAAGAAGCCGAGCAAGCCGAGCAAGCCGAAGCGCACCGGGACGAAGCGCACGCTGTTGAGCGGACCGCCACCCCTCTCCGCAAAGAAGACTTCAGTCCCGCCGCCGCCTCCATCGTCGAAGCGCCCGCGGCTCGCGACAAAGCCGCCCACCGAACAGCGCAAGACGCGAGTCTCGAACCCGCCGCCGCCGAGCCTCCCCCCGAAGCCACCGACCAGCATTCGCAAAACCGAGCGAAGCGAGGTTCCGCCACCGAGCGTTCCTCCGAAGCAGCCGCCTCTTCGCAAGACGGCGCTCAGCGGACCTCCTCCTCCGCCGCCTCCGCCCGAGGGCGTGAAGTCGGAGAAAAAGACCGAAGAAGGGTTGCCGTCGACGCGTCTCAACTTGGGACTCGCGCCGGAAATTCCGGGCGCCTCCCGCCTCCCGTCGTCGGCCGGTGCGTTCGGATCGTCGAGCGCTTCGTCCAGCGGTGAACTGTCGTCCCCGAGCGATATTTTCGGACCGCCTCCCGAGCCTCCCGCCGGCTCGTTCTCCTCAAGCGGGGAGCAGGCGGCGCTGTCGTCTCCGGGTTCGGTTCCATCTCCGAAGTCGTCAGCGGGTTCGTTGTCGTCTCCGGGTTCGGTTCCGTCTCCGAAGTCGTCGGCGGGTTCGTTATCGTCTTCGGGTGCCCTCTCGTCTCCCTCTTCCGCTGGAGCCGTTGGCGACATCCCGGACCTCTTCTCCGATGTGCGACCGGACGATCCGTTCGCGAAGCCGCCGGGGCGCTCGCTCGATGAGATCATCACGTCCTCGGGGTTTGACTCGGTGGGAGGAACGAAGAGCGAAGCGTCAAAGAGCGACGTTCCCAAGCTCGACGTTTCCAAGCTCGACGACGAGCCCAAGATCGATGTGGAGTTTGACGTCGATCTCGAGGAGGGCGCGTTTGACCCCACCGTCCCGGGAGACGTTCCCGCCATCGACACGGTGCCCGGAGATGTCCCGGCCGACATGGACGCGGCGACGACGCCTGGCGACGTGCCGGCGATGGTCACGACCGAAGAGATGGCGCTGTCACTCGACGACGCCCTCGCGATCGAGACGGGCGACGCGAAGCGCGAGGACCCCGACCGTGTGCTCGCGTTGGTCCAAGAAGAAGGCTTCGAGGAGTCCCCGGACGACGATCCGAGCTTGGCGTCCGACGAAGAGGTTCTCGCGGAGCGCGAAAAGGCGGGGACCCAGACGGGGACCTCATGGCTCTTTCTCGCGGTGGTCGCAGCCGGAATCGCCGTGGTCGGGTTCCTCGGCTACCGCTCCTACCAGGATCACCGTCGCGCAACGGTGGGTGGACTCGTAGAGGACGCCCGAGACGCGATCTTGCGCGGTGACCACGTGGACCTCGACGCCGCCGAAGAGTCGCTGGAGCGGGCCGCGATCATTCGTCCCGAGCAAGCTGAAGAGGCCGCGCTGAGACTCGCGCTCACGACGCAGCGGGTGCTCGACGAGGGCATGGACGCGAGCGCGCTTCGCGTCATGTTGTCGCGGATGGAAGGGCTCTCCGTCGCGCCTGAGCTGATCGACGCGGCCGAGGCGGTGGTCGCGTACGAGGCCGGTGATCTGGAGACCGCGCGCCGTGAGCGACAGGCCAGCCTCGCCGGTTCCTTTGATGAACATGCGCTCTACGCGATTGGTCGCGCCGAGCTCGATCACGATCCTGAGCAGGCGCGCGATCACTTGCAGATGGCGTTCACGCGGGAACCCGCACACGCGCCCGCGGCGATCGCGAAGGCGCTGTTCAAGCTGGACGCAGGACAAGAAGACGAAGCGGCCGCGGCCCTCGCGCCGGTCATGACCCGGTACGCCAACCATGTCCGCGCGAACGCGCTGTCCGCCTACCTGTCGGCGGCCGAGCAACCCGACAGCACGCTGAGCAAGGTCGACGAGATGTCCGAGGCGCTCGAGCAGGCGACGCCGACCGACCGCGCGTTCGCGATCCTCGCGCGCGCTCGCGCCAACGTCGCCAAGGGGGAGCGCGTCGCGGCGCAGCAAGCCATCGTCGCGGCGGTGGAGCTGAACCTGGAAGACCGGCGTTTGTCGCGCTTGCTCGCGGTCGAGGCGGATCGCGCGGGGCTCCCGACACGTGCGCTGGCCGCTGCGGACCGCGCGCGGATCGAGGGGCGCCCGGATCGCGCCCTCTCGTTGCTCCGGGCCCGAGCCCAGCTCGCGCAAAACGATCCGCACGCCGCCATCCGGACGCTCAGCGACCTTCCCGCCGGTGACCTTTCTGCGCTGAAGCTCACCGCGGAGGCCGCGCTGCTCGCCGAAGATCGCGAGGCGATCGAACGCGCGCGTGGAGCGCTGGGGTCGGCGGTGAACGCGACCGACGAGCCGGACGCCGAGCTTCGCGCGTTGCTCGTCCGCACCCAGGTGGTGCTCGATCCGGCGGCGGCATTGCAAGACGCGCGTCAGTTGGTCGAGAGCGACGAGAGTGAAGGCGCGCTGCGCGCGTTGACCGAGGCCGCGCTCGCGGCGAGCGACGCAGAGCAGGCCATCGGCGCGGCGGCGCGTTTGGTCGCCGCGACGCCCGACGACGCGGGTGCGCAGTGCTTGCTCGCGCGGGCGCAGCGGATGGCGGGGCGAGTCGACGAGTCGGAGGCGAACTTCCGCCGCGTGCTCTCCCTTGATGAAGGTCACGTCGACGGCATTTTGGGGCTCGGGTTGCTCCTGATCGATCGCGGTAAGCTGACCGAAGCCGACGAGGTTCTGCAGTCGCTCTCCGAGCGAGATGACGCGGCGGGCTTGGCGGCGCGAACGGGGCGGATCACCGCGCTCTCGCTTCACGGCGACCTCGACGGTGCCCGCGCGCTCGCGGACGCTCTCACCGATCCACAAAAGGCGCAGCGAAGCGTGAAGCTCGCCATCGTGCAGTTCGCGCTCGCGGATGCGCGTCCGGCGGACGCGATCACCGTCATCACCGAGCTCGGACCGGAGGGCGACGCAGAGCTGCTCACGCTCCTCGGCCAAGCGCACTACGAGGCGGGAAGCATCGTCGAGGCGCGCGGGATCTACGAGCGCGCGATGGCGGCCGACGCGGAGTACCCAGAAGCGATGCTTGGGTACGCCGAGGTGCTCGTTCGGTCGGGACGCGCGCGCGAGGCAAAGGCGAGCCTGGACCGCGCCGAGCAGGCCCTCGAGAACCGCGCGCGACCAGCGTCGGTTCGGGGGCGCCTCTTCATGCTCCGCGGCCGAGCGTCACTTGAGCTGCGGAACCGTCGCGAAGCGCGAGGCCTGCTTGAGCGGGCGACCGGATACGAAGGCACCCCTCCCGAGACGTGGTTCTATTTGGGCGAGTCGCTCTCGGGCGTGAATTCACCGGAGGCACGGGCGGCGTACCAGCGCTACCTGGAGATCTCGCCCGCGGGTCCGCTCGCCGAGCGCGCGCGTCGCGCCATCGCTCGATGAGCGGCTCGTTGGAGGGGAAGACCGCGGTCGTCACTGGCGGGACCCGCGGGATCGGCTTCGCGATCGCGGAGCGCTTCGCGGACGCCGGCGCGACCGTTGTCGTGACGTCGCGCTCATCGACCTCATGCCAAGAAGCGGCCGCGGCGCTCGGAGCGGGCCATCGCGGCCTCCCGTGCGACGTGACCGACGAGTCGCAGCTCAGCGCGCTCTTCGCGTCGATCCCGCAGGTGGACATCTTCGTTCACTGCGCCGGCGTTTCGAGCGCGGGGTCGTCGCTCACGGTCAAGCGCGAGACGCTGCAGCATCAGCACGCTGTTCACTTTTTGGGTGGCGTCCAAGGCGCGCAGTTGGCCGCGGCGAAAATGAAGGACGCGGGCGGTGGAGCGATCTTGCTCGTGGTCAGCGTCTGGGGGCTCGGTGGACAGCCGCAGACGCTCGCGTACGGAAGCGCGAAGGCGGCGCTCGCGCACAGCGTCAAAGTCTTGGGCGTCGAATGGGCGCGCTACGGCATCCGCGTGAACGGGCTCGCTCCGGGCTTCGTGGCGACGGACATGACGAAAGACCTCGGCGACAAGGTGCTCGACAAGCTGCTGTCGAAGGTCCCGATGCGCCGCGCCGCGACGCCAAGCGAGATGGCCGGACCCGCGCTCTTTCTGTGCAGCGATGACGCCTCGTATGTCACCGGCCATGTCCTGGTCGCGGACGGCGGCGAACGCGCGCGCTGAGGGGCTCAGTCGTAGTCAGGAGGCTCAGTGCCGGTAGTCAGGAGGCTCAGTGCCGAAAGTGACGCGTGCCGGTGAACACCATCGCGATGCCCGCGGCGTTGGCCGCCGCGATGACCTCGTTGTCCCGCTTGCTCCCGCCGGGCTGCGCGACCGCTGTGATCCCTGCCGCGGCCGCGGCTTCAACCCCATCGGGGAACGGAAAAAAGGCGTCTGACGCCATCGCGGCGCCCTTGGCGAGCTCTCCCGCTTGGGTCGCCGCGAGCTTGACCGCGAGGACGCGCGACATCTGCCCAGCGCCGACTCCCACGGTGCGGTCTCCGCGCGCGAAGATGATCGCGTTGGACTTGACGTGCTTACAGACCTTCCAGCCCATCGAGAGCGCGGCCCGCTCTGCTTCGGTCGGCGCGCGCTCCGTGACGACCTCGCCGTCGAGCGCTTCTCGGTCCGCGCTCGCGTCTCGCTCCTGCACCACGAACCCGCCGCTCACGCGCTTGAGCGTGATGTCGGCGTAGGTCGCGCCGAGCCACTCACCGGTCGCGAGGAGGCGGAGGTTCTTCTTCCGTCGCAACCGCTTCAAGGCGTCGGCGGCGAACGAAGGCGCGATGACGCACTCGATGAAGGTCTCGGCGATCAGCTCAGCGGTCGCGAGGTCGACGCCTCGGTTGAGCGCGACGATGCCGCCGAACGCGCTGACCGGGTCCGCGGCGCGCGCGAGCTCGTAGGCCTTGACCAGGCTCTCGGCGCGGGCGACGCCGCAGGGGTTGGTGTGCTTGACGACCACCGCGGCGGGCTCACTGAACTCACGCACGCACTCCACGGTCGCGTCGAGGTCGACCCAGTTGTTGAACGAGAGCTCCTTGCCTCCGGCCCCGACGGACCGCGCCCCGGCGGTGGACCCGTCCCCTGGTCGGGTCGCGTGCTCCGCATAGAACGCTCCGCGCTGGTGCGGGTTCTCTCCATAGCGAGTGTCGTAACGCTTCTCGAGGTGAAGCGAGAGGTAGCGCGGGAAGCGCTCTGCTTTCCCTTGGGTCGCTTGGGCGGAGAGATACGCGGCGATCGCGCCGTCGTAGCGCGAGGTGTGCGCGAACGCTTTCGCCGCGAGCGCTCGGCGCTGCTCCTGCGAGACGTCGCCACCTTGAAGCGCCACGATGATCGCGTCGTAGTCGCCGGGTTCCGTGACCACGATCACGCGCTCGTGGTTCTTGGCGGCGCTCCGCACCATCGAGGGGCCGCCGATGTCGATGTTCTCGATCGTCTCTTCGTCTTTGGCGCCACGCGCGACGGTCTCCTCGAACGGGTAGAGGTTGACGCAGACGAGCTCGATGGGCGCGCCGCCGAGTTGGCTCAGCTCCTTCGCGTCGCGATCCCCTCGGGCCAGGATGCCGCCGTGAACGCGCGGGTGGAGCGTCTTGACCCGCCCATCCATGACCTCCGGGGAGCCGGTGAAGTCACTGACGTCGCGGACCGAGACCCCGCCTTCGCGGATCGCCTTGGCGGTACCGCCGGTCGAGAGGATCTCGAAGGAGAGCTCGTGAAGCGCGCGAGCGAACTCGACGATACCGGTTTTGTCTGAAACGGAGAGGAGCGCGCGGCGGGTCATGCCGCCGTCTACCGCGCGGGAGCGAGCGCGACAACCGCTACCAGGTCAGGCGCTGACCGGCCACGGTGACGTCTCCGGTCGGCTCCGTCCCCAGAGGGAAGAACGTCCGAGTGGGCGTCGGTTCGCCGATGCAGTCGCAGTCGCCTTGCACGCAGGAGAGGACCTCCACGCGGTCGCCATCTCGGCGCGCGGCGATCGACGGAGAGACACAGCAGAGGAACTGGGTGGCGTGAATCTCGGCCCAGTATTGCTGCGGTTGGTCGCCGCCATCACCTCGCGGCCTGAGCAGCTCGACGCGATCGATCATCGTCGGGCGACAAGTGTCTCCGTCGACGACGTTTACCGGCAGCGTCAAGCCGCCGACCTCGACCTCGTTCATCCCAGGGGGCAGGTCTCGCGAGATCCACTGCTCGTACGTGTCATCGGCGCAAAAGCAGTCGGTGCAGCAATCGCACACCTCGAGCCGCGACCCTGACACACCGGGGGTGCATCCGCAGCCGGCGCCCGACGCGCGCAGAGTCGCGATGTAGGGTTGCCCCGCGAGCACCGTCGAGGGCGCGATGACGTTGGAGTCGATCGTGTTGCACGTGAGGTCGTCGCGGTCTTCGATCAGAACCTCACACGAGAAGTCTCCGGCGCGAATGGTGTGAAGGCCGGGCGCCCGTGCGGTGACGCTGACGCGCTCCATCCCGACCGGACTGATGCACGCGCACTCTTCGCAGCAGCTGCCGGGATCGACGTCGCAGAAACGGGTGGCGATGGTCGAGCGAGAGCCATCGGTACGTACGTCCACCTCCGCGCGTCCGCCCGAGCAGCACCCACCGTAGTAGTGCGAGAGCTCAACGTTGAAAGGCTCGCCGGCGCGCGCGGTCGCGGGGCACGAGAGCGAGTCGGTAAACGAGGTCTCACATCCGGGCGGCTCTTCTTCGACGACCTCGATGACGCACGAGCCCGAGATCGGCCACCCGGTGTCGATGGTGTAGATGCCCGGCGCGTCGACCTCGACGCTGTGGCGACCGCTCGCGCGAGGGGAGAGCGCGAGGCACATGAGGTCCTCATCGGGACACTCGACGCCGCAGAAGGACGCGCGAACGTTGAACGTGTCGCCGTCACGCGTGATGTCGACCCTCTCTTCACCCCCCGAACAGCAGCCGGGGTAGGCGTGCGTCAGGCTGAAGGTGATCGGGTCACCAAAGATGACGCGCTCCGGACACACCAGCCCTTCAGTGCTGCTCATTTCACAGCCGGGTTCTTCGCCGTCGCGATCGTGGTCGCGGAAGCAACCGAGAAGGAGGATGGAGGAGAGCAGTGTCAGGGTGAGCCAGCGTGTCATTGCTCCCCGATATTGAGCAACGCGCGTGCCAGCGTTAGAGAACCACCAGGCGCCGCGTCGTCTCGCCGTTCCGAATCACCACTCTCGCACGGCGAGGAGCGTGATCGGGCGCGCGCAGGGTGAGCGTGTGGGTACCCGCGCTCAACCGAATGTTGGTGAGCGGAGTCGTGCCAAGGTGTCGGCCTCCGAGATAGACCTCGGACCACGGGGTGGAGCTGATCGTCAGCGTTCCGGACCCGCTCGTGCCTTCCCGCCGCGGACGACGACGCATCATCGTCGTGGACGGCGGCTCTTCCGTTGCAGGAGGCGGAACGGGGGGCGGCGGAGCGATGGGCGCGAGCTGAACGGAGAGCGAGGCGACCGCGCCAGGCTCAAGTACGCGAAGCTGATCCGTTTGCTCCACGTGTCCCGCGGCCGCGATGCGAACGGCGTACTCGCCCGGCGTGACCTTCAGCTCGAGCGGGGTCCGGCCGACGAGGTCGTCGTCAATCCACACCGACGCGTCGGCCGGTGCGGAAGCGATGCGGAGCGTGCCTTCGGCTTCCGGAGTCGCGACCAGTCGAACCACCGCGGGCTCGTTTTCACGAAGCTCGATCGCCTCGCTCGCGACGACCCGGTCGCGTCGCAAGAGCTCGACGCGATGCATCCCAGGCGCGAGGAATCGGCGAAGGGGCGCGACGCCGCTCTCCTCCCCATCGATCGCTACGGTGAGGCCGACCGGGTCGCTCTCGACCCGGAGCTCCGCTGGCTGCGCGACCAAGATCGGCGGAGGCGCGGCGCGGGGAGGCTCCGTTGGCGGGCCGTCGCTCCCGAACCAGATCATCCCCACACCAGCGCTCCCCGCGAGCAAGAACGCGAGGAGCGCGAAGAGGGCAAAGCGCCGCGATCGACCTTTGGGTTTCTTCTTCCGCACCCGCGTCTCCGCGAGCCCCTCCGTGGTGGCCATGGTCGGGATGCGCCGTTGAATCGACGCCTCACGCGCGCCTCGCGGAGCGTCTTCTTCGACCAGCGTGGACGGACCGGAGAGCGGCGTCGCCGGTCGCGGGGCGCCTTCCGCTTGGGTCATGGGGACCGTTCCGGCGGCGCGAGGACGTGTGCGATCCGCGGCCCAAACATCTGCGAATAGGTCGCGCACGTAGGCGCCGAGCTCGACGGTGTCGGAGGCGTCCGGACACGTTCGGAGGTAAGCCTCAAGCTCGGTGCGGAGCGCCAGCGCGTCGCTGAAGCGGTCTCGCGGATCGGGAGAGAGCGCGCGCTTGACGATCCGCGCGAGGTCCTCGGGGAGCCGATCGATCCGGCCCGGTTCCGGGATGATCCCCGCCGCCGACATGATCTTCGCGTCCCGCGGTTCGTCGTGCGGGAAGAGCGTCTCGCCGCTGACCATCTCGAAGAGCAAGCTGCCGACGTTGAAGAGGTCGCTGCGCGCGTCTAGCGGCATCCCGCGCGCCTGCTCGGGAGAGAGGTAGGCGTACTTGCCTTTGACCGCACCGACGACCGTCTCATCACGTCGCGACTCGCGGGAGAGCTTCGCGATGCCGAAGTCAGTGACCTTCACCGCTCCGTCGAAGGAGACCAGAACGTTCGCCGGGGTCACGTCTCGATGCACGAGCCCAAGCTCATCGCCGTTTTTCTCGTGAAGCGAGTGCGCGCTCGCCAGGCCTTCACAAACGAACGAGAGTATCTTCGCGGCGTGGTGGGGCGGCATCGCGTGCTTGTGCCCGCGCGCCCCCGCGTCTTCGCTCGCGCGGCGAATCAGCGCGCGGAGGTCCACGCCGCGGATCAGCTCCATCGCGAGGTAGAAGCTCCCGTCGACCTCTCCAAAGTCATGAACCTGGACGAGGTTGGGGTGGTGTAGGCGCGCCACGATCCGCGCCTCCTCGACGAACATCTCCTTGAAGCGCGGATCTTCGGACAGATGCGGGAGGATGCGTTTGACCACGAGGTCGCGAGAGAACCCCTCTGGGCCCTCGCGCCGAGCGAGGAAAATCTCCGCCATCCCACCACGCGCGAGGCGCCGCTGAAGGACGTAGGGGCCGAAGGGGATTCCCACGGCGGGAATATAGCGCCCTTCGCGGGAGGTCGACTTGCCTTTACGAGGAACGCGGTGCCGCTCATGATGCCGCCGTGCGCTCCCTCAAAAGCCCCCGGCGGCCGGTGATCTTGGCCTTGCTCGGCGTGATCCTCGCTTCGGGGTGTTCACCGGAGCGATCGGTATTCGTGCAGCTGATCAGCCCGGGCATCGGCGATTCGCTTTGCGTCGCGGCGTACGGCGCCGGTCAAGAGGTCTTCCGCGAGGTCTACCCCGCCGACCGCGAAGCTGGGTCGTTGGTCTTTTTGGAGGGCGATCTCGTCGTCGATGAAGTGCGCGTGATCGCTCGTTCGAGACAGGCGGGACGGGTCGTCGCGGGCGCCGCTGGGACCGCCGACTTCGCCGCTCCTGGCGAGTCCATCCTGCGCCTCGACCTCGCTCGATGCGTTCCAGGAGATGGCGTCGCGAGCGCCGCGCGGCTGATCACCAACGTGCCGCGCGGGGGGCGACTGCACGCGGTCGACGCAGACGGCGATGGTCAGGACGAGCTCTTGGCAGGGAGTCGCCTCTTTGAGCCGGCCGATGGGAGCACCATCGCGTTGATGAGCGTGCTCGGCGACGCGCTCACGATCGTGGACGACAACGATGACTGCCGAGACGACATCGTCACGCAGAACGTCATCGCGGATCTGGTGACCGATCGACCGACCGCGATCACGCTCGAGCCGGGCGCCGTGGTTGTCCGCGCGAACGCGGGGGACGGAGCCCGTCTCTACACCGGGAGCGCGTCAGGGTTCGGCCCGCTCGGAGGGTCCATCAACGCCGCGCCGGTGACCGCGCTGGTCGCGGGAGACCTCGACGGCGATGGAGATGACGAGCTGATCGCGAGCGGCCCAGCCGGGATCGCCGCGTGGCGCGGAACCGCGGGAGGACCGTCACGAGAAGACGCCATCCTCCCGGCGGCGATTCGCGGTGAGCCACACCGACTCGCGATCGCAGATGTCGATGGCGATGGATCGCTCGACGTCGTCGCCCTCGGGAATGACGAGCTCAAGCTCCTGCTCAATCGCGGGGATGGGTTCCTCGAGCTTCGCCCCACCGCGACCGTGCCCGGGCTCACGGCGGTCGGCCGATTGATCGCCGGCGACGTGGACGGAGACTGCCTCGCGGATGTCGTGGTGGTTCAGGACGTCACCGCGCGCATCTTTCTCTCCACCGGGACGACCTGGGTCGAAGGCGACCTGGGGGACGCCAGCGCGAGCGAGGTGACGCTCGCGGATGTCGACGGCGACGGAGCGAAAGAGTTAGTCGCGTGGCGCCCCAACGGAGATGTCGTCTCATGGTGACGTGGGCCGTGCGTTTCTGTGTGAGCATCGCCCTCGCGTGCGTGTCGCTTCACGCGACCGGGACGTCGGCACAGTCTCCAGGCTCGTCACGCGCCGAAGCCCGTCGCGCGATCGAAGAAGGTGTCCGCGCCTACGCGGAGCTCGACTTCCCGCTCTGCGTTCAGACGATGCGCGGGGTGCTCGCGCTCTCGGGTCTGAGTGATCCGGATCGCCTCGAAGCGCTGGAGTACCTCGGCTCTGCGTTGGTCGTCTTGGAACGTGAGGAAGCGGCGCGAGACGCCTTCACGCGAATGCTCGCGCTTGACCCGTACCACGTGGTCCGTGAGCCGACGGGGTCGCCGAAGATTTCGCGCTTCGTCGCCGAGCTTCGCGCGGAGCAGGTCCCCGACGCCGCGCTCGACCCCCGAGTTGCCCTCGAGCTTCAGCTCCCCGCGCGGGCGCAGGTCGGAGAGGACGTGGTCGCGCGGGTGGACGCCTCGCGCGTATCCGACGACGCCGCGGAGATCACCACGGTCACGCTCTTTGTGCGCGAGCCGGAGGCGTCGGGCTTCGCTGCATCGGAAACGGAACGACAAGGGGGCGGTCGTTTCGAGGTCACGCTCTCTCCTCGCGACGTCGGCGAGCTCGCGATCTACGCGGAGGGCCGCGACGACGAGGGCAGGGTGGTCGCGCGCGCCGCGGAGCCGCTCGCGCCACGGGTGCTCTCGGTGGAAGCCGAGGCCGTGACGCCTCGGAAGAGCAAGTGGTGGGTCGGCGTCATCGTCGGTGTCGTGGTGGTCGGCGCGGCCGCCGCGGTCGCGGTCACCCTTTCGCGCCGTGAGCGGATCGCGCCCGGAACGCTCCCGCCGGGCCGCGTTCAACTGCCGTAACAGTGTGCGGACTCATTGTACTCGCTCTTACGCGCCGCGATGGGCCCCCTCGAGTGAGACGCGAGCAGGACGCATCTAGCTAGAGCGTGCGGAGATAGGCGACGAGGTCTTGTCGTTCACTCGCGCTCAGTCCGCTCGTCGCGCCGTGCCGGTCTTCGGTGTCGCGATCGACGACATCACGAAGACTCGCGGCGGAGCCGTCGTGGAAGAACCGGGACGCGCGGTGCAGCCCCACGAGCGTTGGCGTGTCGAGCCCACTGAGCGTTTCACCGAGGCGCTGCCCGCTCCCGGACGAAAGCGTCCCGACGTCATAGAGCGAAGCGCCGCTGTCTGTGAAGCGGGGACCCGAGTGGCAGGTCGCGCAGCCGGCATCGCGAAAGACGACGGCGCCGCGGGCGCTCGCGTCGTCTGGGGCGTGAGGGTTGTCGGGGAGCGCGGTCAGGGACTCCACGTATTGCGCGAGCGCGTCGAGGTCGGGGCTGCGCCCCGCTTTGGTCTCGCCCAAGGTCTCTTCGGTCGCGCGGAAGTCCTCCGGGGACATCAAGCCGAGGCCGCCGCCGTGCGCGCGAATGTCATTTTCGAAATCCTGCACCTCGTCGAAGTTCGCGGTCCAGTGCAGCGGTCCGTCCCCTCCGCCAAAAAGAGAGGGGGTGCGCCGGAGCCCTTCGCCGCGAGACGTGAAGTCCCAGACGCGGTGGTCGCTGTCGCCGTCGAGATGACAATGGGCGCACGCGAGGTAGCCGTCGCGGGACAGGCGCGGGTCGAGGCTGTCGTTGAAGAGCTGCTTGCCGCGGAGCATCGTCTCCGAGAGCGGCTCGCGGGAGACCGTGCTCGCCATCGCGACCAGCGGAGGCAACGAAGCGAAGCTCGAGACGTCATAGACCCGCAGCTCGCGAGAGAGCGAGGCCCGGACGAAAAGGAAGCGGTCGTCTGCGCTGAGGCCAAGGCCATCCGGCGCGAAGCCCGCGCTCAAGATCGAGCCGGAGGAACCGTTTCCGCGGAGCGTGTCGACCCGGTCGATCGCGCGGGAGCCCCGCATCGCGACGTACAGAAAGTCTCCGTGACGAGAGTAGATCGCGGCCGACGCGAAGCCCCGGTCGTCAAACTGTTTTCGCGCGGGGAAGTCCTCGACGAATTGTTCGCCGTCGAGCCGCGCGAACGACACGACCGCGCGGAGGGTGGTGTCGAGCCGCAGGTCCACCCCCGCGCGAAACCGGCCCTCGCCGATGTTCGCTTGCAACGAGGGAACCGCCAGCGCGCGGCCGTCAGGCGAAAACAGGAGCTGGGCGAGGTAGCTCGGGACCCCGCCGCTCTCCGTGTCGCTGCTCGCTTGGGGATCGAAGGCGAGCGCGAGGTCGGTTCGCTCACCCGACGCGGGGTCGAGGAACGTGATCGCGGCGCGGTCGTCGCCCGAACGGAACCGCGCGACCGCAAGGCGCGCATCGGGGGCGAGCGCAATGGCGCGGGGATCGTCGACAGGGATCTCGCCGGCGACCGCGTCGCCTTCGATCACGGCGAGCGCGTGTCGTCCGGGCATCGTGACGAAGAGGTCGCCGGCGCGCTCAACCGCGCCGTACGCGTCTGCGCCGAGCGGCAAGGGGATCACGGTTTCGTCAGCGAGGGTCTCTCCAAAGCGCGAGACGTGCCGCGCGCAGACCACTGCGTACCCCGTCGTCGTTTTCGTGAGGGAGCGCGGCGGACTGGTGACGGTGATCCGTTCCACGACCTCAAGCGAGCGCCGCACCGGATCGAAGCGTAGACGCGATACTTCGCTGGCGTCCTCATCGATGGTGACGATCTCTTCCGCGTCTCCTATCCGCGTGACGAGCAGGGTGCCGCTCTGACGCGGGGTGTGGGTGAGCGGATGCGTCACCACCACGGTCGTCGCGTCGGTCTGTCTCGCACCGCCTGCGTCCTTTACGGTCAAGACCACCACGTATCGCCCCTCGGCGTCGTACGTGATCCCCTCCGCGACCGGGTTCTCGCTCTCTGCGATCTCTTCGCCGTTGCCGAGGTTCCAAGCGAAACGAGCGGCGCCGGTGCTCCGGCTTCCGTCGAGCGTGATCGGTTCGCCGATCAGCGCGTAGACCACGTCGCCCGCGTCGGCGGAGAGCGTGATGTTGGAGTCAACGCGCGCGTCGGCGCCGGGATCCCCGTCGCCGTCGACGTTGCTGTCGATGTGGGCATCAACGTTGGCATCGACGCTGGCATCGTCGTCTCCGCACGCCGCCGCGCTGACCATCGCGACGAGGAGCGCGTACCGCACCGCGGAACGTGTCACTGCGCGATGAACTCCATGCGGAACGGCTCCGCGAGGGGGTTCCCGCTGAAGTCGCGTACGCCGCCAGTCGGGACCTCGAGCACATAGCGGGTCCCCGCGGTAAGCGGGCAGAAGGGGTGGAAGTTCACGAGGACCTCTTGGGCGCTCACGACGCCTCCAACTCGGCTCGCGTCGGGATCTTCGCCCGCGCGGTAGACCCGCACCGATCCAGCGTGAGCGCTCTTGGGATCGATGAGCTCGGAGAAAGCCAACCCCACGCGGGAGGTCGTCGTGACCTCACCGTCCGGGCGGGGCCAGGTGAAGTCGACGACCGGCGCGACGCGGTCGGGCTCTTGTTGGTGGGGCGCGATCGCGCTGCCTTCGTTGTCGATCGCGTCGTCGTCCACGCTGAGCACCGCGACGTTCCCGATCGGCGTAACCGTGTCGAGGTCACCCTCCAGATCAAGCTCCGCGATCGGTTCGGGAGCCGTCAGGTCCGAGATGTCGTAGATGCGCGCGACGCTCGACTCTCCGACGAACGCGAGGTCCTCGTGGACGAAGACGTAACCGCCGTTCCCGCCGCTCCGAAAGCGACCGGCGTAGGCGGGGTTTTCCGGATCGCGGACGTCCCAGATGAGCAAGCCGCCGCCGTCGCTCTTCACCGCGTAGAAGATATAGCCGCGCGCGAAGTTGCTGAAGTAGGCCTCGAGCGGTTCGCCTTCGGCGTTGGTCGCGAGGAAGTCGCCGCCTGGGATCGGCATCGGGCGGTCGGGGGTGCTCACGTCGAGAAGCACGGTGCGCGGGCCCTCTGCTTGCGTGGCGATCAAGAGGTCGCCGATGACCTGAACCTGTCCGACTCGCATGGTCGGCTCGATGGGATAGCTTCCGACGATGCGCGCGTTGAAGGGGTCGGCCGCGTAGACGATGTCGATGCCGTTGTCGGCCGAGCCCGCGTAGACGTATGGGACCTGCCAGAACACGCTCAGCGTTACGCGCGCGTAGGCGTCGGGGTAGAAGAAGCCTGGGAACTCGATGTCACGGACGGCGACGGGGGCAGATGTGTCGCTGACGTCCCAGAACTGAATGCCGCCCGCGCCGGTCGCGATGAGCGCGCTCATGCTGTCGACCACGGCCCAGTCTCCGCGGAGCGAAGAGAACCCAACGCTGTGGGTCTCGCGCATCGTGGTCGAGGTACCCACGCCACGGACCGAAGGCGCGCATGGCGTCGAGATGTCGAAGAACGTGAGCCCGCCCCCGCTCCACTCGGGCGCCCAGGGCAGCAGCAGGTAACCGTCGTACATCGTGACCAAGTTGTGATGGTCTGAGATGTCGCGTTCGCCGCCGTCGAGGGTCGCGCAGTTCACCAGCAACTCGTCTTCCGTGAAGCGCGTCGTCGGACCGCCGGGTCCGTGGTTCTCAAAAGCGTCCGGGGCGGGGAACGGTCCCGGGGGAGGCATCTCTGCGCAGAGATCGATCGGGGGGGGGACGTCGACGTCGGGCGCGTCTGCCGCGTCATCGTTGTTCGCGTCTTCGGCGTCCGTCGCATCCAACGCATCCGACGCGTCCGCGGTGTCTGGCGCGCCAGTGTCGGCGGGCGCGTCATCGTCGCCGCAGCCGAGCGCGAACGAAAGGGAGAGGATCAGGGCAAAGGTGACGAGGCGGATCACCGAGCGACGTTACGTGACGGGTTCAGGATCGGAAAGCGGGATGTCGACCGTGACGGGCTCGCGCCCGGAGACGACCGCGCGAACGTAGATCACGAGGAGCGAGAGGATGCCCCAGCCGAGCCCTATCACGACGCCGCCATCGATGATCCCGCGCCACGGCTGCGGCAGCGAGCGGACCGCGATGACGACCAAGACGATCACGATCACGAATGTCCAGGACACGATTTTCTGTCGGCGCGTGCTGTGAAAGAGCGACATGCAAAAGGGCAAGGCGAGGATCAGCCACAGCGCGCGTGGGTGTCGCCCGAGGTAAAGCGCGCGGCTCACGACCCGCGGGCAGAAACGGAGCTGAAACGCGCGATAGCCTTCGGCGTACGCATTGAACACAACCCACGCCACGTACAGGCCGAGCTGCCATAGCGGGAGCTCGGCCGTCAGCGGCTCGAGCGCGAGGGGGGTCAGCCGAACGACCGCTTGCGCGAGCAGCCCACAGACGCAGAGCACCCCGAAAGCAGAGAGCGCGAGCGCCATGCCTCGGACGGGTTCTGAATCGCGGTACTCGTGGCGCTTCATCGCGACGTGGCGTCTACCGCGCCGCAAGGCTTTGGGGAAGCGCAACGTGTTATGAGTAAGTTGTTGCTAGGGCGTGTCTACTTCCGATCTCTGCCGGTCGCTGTTCTCTCGGTCTTCGGGATGTGGCTGTCGATGGCGCTCTGCGTGTTCGGTCTTCCGGTCGTCGCGATCTCGCTCAACGCGATGGTGAAGCGTCAGCTCCGCGTGGTGTGGGGGATGGAACTCCGTAACTCGGTCCGCGCAGGCGTTTTCTACCTCTGCGGGTTCGGTCTAATCGGGACCGCGATGATCGCCGGTGCCGCGGTCGTTCATGATCTCGTTCGGGGCGCGCCGCTCCCGGTCGCCATCGGGCTCTATGGCTCCGTACTCTTAATCGTCACGATCGGGCTCTCGTTGATCTATGTACCGCTCATCCTCACCGATCCCCGCGGCGAGGAGAGCTACCTCGGCGCCATCCATCAATCGACCATCTTGGTGTCGCGGCTTCCGGCGTCACGGCAACTCGCGTTGGTCCTTGGGGTGACGCTTCCGTTCGCGCTGCCTGGGATGCTCCTCATCCCCGCGTTCTCGGTCAACGCGCGCTTCCTCATCGGGTTCGCGTCGACGTTCTTCGCGCTGCCGTTCGCGTCGGCCTGCGTCGTGACGAGTTATGTCGACGTCGCCGACGAGCTCCCCGACCAGCGCAGTCATGCGTTAGGGCTCACGAGGTACCTCAGCCTGGCGGCGGGCGGGGTGTTCGTCTTGGCGGTCGTCGCGGCCGCCTTGTTGACGCCGCTCGTCCCCGAGCACGCGGCGTACACCGAGGACCAGACGGGCGTCGAGATGCACCCCCGCGTGACGATCGGCGACGTCACGACAACGGTGGTCCCCGACGGAGTCGTGGTCTCCACGAGCGACGGCGGTGGCGCGGGCCTGATCACGTTCGGCTCGGAAGAGATCCGCGGGGTCCGCGTTGAACGCGGCAACGCGGTCGCGTGCTCCGCCGACAGGCTCTTCCTCCTGCGCCTGTCACCGCGCGGTGTTCGTCTCGACGACTCGCTCTCGGACCGCATCGACGCGCGGATCGGGAAAGTGGGAGGCGGGCTGCTCGCGCTCTGTCTCCTCCTCATCACGCTCTACCTCTCCGTCGGGGTTCGTTGGCTCGCGCGCACCGCGTCGCTCCGCGTCCTGACCGAAAAGGAGCAAGGCACCCGCCAGGACGTGCGCGCGCTGACCGGCACGGTTCGCGATGACGAAGCGCTCGCGTCCGCCAGTGACAACGGTCGTGCGGTGCGCGCTCCTGGGGTCCTCCTTCGGTCGCGCGATGGGCTCGCGACCCAGTTCCCTGATGCCCACGTACGCCGGATCGGGAGCCGCGCGTTTTCCCGAGAGAACGCGGCGGGGCGCATCGTCACGCTCGTCGGCGTCTTCTCACGTCTTGTCCCGGACGCCCGTGGACAGACGATCCCGTGGCCGTCCCGCGCTCGCGTCATCGTCGGCACGCTGGAGGAAGCGGTCGCCGAAATCACGCTGGTGGCGCGACGGCGCGCGGACATTCTCCTGGTGATCACCTGTCTCGTCCTCGTCACGACGGGGCTCTTTCTCGGGCTTCAGCTCTCTTCGCGCTGAATGCGCGTCGACCTGACTCGCGGGATGGTCTGCAAGTAAACTGAATGAAGCGGGGGCTCCGGGTGTTGGGGCGTCGGCAGAGGGTCATGAAGCAGAGGTCTCAGGGAGCATGGGTCGCGCTTGGTCTCTCGCTCGGCGTGCATGCCGCGCTGGTCGGGGCCGCCGTTCCGCGTGCGCTGGATCCCATCGATCTGCCCGAGCCTGAGTTCGTGGAGCTCACGATGATCGACGGGTCCCAAGAGGTCTCGCCGGATCCCGCGCCAGCTCCGGTCCAGAGCGCTCCACCTTCGTCGACGGACGCGGTGAACGTCGCGGAGCCGAGCCCGACGGTCGCCTCGGCGGGACGGACCGTGCCGCGTCGCGTCCGAACGGTGACACAAGATCAGACGACGAGCGCGCCGACGATCGCTTCGGTCGCGACCGTGGTGACCGCGACCGGAACGTCCGTGCTTGGACCGGAGCCTTCCGAAGGCGCGGGGGCGGTGCTCTTCCCCGACGGCGCGGCGCCGGGAGAGGGCGGCGACCCCACAGGCCTCACAGCGGAAGAGGTCGCGCGCGATGCGGTCCTCGGCGAGGCGACGGACACGCTCGAGCCGGCGGTCGATCGGTACGCGCGGATCAATGACGAGCTCGAGACGTCTCTGCGGGAGGCGGGTCAGGCGCGACCGCACGTGACGACGCGACCGGCACCTGAGCTGACGCATCGCAGTGACGGCAGCTACCACTGGCAAGGACCGGCGTTCGCGGCGACGATCACGCGAAACGGCGAGGTCAGCTTTTCGGATCGGACGATTGAGTTCATCCGTCCCGGACCCCTCGGCGATCCGTACCTCGACGCGGAGCTCGCAGAAGACCGTGAGCACCTCGCCGACATCAATGACAATCCCTACGTCTCACCTCACGTCGCCGACGCGCTCAATCGTCCAGCGCAGACCGCGAACGTGACCTTTCGCGTCGATATCGGCGACGCCATCGCGCGGGCCCGCGGCGAGGACCCCTATTACGCCGAGCGCCGCTGGTTCATGCGCGAGACCGGGACGCTTCGAAGACGCCTGCAGCGACGAGCCCACGAGCGGCGTTACCAGCGCGCGGACCGACGCTTACGAGGGCGACTGATTCGGCTCTGGGAGGACGACTCGAGGACGGCGGTCGCGCGGCGAGCGGCGGTGGTCGCCATGTGGAACCGCTTTGACGGCAGCGGGGCGGGAACCCGCGCTCGTGGCGTCATTGAACAGTTTGTGCGGGACTATCTCCCCGCGGGCTCCGAGCATGCGTTCCCGAGCGGCGAGCTTCAGCGCGCAGGCGCGTTTCGACCCTACAACGACTGAGCGCCCGTTTAGTCGAGCTCCAAACGCTCTGTTGCCGTATCAGTGAGGGTCGACTATCACCGAATCAGTGGAAGGTCCCCTCGACATCCGCGACGTTTTTCCGCCTATCGGCGGTGCGGAGTGGCGCGCCCGGGTCGATGACCTCGACGCGATGACGACGGTCGTCGACGAGGGCGTAGAGCACCGCCCGATCTATTTCCGTGAGGACGCGGAAGGCGGCGCCGCCGTTGGGGTGCCCGGAGTCGCGCCCTATGTACGCGGTACACGTGCCGACGCTGCCGCGTGGACCGTTCAGCAGCGCTACCGTCACCCCTGCGCTGAGCACGCGGGCGACGCCGCGGTCGATGATCTGGAAGGCGGAGCCGACGCCGTCTGGCTTGAGTTGGGCGCCGGCGCCGTGCAGGTCGCCACCTTGGAAGACGTCGCCGCCTTGGTCTCCAAGATCGATCGCGCCCACGTCGACGTTCAGCTCGAAACCGGGGCCGACTTCCTCGCGATGGCCGGCGCGTATCTCGCGGTCGCGCGACGTGACGGAGTTCCGCTCGCGGATCTTCAAGGAGGGTACGGCGCAGACCCGATCACGACTTTGCTCCGGGAAGGGTCGCTGCCGCAGGGGCTCCGCGGCGCGCGTCTCGAGCTCGTCGACCTCGCGGCGCTCTCGAGTCAGCGAACACCGAAGATGCGGGCGTGCCTGGTGTCTGGCGTGACCTACGCAGACGCGCGACTCGGCCCGGTCAAACAGATCGCGTACTCGGTCGCGACCGCGTTGACCTACTTGCGCTGGATCGTCGCGCACACGAATCTCGACATGGCCGCGGCGGCGCGACAGCTCCGCTTCGCGATGGGTGTGGACAGCTCGTTCTTCTCGGAGATCGCGAAGCTCCGCGCGCTCCGCTGGGTCTACGCCAAGATGCTCGCGGCCCACGACGTCGATGAGCCGATGGATCTCCACGTGACCACGGCAGCGCGCGCCGTATCCGCACGGGACCCCTACGGGAATTTGGTGCGAGGCTCGTCCGCGACGGTCTCCGCGGTGTTCGGCGGTGCCAATCGAATCGCCGTACGTCGCTTCGATGAGCGCGTTCGCCAAGCGGATGAGCCGGCGCGTCGATTCGCGCGGAACACCCAGCTGGTCTTGCGAGAGGAAGCGTCGCTGCACCGCGTCGTCGACCCCGCCGGCGGGAGCTGGTTCGTCGAGCGGTTGACTGAGTCCCTCGCGCGCGCCGCCTGGGAAGAGCTTCGGGAGATCGAGCGCTCTGGCGGGCTCATCGAGGCCATACGCACGGGTCGCGTCGCGGGTGCCGGGCGCGCCGCCGTTCTCGATCAAGAGAAGCGCGAGGCGATCCGGCAGGTGCGCGTCGTCGGCGTCACCGACTTCGCCTCGCTGGACGAAGAGCCGCTCCCGCGCGACAAAGACGTTTCACGCGCGGAAGCCGAGTCCCGTCTTGGCCGAAACACGAACCCGATCGATCCAGAAGCGGTTCACCGCGCGCTGGTGATGTTGGCTTCCTCGATGCGCGCGCCGGTCGGCGGCGGGGCGGTTTCCGAAGCGGCGATCGAAGTGATCGCCGCTGGCGGAGACGTAGCGAGCGTGTCCGACGTCTTGCGGATTCACCGCGCCGCTCTCTACACCGTCCCGCTCGCGCCGGTCCGACCCGCTGCCGCGTGGGAGGCGCTCCGGACCGCCAGTGATCGCTTCTTCACGTCACGAGAGGCGCGCCCGCGAGTGTTCGTGGGTGGCGTGGGCCCGCGACGAGAGTGGGCTGGCCGCGCTACGTACCTCGCGTCGCTGCTCAACGCGGCGGGCATTGAAGCGCGCTTCTCAGAGCATGATGATCTGGAC
Organism: uncultured bacterium; assembly: GCA_938024995.1. Taxonomy (GTDB): domain Bacteria; phylum Myxococcota_A; class Polyangia; order Polyangiales; family Houyiibacteriaceae; genus CALJDU01. Next base: position 75,302 of record CALJDU010000034.1, read on the forward strand.
GAGACCGTCGCCAGCGCCGAAGGGGATCGGGTCGCGTTCGCGCTCTCGAGCGATGCGCGCGCGAGCGAAGCCGGCGGGCTCGCCGGGCGACTCAAGAACGTCGGCGTCAACATGGTCTTCGCGCTTGGGTCACCTGACGAACCTGCTGACGCGATCGACGGATACGTCAAAGAGGGAGACGACGTCCTCACGCTCATGCGTCGACTGCACCGTCTCCTCGGGGTGACCGCGTGACGAAGCGGCGCCGCACCAAGACAGAGCGACCGACCCTTTCCGTTCCTCCGTCCGAAGAGATCGAGAAGCCGGACGAGGTCGACCTCGCCGCGCTGGGGTTCGATGACGAAGCGGTCTGCGCGCCCGCCTCGACGCACGGCGATTGGGTCTCTCGCGTGACCGAGCTTGAGCCTTGGGAGACCCCCGAGAGCATCTTCGTGTCGCCAGCGTACTTCGAGAGCGACCTGGGCGGTCTGACACATCTCGACACCGTGCCGGGCGAGCCGCCTTTCCTCCGTGGTCCGTACAGCACGATGTACCTCAACCGCCCGTGGACGGTTCGGCAGTACGCCGGGTTCTCGACGGCGGAAGAGAGCAACAACTTCTATCGGCGCGCGCTCGCTGCCGGACAACGCGGGCTCTCGGTGGCCTTCGACCTCGCGACCCACCGCGGCTACGACTCGGATCATCCGCGCGTCGAGGGAGACGTCGGGATGGCCGGGGTCGCCGTGGACTCCGTCGCGGACATGGAAATTCTCTTCGAGGGGATCCCGCTCGACCGCATCAGCGTCTCGATGACGATGAACGGCGCGGTGCTCCCGATCCTCGCGATGTACATCGTCGCGGCCGAAGAGCAGGGCGCGAGCCAAGCCGAGCTCAAGGGGACGATCCAGAACGACATCCTCAAAGAGTTCATGGTGCGGAACACGTACATCTACCCGCCACAGCCCTCGATGCGGATCGTGTCGGACATCTTCGCGTACACGTCCGAGCACATGCCGCGCTTCAACAGCATCAGCATCAGCGGCTACCACATGCAGGAAGCGGGAGCGACGCAGGACCTTGAGCTCGCCTACACGCTGGCGGATGGTCTGGAGTACGTGCGGACCGGGGTCGAAGCGGGTCTGGACATTGACTCCTTCGCGCCGCGCCTGAGCTTCTTCTTCGGCATCGGGACGAACTTCTTCATGGAGGTCGCGAAGCTGCGCGCCGCGCGGCTCTTGTGGGCGGAGCTGATCAAGCCCTTTGGCCCCAAGAACCCGAAGAGCATGGCGCTCCGCACTCACTGCCAGACCTCGGGCTGGAGCCTCACCGCGCAAGACGTCTACAGCAACGTGACCCGCACCTGCGTGGAGGCGATGGCGGCGGTCCAGGGGCACACCCAGAGCCTCCACACGAACTCGCTCGACGAAGCGCTCGCGCTGCCGACCGAGTTCTCGGCGCGAATCGCGCGCAACACGCAGCTCTTCCTGCAACACGAGACCGATATGACCCGCGTGATCGATCCGTGGGCGGGTAGCTTCTTCGTCGAGCGGCTGACCCACGAGCTGATGATGCGCGTGCGGAGTCACCTGGCGGAGATCGACGAGCTCGGCGGGATGACGAAGGCGATCGAAGCCGGCCTCCCGAAGCGCCGAATCGAGCAAGCCGCGGCGCGTACGCAAGCGCGCATCGATACAGGTCAGAAGACCATCGTCGGCGTGAACCGTTTCGTACCGCGCGACGACGATGAGGTTGAGACGCTCAAGGTCGACAACGCGGCGGTACGCGAAGCGCAGCTGGCGCGTCTCGCGCAGGTCCGAGAGGCGCGCGATGATGAGGCTGCGGAGACGGCCTTGGACGCGCTTCGTCGCGGCGCGGAAGGTGACGCGAACCTCCTCGCGCTCTCGATCGAGGCCGCCAGAGCGCGCGCCACTGTCGGCGAGATCAGCGCTGCGCTCGAGACCGTGTTCGGTCGGCACCAGGCGGTCATTCGTTCGGTGTCGGGGGTGTACATGCAAGAGGCCGGGCAAGAAGACCGCGTGGTCGTCGCGCGCGAAGCGGCGAAGGGGTTCCTCGAGAAAGTCGGGCGACGGCCTCGGATCCTCGTCGCGAAGATGGGACAAGATGGTCACGACCGAGGCCAGAAGGTCATCGCGACCGCGTTCGCGGATCTCGGTTTTGACGTCGACGTGGGGCCGCTCTTCCAGACCCCAGCGGAGACCGCGCGCCAAGCCGTCGAAAACGATGTGCACGTGGTCGGCGTGAGCTCGCTGGCGGCGGGACACCTCACGCTGGTCCCTCGGCTCCGCGAGGAGCTTGAGAAAGAAGAACGCGGCGACATCGTGATCGTGTGCGGGGGCGTGATCCCGCCGTCGGACTACGAAGCGCTTCGAGAAGCGGGCGCGACCGCCATCTATGGGCCGGGCACGGTCATCGCGGAAGCGGCGACTGAGCTGGTCGAGCTCCTCAGCCAACGATTTACTGAATAGCGTGCGGACCGCGGCGGAGTACGTCGACGGAGTCCGGTCCGGCCGTCGCGGCGGACTCGCCCGCGCCATCACGTTGATCGAGAGCGAGCGCAGTGATCATCGCGCGCTGGCCGCGGAGGTGATCGGCGAGCTCTTACGCGAACCCAAAGAGGCGATGCGGCTCGGCGTGAGCGGCGTTCCTGGGGTGGGGAAGAGCACCTTCATCGACACGCTCGGCGCGACGCTCTGTGAACAAGCGCGGCGCGTCGCGGTCCTCGCGGTCGACCCCTCGAGCGCGCTGTCGGGCGGCAGTATCCTCGGCGACAAGACCCGGATGGGACGCTTGAGCGCGCACCCGAACGCCTTCGTTCGACCCTCGCCGACCTCCGGGAAGCTGGGCGGGGTAGCACGTAAAACGCGTGAGACGATCACGCTCTGCGAAGCGGCTGGCTACGATATCGTGATCGTCGAGACGGTTGGCGTGGGACAGTCTGAGACGCTCGTCGCGGAGATGGTGGACCTCTACCTCGTGCTGATGCTGGCGGGGGCGGGCGACTCGCTACAAGGGATCAAGCGGGGCATCCTTGAGCTCGCGGACCTCGTCGCGATCAACAAAGCAGACGGGGACAACGTCGAGCCCGCGAAGTCCGCGGCGGCTGCGTACAGCAACGCGCTGCACTTGATGCGCGGCGAAGACGTCCCGGTGACGACGGTGAGCGCGCTGACCGGTGACGGAATCGCGGAGCTCTTCGCGATGATCGAGGGACACTACGCCACGTTCCAGATCGACGGGACCCTCGCCGCGAGACGGAAGGCGCAGTCCGTTCGATGGATGTGGCAGCTCGTTGAGCAGACCCTGCTCGGACGGCTACGGAGCGAACCTTCGCTCCGCGCGCTGGGTGAACGCCTGGAAGCCGCGGTGGGCGACCGCAGCGAGACCGCGTGGCGCGCCGCGAAAGAAATCGTCGACGCCTACCTCGAGTAAGCGCGAAGCGAACTCACGGGAGCGAGCTCAGAGCGAAGCGAACGTTTGGGTGAATCGCCGCAGGCGAGGCTCGTTGTCAAAGCGCCGGCCAGAACCCCTGAAGACGAAGTCTTCGGAACCGAGTTCCCGGGAGTTCGCAAAGGCGCGTGCGCCGAAGGCAAACGCGAAGCGAACTCACGGGAGCGAGCTCAGAGCGAAGCGAACTCACGGGAGCGAGCTCAGAGCGAAGCGAACGTTTGGGTGAATCGCCGCAGGCGAGAGGGTCTTCGAAAAAGACCCTTATAAAAATATCAGCCGCCCAGTCGACGGTTGAACTCGTCCCGAATCTCTCCATCCGACGCGAACACCTCTTCGATGTTGTCGGAGTTCACGAGGCACTTGGTCAGCTTCTTGAGCATGTGCTTCGGCGAGCGCGCATCCGCGGCGGCTTCCATGAGCTCGGTCAGGAGATGCTCGGTCATCCGCTCTTCGACCTCGAGCAGCTCTTTCTGCGTGAGCGTCGCGACCGTGTCGGTGATCGCTTGCCGGAGCATCCGCGTGAACGGCGTGTCGGGGATCGCGTCTTCTTCTTCTTCTTCCTCGTCGTCGCCATCGAGGGCCATCCCGAGCAGCGCGGCGAGCGGGTCGGGCTTCTTCTCACGAGGTGCCGCGCTGGCGCGCTTCTTTTTGTCCGCTTCTTCCCGCCACGAGTCGTGGAGCTGGATCCACATCGCGGCTTCTTCCGCGAGTTCGCCGTCTTGCTGCGCGGTCTCGATCGCGAGCTCGGGCGCGGTCTTGCTCAAGATGCCGAGCGAGAGGTCATCGAGGTGATCGAAGAGCAGCTTGAACGCCCCGACCAAATCGTTTTCGCCGAAGCCGTTCGGGAGCTCTACCGTTCGCTGCTCGACGAAGCTCGCCAAGAGGTAGAGCGCGAGCTCCTCAAACTGATAGGGGTTCTGCTCATCGGGAATGGGCGCGGGCGGAACGGGATCGCCGACCGGCCACTGACCGCGCGAGAGTCCGTCCCAAACCTCCGGGAGCGGCGCGTCGTAGAACGCCTCGAAGAGGTCAAAGCGCTCGCTTGGATCCACGGCGGACTGCTCTGCCGCGAGCGCCGCCTCCAGCTCGTCATCGGCGAGCGGGCTGGTGCCGCTCCGTGAGGCGTCCATCAGTTGCGTGAACCGAAGCATGGCGGGGAGGGTCGCCGTGTGAGGCATCGACGGCTGACCTTCGAAGGTCGACCGCACGCTCTTGGTGTCCGGGTCGATCACGTAGACCCAGGGCGTCCCGTTCTGCCTCACCGCGACGCAACCGGCGAGCCCCGCGGACGTCACCGCGCGAGCGATGTCGCGGTCTTGGGCGAACGCCAGCTCAGCGAACGTTTCGCGCGTGAGGTCGGCGACCTCGAAGTGCGCGAACCGTTCGAACAACAGCTCGAACGCTGCGGGATCCGCTGGAAGCGCAGTATCATCGCGACCCGCCAGGGCGGCCTCGACGTATGCGTTGCACACCTCGTGTAGCTCCACGCGGCCTGTCTAACACCTCGTCGAGAACTTGGCGACGCGAACGCGCCATCAGAATGGTCTCCGCGTGCACGGAAACAACATGCCAAAAGTGCGCCACTTGATGGGGAGTTCTCTGCGTCCGGCGCGCTGGTGGTCGCGTTCGGATGCGTTCTACACTTCGCGCCGTGGACGTCCCGATGATCACGACCGAAGAAGAACTGGCCGACGTACTGGCCCATCTGATGAAGGTGGACCGATATGGGCTCGACACGGAGTTCATCCGGGAGCGGACCTATTATCCAAAGCTGGCGCTCATTCAGATCGCGTGGGCGGATGGGCTCGTCCTGATCGATCCCCTCGCGGTCAACGTGGCGCCGCTCGCTGCGCTTTTTCGGCGGGAGGACGCGCTGGCGATCGTCCACGCCGCCTCGCAGGACCTCGAGATCCTCCTGCAGGAGGTCGACGCGATCCCGGCGAAGATGTTCGACCCGCAGATCGCGGCCTCGTTCTTGGGGATGTCCTCGCCGTCGCTGGCCAAGATCCTCGCCGAGATGCTCGAGGTGCAGATCGACAAAGGTGCGCAGCTCACGGATTGGACGCGACGACCGCTCCCGAAGGACGCCCTGCGGTACGCCGCGAGCGACGTGGAGTATCTCCTCGCGCTTCACGACGAGCTCGAGGCTCGTCTCCGAAACGAAGGTCGGCTCGGCTGGGCGCTTGAGGAGAGCGAGCGCTTCCGTGCCGTCGACCGCGGGCCCAAGGATCCACTCCGCGCATGGTGGCGGCTCAAGGGACGCGCGCGCCTACGACGACGGGGACAAGGCGTCGCCCAAGCGCTCTGCGAGTGGCGCTTGCTCACCGCTCGGGAAGAAGACCGACCGGTGAAGTGGATCTTGAAGGACGTCGCGATCCTCGGGATGGCCCAGCGCCCACCCAAAGACGCGCGCGCGCTCACGAAGCTCCGTGGTGTCGACGCTGGTCAGGTGAAGCGGCGCAGCAACGGGATCCTCGGCGCGGTGGAGCGCGGCCTGTCGATGAGCGACGAGGACCTCTGCCTCCCGGCGCCCAAGCCCGACCGTGCGTCCGGTGATATCGCCTCCATCGCGCTCCTGGCGATGGCCTGGGTTTCCGCCCGCTCGGAAGAGACCGGCGTCGACGGCGCGATCTTGGCGACCCGCGACGAAGTGCAGCGATGGCTCCGAGACGATCACGATGTCCGCTTTCTGTCGGGATGGCGCCGTGAGCTGCTGGGAGCCGACCTCGAGGCGATCAAGAGCGGTGAACGCGCGGTCACGGTGGCCGCCGATGGGCTCGCGTTGGTCGCCCCGTAGCCGGCGACGTCGGTCCTTGAGGAACCCCAAATCATGTCATAGTGCCGCCGCTATGGATGGATTCGCGTCAGTCGAGAACTGGGTCAACCTCGGGATTCTCATTTTCCTTCAGGCGGTGCTTGGGTTCGATAACCTGCTCTACGTCTCGATCGAGTCGAAGCGAGCGCCCGCCGACCAACAGCAGAAGGTTCGCCGGATCGGTATCTTGCTCGCGATCGCGCTCCGGATGATTCTGCTCTTCGTGGTGGTGGGCTTGCTCGATACGTTCGAGGCACCGTTCTTCGAACTCCACAACGGGTTTATCGACGGCAAGTTCAACTTCGCGACCATCGTTTTCTTGGTCGGCGGCGTCTTCATTATCTACACGGCGGTCAAAGAGATCCGACACATGATCTCGGTGGACGATCTTCAGGGCGAAGAGTCGGACAAAGGGAGCAAGAGCGCCGGCGCGGTCATCGGGATGATCGTTGTCATGAACTTGGTGTTCTCGTTCGACTCGATCCTGAGCGCGGTCGCCATCACGCGTGTGTTCTGGGTGCTGCTCGGCGCGATCGGGACCAGCGGTCTCGCGATGCTCTTGCTCGCTGACAAGGTATCGGAGTTCCTCGAGAGGAACCGAAAGTACGAGGTGCTGGGTCTCTTCATCCTGCTGATCGTCGGCGTCGTCCTGCTCGGCGAAGGCGGACACGAGGCGCACCTCACGGTCTTCGGCTACGCGGTCGAGCCGATGAGCAAGATGACGTTCTACTTCTCGATCATCGTCCTCGTCGTGGTCGACGTGTTGCAGACCGGCTACCAGAACGCGCTTGAGAAGCGAAAGAAGGCGGGCGTCGAGTAGTCCCTACTCGGAAGCGTCGCTTCGCTCTCGGAGCCCCAGCAGATCGACAAGCGGAGCGGCCCTGGGTCGCGGCGCACGTCGTGAGATGAAGACGAACGAAAAGAGCGCGAAGCCGATGGCGGACAAGAGCGCGATCCAGACCCGCATACGCTCTGGGCTGCCCGCGACGACCACTCGAGGCGGTTCGTAGAGCGGGTTTGCGGAGAGCTCGCCCAGCGGCGCGTTGGGCGTCCGGACCGCGAAGACCAAGGCGTGCGCCTCCTCGGGGATCGAAGGAGAGGCGGCCGCGTCCTCGCGACCCACGAGCAGGCGATACTCCCCAGGAGGCGCCGCGACCACCAGGTCCGTGAGCTCCGCCGTCGCCCGGACGCGCAACGCGCTTGGTGCTGAGGCGGCTCCCGTGAGCGTCAGCGTCTGCGTCCCGAGTCGCGCGGGTGCGGTGAGCACCTCGCGGGTCGCCTGGCCTGGGAAGACCGGTCCGCTCGCGAGCCACCGAGGCTCCGGCTGGGTGCGCATCAGTTCAAAGAGCCGCTCGCCGCGGCTGTTCGGGAAGTCGACCTCGGCTGAGATCACGGGGAGGGAGCCGTCGAAGGGGAGCGAGACGGTGTAGTTGTTCCCGGATCGGGCGACGGTGAAGCGGATGACCTGGGTGTCGACCGCGCGGTCGAGCAGGACGGGGAAAGCGCGACCGCTCCTGTCGACGACGCGTAGGTCGCGCAGATCGGTGCCGAGATGCGCGAGGGTGCGCGGGCGCAATCGAGCGCGGCTCACGCCCTCCGGAGACTCCGGGACCCGGATGGGTTGCACAAAGCGATACGCGCTCGCGTCGACCACGGGGCCCGCGGTCATCGCGAACGAGAGCGCAGGCGGCGCGGCGTGCTCGGGGTTGTCTCCGGTCGCGCCGATCCGCGCGCGGGACTCTAGCGAGTCGAGGAGCGGGGCCAATGCGCGGTCGCTTTCCTGAAAGTCGCCGCTTCGCGCCCGCGCGCCTCCGAAATAGAGAAACATCGGAGCGTCGACCGCCTGAAACGCGATCGCGGGCGCACGCGCGACGAAGCGAACGTCGAGGTCATCCGGGGCGCGACCGCTTCGCTCGCTCACGACAACCTCGAGCGAGTCGCCTGTCGCGCGCGCGATCGGAATGGACAGGTCCATCGCTTCCACTGGATCCGTCATCCGGTAGACCAGCGCCTCTCCGATCACGCGGCGCTCGCCGCCGTCGTCGACGTCGTACACCGTCACGTTGTTCTTGAAGGCGGTCGCGCTGCTTCGGATCCGGATCTCGTCGAACACGAACCCGCGCGGTCGAGCGGCTTCCCAGCGAAACTGTCGCGCGCGGCGGTCTCGCCCTTCCTCGCGACTGCGGATCCGCATCTCGAACGGCGCCTCGTGTGTCGCGACCCGCTCGACGACCTTGAGGGCTGGCTCGAGAAACCCATCGTCGTTCTCGAGGACGAGCCCGAAGCGGGAGCCCAGCGTGGCGGGGAGCGCGACGCGCATCCGCGCGATGTCCGTGCCTCGCTCGCGGACGCGATAGATCGTCGTCTGCGCGACCTCGTCACCGGCTTCGTTGGTCAGCGTCAGCTTCGTCGTGTGGTCGTTTTCAAACGCCGTCGTGAGGACGAGCTCCCAGCCCGTCTCCGGCGCGGCCGGGACGTTGAGGGTGTACCGCGCGACATAGGGGCCGGGTCGACCGGTTCGCTCAATCCGGCCCAGCGTGAGCGGCGCTTCGCGGAGTGCGGAAGGCCGCCCAACGCTGTCGATGACAAAGGGAACCACGCGGGCGTCGGCGGTCATAATCCGCACGTCCGAGAGGTCCGGGCGGCTGTTCGCGAGCACCTCGGGAGGCAGGGGCGCGCGGGCGACCCCGGCGCTCGCCGTGATCGGCGCGCGAGACTCGAAGAGCCGCGCGAGCTGAGCGTGGGCCGGCGCGGAAGACACACACGCGAGCGTGACGAGAGCGGTGACGATGGAGAACGGCCGGCGCACTGCGCTGTGTATGTCCGAGACGCGCACGGAAGGAAAGCCCGGTGTCAGAACGCCCATGCGAAGGCCGCGATTCCCGCGTCGCCGATTCTCTTTCGTCGCGCGCTACGAGTCGGCTTCCGGGTCTTCGGTCTCACCTCTCCCCGGACCTTCCGAGGTGTCCTGGGCGGCTGCTGTTTCGCCGGAGGAAGCGGAGGCGGTGGTCACGTCTGCGTCGTCCCTTGTCTCGGCGGCCACTTCGTCAGGCTTCGTTTCGTCGCTGGCGGGCGCCGGCGGGACCTCGGTGTTCGCCATCCGGAGAGAGACGAACCCGAGCAGCAAGATGGTCGCCAGGAGCGTGCCGAAAAGGAGGAGGTCTTGGCCGCGCTTTCCGTAGGCCGTGGGCGGCGTGAAGTCGCCATTGGCGACGCGGGGTCCAAGCGTCGCGGGCTCGGCGGGCACCGAGAGCACGAGATCCCGCGCGCGCTCGATCTCGTAAGTCGGTGTGGACCCCGTCGCGCCGCCGTAGAGGACGCGATATGCGCCCGCCGGGGCCACCAGGTACATGTCGCTCAGCGAGACCACCGCGACCGCCTCCAAGCGAAGCGGCGCTTCATCTCCGTTGTTCACGTGGAGCTCGACCCCTCCAGCGATACGGCCCACCTCCGACACGATCGTGAGCGGCTCTCGTTCGCCGGGATCACGCGTCAACGTACCGTCGGCGAGGTACCGCCCCCGAGTCGACGCCTGTCCGCTCTCCTCGCGCTCCTCCGCCGACGCGAGCTCATAGACCTCATACTGACGCGCGATCAATCGCGCATCGCTCTGCAGCTCGATTCGCAACGGCGTCGCGGCCTCGACCGAAGCAGGGTAGCGAAGCGTGTAGACCGTGACGTCGTCCCGTTGCGTGCTCTCGACCTCCAGGTCGACGCGTTCCTCTGCGACGGCGCGGTCCATCAAGAAGGGCCACTGCTTGTTGTCGCCGTCGATGACCCGAAGGTGGTGCGCGGCGTTCATCGCGGCCACGTCGAGTCGCACGCGGTGGAGCCCTTCGGTGGCCTCGCCCAAGACGAGGTCTCGTTGATGCGGGAACTCGCGTGGGTCGACGTCCGCGCCGGCCCGCATCGCGAAGGAGAGCGCAGGCGACGCGTCGAAGTCTGGGTTCGCGACGGGAGCGTCCATCGTCGCGATCGGAATCGCGGCGAGTCGGTCCGCGTTTCCGCTGGACGACATCAAGTTGAGCGATTCGAGATCGTATCGCGGAGCGTGCGCGCGGCCGCCTCCGAAGTAGAGCGTGTTGCTCCCGTCGCTGGCTTGAAAGAGCAGGCTCGGCCGGTTGATAATCGCGGCGACGCGCAGCCCAGAGAGCGCCGGGCTGTCCTCGTTGTCGATGCGAATCTCGAGCCGGTCGCCGCTGGCGCGCTGGATGGAGACGGAGAGGTCGTCGCTCGCGAAGGGCGCGGTCACGCGATGAACGGAGTCGTCGGCGAGCTCCCGGCCCGCTTCATCTCGCTGCCCAGCGGTCAGGCTGCCGAGGTCGCGGACGCGGACGCGGCGATGGAAGACCTCCGAGGAGGTCGCGAGGGTCAGCCGCGAAGGAACGATCCCGCGCGGTCGACGAACGACCAGGATGCTCGCGTGTTCTTCGGTTCGCTCGGAGAGGATCTCGAGCGGGATCGACATCCGGTCCGCGGTCGGCGAGGGCACGCGTTCACGCATGACGAAACGCGGCTCCAGATAGGTCGTCTCGCTCGCGATCGTGATCACGACCTCGTTGGGGAGGCCGTCGGGGAGCGGGATCTCGACGTGGTCGACCACGCCAAAGCGAGTCGGCGCGAACCGGAAAATCGTCCCCTCCGCGATGGAGTCGCCGCTGGTCGATCCCACCGAGATGTTCGCCACGAAGTCGCGCTGGACGGTCTCGATGCGCAGGTGCTGCGGCGCGCCTTGTGCCGCGGGCGGGACCGCCAAGGTAAAGCGCTCGAGGTGCCGCAGGCGGTCACGTCGGTCGCGCTGCGCGGACCGGATCTCCACCGAACGAACCGCGGGGCTTCGTAGACGCGGCGCGCCGTCATCGATGACGAACGGGATCGCTTGACCCGCGGCGTCGATGATCCGGATGTCACTGAGATCGGGGCGAACCTCGGAGAGCACTTCCTCGCTGAGCGGGAGCCGCGCGAGAACCGGCGCGGTCTCGATCTCTGCTCGCATCGGGAAGAGCGGCGCGAGGTCGTCGGCGTTCGCGAGCTGGGCGTCGAGCGTGACGCCCAGGAACAAGCAGAGGGCCGCGCAGAGACATCGAGCGGTGGGGGGAAGGGAGCGCGGGTTCATGAGTTCTCCTTGCGGCGAAAGACGAAGCGTTGGTACGCGATCGAGATGATGAAGAGGGAGACGGCCAGGCCGACGAGGGAGGCGACGCGATAGAGATCGGTGAGGTTGCCGAGGTCGTAGAGGAAGACCTTCCCGACGGTGAGGACGATGAGCGCGAGACTGGTCCAGCGAAGCGCAGAGCTGTCCTTCCACATCCCGATCGCGAGGAGGGAGATGCCGTAGAGCGCCCAGCTCAAAGAGAGGATGAGGTCGCGGGCGGGGAGGCGCTCGAAGGTCACCGTGAGCTCGCGGCCGACCGAGAAGGCGTCGAAGATCGTGAGGTTGATGAAGATGAAGCCGGCGACGATGGCTGCCGCGACGAGCGCGTTGCCGAGCGACACCTTTGGCAAGAACGACTCGAAGGAGCGCCGACGCGCGACCTCGATCGGGGCGAGCACGCTGTAACCGAAGACCATCGTGACGATCGGGATGAGGTACGTGTACGAGATCCAGTTGACCAACGGGAAACCGGAGGGCGGGTAGTAGCCGAGCACGTACGGGTTGAGCACGAGCCGAATGAAGACCACCGCGTTGAGCGCGAGCGCGAAGTACTTCACGCCCGGGTGGTCGACCTTGCGCCACAAGACCAAGAGCGCGGCGGCCTGAAGCGCCCAGCCGATCGTGATCCACTGCTTGTCGAGCTGGAGCGGGATCGCGACCGTGAGGAAGCCCATCGCGACGACGGTGGCCCAGATGAACGCTACGCGACGAGTGCGCGAATCGCGAACGGTCACGCGTGACGACGCCGCCAAGAGCACACAGAGCGCGCCGAAGGCGACCGGGAGGATGCCGACCGCGCTCATGCCAAACGCTTCGCGGTAGTGGGCGAGGGAAGGCAAGAACCAAAGCGGCAGCGAGAGCGCGGAGAGGCGCGCGAAACCGGCGGACTCTCGTGCGCGCCGGCCGAGCCAAAGCGGCGACGTGGCGACGAGCGCGGCGGTTCCGCACAGCATCGCGAGGGAGAGCTGAGAGCCGCCTTGATGAAAGAGCCCCATCGCTTGCGCGCTCCAGACCGCGAAGGCGACGAGTCCCGCGGGGAGGCTCATCCCGATCCGTCCGGACGAGAGCAGGCCGATGACCGTGGTCGCGATCAGCGCGCCGTGGAAGAGCAGCCCGGGCATCACCGCGTTCTGCGGAATCAAGACAAAGTGGAACGCGAAGCCGGCCGCGAAGAGCGCTGCGGAGACGCTCGCGAGCTTCTTCGTCTTGCCGTCGCCGAAGCAGCCGGCGAGCGAGAACACTGAGAGCATGAGGATCGAGCAGCCGAGGTAGATGGAGCGCGGCGTGAAGCCCGCGTCTCCTCCGCGCGCGAGGTGCACGGCGCCGAGGAAGACGGCGAGGGCGGGGCCCAGCGCGAGGTGCAGCTCAGGAATGAAGCGCGCGAGGCGCAGCCCAAGAGCGGCGAGGAGCGCGGTCGTGCCAAGGACTGCGGGCATCGGGACGCCGCGCGTCATCACCGTCCCCAGCAAGAGCAGCGCGAGCGAGCCGAGCGTCATGATCGCGGACCCCAAGGCGAGGTCGCGCCGGTCCGACTGGGTGTAACGCGAGAGGCGCTGCGCTGCTTCGGCGTGGAGGTGGAAGAGCACAGAGAGCGCGCTCGCTGCGATCATGAACGGAACCGCGATGGTTCCAAACGACGCCGAGGTGACGGCACCGAGCAGGATGGCGACCGACGCGGCGGCCGCGGCCAAGGTGGTCCAGCGAAGCGCCGCGTCCCACCAACCGATCGCGAAGACACCGAGTGAGAGAACCCCGAGGTAGGCAGCGAGCGTATGGAGCGGGAGCTCAAGGCGCCCGTCGAGCGCGAAGTAGAGCCCGAAGAGGAACGGGATCCCGATCGCGGCGACGCGTGTGAAGAGCGCGAGCGCGCTGGCGCTACCAGAGGCCTCGTCATCTTTGTCGCGCGCGAAGACCGCGGGCGCGACCGCCGCGAAGAGTATGGCGAAGAGCACCGAGATACCCATCCCCATGAGGACGCGGTCCGGACCCATCCGCGCGACGATCCACGTGACCTGATAGACCGAGGTCGCGAGCAAGCTCAGCATCGCCAGCGCGGGCCAGCGTCGCTTCTGCGCGACGAAGAGCAGCGCCAGGTCGAGAACCAAGAGGTATGCGAAGAGCGGAACCGGGCGATCGCTGCCCGTCGAGAGAAGAGCGGGAGTCGCGAAGCCGCCGACCAACCCGAGCACCGCGATGGCGATAGAGGGACGATGCATGGAGAGCGCGACGCAGGCACCGGTGGTGGCGACCATGAGGGCGCCCGCCGCGAGCGTCGGGAGCACGTCGTAGAGACCACAAGAGGCCCACGCGCTCACGAACAGGATCGCGCAGCCGGCGCCCGCGACGAAGTTGCTCAGCGTGACGTGGTTGCGCCGGAGCTTGAACTCCGAAACCGCGACCGCGGCGGCACCCGTCGCGAGCCCAATCACCACGCGGAGCGTCGGTCCCAGCCAGCCGTGAACGATGGAGTACTGAAAGAGGTAGACCGCCGCGAGCATCAGCACCAACGCGGCACCGGCGCCCATTCCGCGTACCCCGATCCACTGTTCCCAGCCGAGCGTCTCGCGGTCCGTAGGGCGCGCGGGATCGACGACGTGGGACGGGGCGTGGTCAGCGCCAGTCCGGTGGTCGGACGTCTTCGTTTTCGTCTTCGCGCCGAAGCGATCGTTTTCGCGCGGGGCGTTGGGGTTCGCCGGGGCGCTAGCGCGACCGCGATCGGGATTCGCGCGATGCGAGAGGTTGGCCGCGAGGGTTGGCGCGATGTTGCCGGAGGGGGCGCGTTTTGGAGGCGCGACCGGCTCAATGGGGTCGACGCTCGGGTCGACGACGGCCGGTTGAATCGCGTCGCGCTCCTCCGCGGCGATGGGGACGCCTACCGTCTCCGGTGCCTCTGCCGGTCGCATCTCAAGCTCCGCCGGCGGCGTCATGCCCGAGACGGGAGCGTCAGCCGCTTTGGTCGCTCCTGCGGGAAGCGCTTGCACGACGGCGCGGAGCTGCTCGAGGTGCGCTTCCAACGTGTTGACACGCGCTGACAAACCGAACGCCGTCGCGGAGAGCGAGTCCACTTCGCGCTTCAGGTCTTTGGTGGAGCGACGGCCGAGCAGCGCCATCGCGACCACCGAGAAGACCGCCGTGAGCGGAAGGCCGCACACCGCCATACCGAAGAAAAATTCGTCCATTGGGTTCCCCTCGCTGCACACATCAGGCCGATAGGGCTGTGCCGCGACTTCTGGGAATCTACGGGGGTTTTTCCAGCGAGTCGTGGTTGAAGGCTCAGGTTTTGGGATGGGCTCTGTACATGAAATGTATGTGATGGTGTCATGAAATGTTCGCGGCAGACGAATGCGGGAGTCGGATCGGACGGACAACGAGCACGTCTGGCTCCCGACAAGCCCAGCATGAAGTCTGATGTCCTCACGCTGCTCGCGAACGGCCTTCCGGTGCGCGAGTTCTCTTTGGCCTCTCGTCCGTTGGAGGTGGGTCGTCATCCGAGCTGCGACGTGGTCGTCGCGGCGCCTGATGTGAGCGAGCGAGTGTGCTTCGTTGAGCGGGCGCATGGCTCGGTGTTCGTACGCGCAGTTGTGAGCGGTGGACTCGCGCGACGGGTGACGTTGCCGTTAGGTCACGACCTCGCCCTGGGCGCGCGCCACGCTCTTCGCCGGGGACGCCGTGAAGTGACCGCGAGCGCGGTCGAGCGCGCCTCTTCGCCCCGGGATCCGCTGACCTTGATCTCGCCGCGTGGCCGACGGTTCTCCCTTCTCGCGCCGCTCACGGTCGGCTCGTCGCCGCGCAACGACGTCGTGATCGATGACCCCAACGTGGACGCGTTTCACTGTCGCTTGGAGCCGACCTACGAAGGAACGGTGTTCGTCCGCGACCTCGGGAGCCGGGACGGCGTTTGGCTCGGTGGCGCGCGGATCGCGAACGCCGAGATGCGCGGCGGACGACTGACGATCGGGCGTCACGAGATCACGCTGACCGCTTCGCGGGACAATCGGATCGTCCACCGCTCGGACGCCATGCTCAACGTCATGGCGAAGATCGAAGCCGCCGCGCGCGTTCGTTGGCCGGTCTTGATCACTGGAGAGAGCGGCGTCGGAAAGGAACTCGTGGCGAACGAGGTCCATCGCCTGGGCGCGAAATCCGCCGGGCCGTTCGTCACGATCAACGCGGGCGCGCTCGCGCCGCAGCTCCTCGAGAGCGAGCTTTTTGGACACGAACGCGGGGCGTTTACCGGAGCCGTCAGTCAGTATCGCGGCGCGTTTGAGCGCGCCGACGGCGGCACCCTTTTTCTCGATGAGGTCGGTGAGCTCTCGCTCGATGCGCAGCGCCGCTTGCTCCGCGTGCTGGAGACCTGGTCGATTCGAAGGGTGGGCGGAGAGACCGAACGCGCCGTTCAGCTTCGTCTGATCTGCGCGACGCATCGCGACCTGGTCGAGATGGTGTCGCGCGGGGAATTCCGTGAAGACCTTTACTACCGAATCCATCAGCTCAAGATCGCGGTCCCGCCGCTTCGCCAACGTCCGCGCGACATCACGCCGCTCGCGGACTCCCTCCTTCAACAGATCAGTGACCAGCTCGGCGCGCGCGAGCTTCACCCGGACGCGGTCACCGCGCTCCTGCGACATCGCTGGCCGGGCAACGTCCGAGAGCTCCGTAACGTTCTCCGGGGGGCGGCCGCGCGATGTGAAGGTCGCGTGATTCGGCTTCAGCACATCGAAGAAGCGATCGGTCCGCGAGTGAAGCGTACACCTGGGTCATACGCGCTCCATGAGGTCGTCGAGCGATACAACGGCAACGTCTCTGCCGCGGCCCGCGCGCTCGGTATCCCGCGGTCAACGTTGCGCGACCATCTTCGACGGCAACCCAGACCGGGCGTGGGTTGATCGGCGGACACCGGTGGCCCGCCGCCGGATCCGCCAAAGCCGACTTCCAAGTGATTGAAATCAGGTCGCGCGCAGTGGGCATGTCCGTTGCTCTCTTCAAAGCGTGGCCAACCCACTGCGGATTGATGTTCCGGGCGCGACCGTAATGACGACGCGGCGCGTGGCGATGCGCAAGTTCGCGTTTTCGCTGCGGCCGTACACGTTCTCAGTGCGCGGGGACCCGCTCTACAACGGACGCGTTTGCGGGAACGTGAAGTGCTCCAACCATGGCGAGCGCGAGGCCGCTTGCATGAAAGACGAGGCGAGCGCGTGTCGCGTGAAGGGACGGTTCACGTGCGGACCGAAGACATCGGTGACCTTCGACGCACACGAGCTCTATGGCTACGCGTTGGGGCTCGCGCTTTTGGAACACGATGGTTCGCGGGAAGACGAAGAGCGGGCGGCGGCGAAGAAGCGCGGTGAAGAGAACGTGCCGAACGAGTGGAGCAAGACGCGGCTCTGCGGTGGTGTTCTGATGCCGAACCACGAGCACCTGATCACGTCGATGGGCTTCGGACACTGCGGCCCGTTCAAGAAAGCGCTCCACGGCGAAGTCGCCAAGGCGTTGCCTGGATTGATGCGACGCGGGCGCATCGAAGCGTTCCCGAACATTTGGGATGCGCGCAATCCGCACGACATGATCTTGGTCAACGCCGAGGCCGCGCTGAGTCGTCACTTGTACTGCGTGATGAACCCGATGCTCGCCGGGATGGTTCGCCGCATCGATCGCTACCCTGGGTTTCTGATCCGCGCGAAGCACTGGGGCACGACGCTCCGCTTTCGTCGGCCTCCGATCTACTTCAGCCAGAAGAAGCCTGACGTCGTGGAAGTGAAAGTCGCTCCGCCGCCGGCGTTGCTCTACATGTGGCGCGGCGATGTGGCGCGGTTGAAAGCGGACGTCACGCGACTTGAGCGCGAGCTGGAAGAATCGGTGCGCGTGCGCATCGGCTCGCCCATCGGCGTCAAGAAGCTCCGCCAGCAGCACCCGTGGGACGAGCCCAAAACGCAGCGCGAATACCACGAGCTGAAAGAAGAGACGCTGGCGCGTTACGTCTACACGGGTTGGCCGCCGCCGAAGGGCGAAGAGAACGGGCACCCGACGACCCGCGCGCATGATGAGTGCGTGAGCAACCTTCGCTTGAAGCGCGGGAGCTACGGGAAGGCGCGCCACGGCGAACGTGAGGCGGAGCGATGCGCGACGACAACGGAGTCTGGTCGAAGGAGGCGGGACGCGATGCGGTATCCGTTCAGCACACACAAGAAGCGCGTGGAGGACGGAGTCCTCGCGGACGACGGCGCGTGCTGCGGGCGTCTGATCCGGACGTATGTGGATCCGAATGGGGAGTACGTGCCGTTTGTGGATGACCGCGCTACGGAGGACGCGCAGCGGGACGCGCTTGCGATGACGAAGGCGTGGATGGTGGGGCGGATCGAGAAGGCGTGGCCGGAGGGTGCGAGTGCGCAACCTGAGTCGGCGCCTTCTGTCGTTGTGGTGAAGCGACGTCGGGACGATGTGCCTGATGGAGAGCTTACGCGTGTGGTTACGACTCGCGATGACTGGACACCCCGCACCGACGACGATGACAACGCCGCAAGTGAGCCGGATGCTCACGCGCGCCCGCGCCGACCCGATGATTAGGTCAGCACAGCGCGCCGACGAGGGCGAAGCGCGGCTTGGTGGTGGCCCAGGTCGCGCATTGCTCCGTCCGCGTTGAGGGCGAACTGGAGTGAGAGCGGTTTCGTTTGGCTTGAGTGGAAACGGGATCTTGACCGGCTCAGTTCCTCCACATCACGCGCCCAGAAAACCGGCTCGCGCCTCGCTCTCGTGATCAGTACCTCGTACCAATTTGAAATCGCGGCGCCTCGCTCTCGTGATCAGTACCTCGTACCAATTTGAAATCGCGCTTCGCTCTCCTGATCAGTACCTCGTACCAATTTGAAATCGCGACGAGCTCGGAAATTCGCCTAGCGCGCGGTTGGAGAGAACTTCATCAGACCCAGCGTCGGCCGCTTGTCGACCGCGATCATCGTGAGGAGCCCAAGCATGCCAGGGTAGACCGAGCCATCCGGCCCAATGGTCACGCTGGCCGCGGAGTCGTCGGTGATCGGGTGACGCTCGACGATTTCGCGCGTCGCGCGATCGATGAACAAGAGCTCGCTCTCCGTCGTCGCTGGGAAACGCACCGACAGGATGCGCGCGTCCGACGACGGGATCCGCGAACCCGTCACGACGAAGTAGTTGTCCGTGACCGTGACGACGGAGGTGTTCTCGAGCTCGTCGGGATACGTGAGTTCCCACGAGAGCCCGTCTGGGCCGAAGGCGACCAAATCTCGTTCGCCTTCGTACGAGCCAAACTTGAACCCAAGCTCCCAGAACACCGTCGTACCGTCCTCCAAGAGTGCGGGAGCGCCGGCCATCGGACCCCGCTCCGAGCGTTCACTCACGACCTCCGCGCAGACGTTCGGGTCGTCGTTCGCGTCGGTGTTTGCGTCACACGCGTCGACGTCAACGAGCTTCACGCGGGTGTCGGCGGTGCGCGGGTTGAGGATCGCGGCCACGCTCGCGCCATCCGCGAAGTTCACATAGCGACCGTCGCGGCTCACCGAGGGCGATGTCGCGCTGCCGCCGTTGGTCGGGACGTACCATCCTTTGCTGAGGGTGGGCGCCTCCGCGGTGCCGCCGATCTTTAGCTGCACCAGCGCGCCGTGTGTGCCGTCGAGTCCCCCGCCAATCGCGTAGAGCTCCCCGCGTGGCGAGACCGCGATCGTGTTGTCACTAAACTCTCCGCCGGCGCCGAGGAACGCGCCAAGAAGGTTCCCGGCCATTTCAGGATCGCCGTACACCGACGTGATGTCTTCGCGCGTCGAGTCGGGGAGCATCGTCGTGAGGTCCACCGTCGCGCTCAACGGGGTCGGCGGCACGAATCCATATTCGTCAGGGATGCTCAGCTCCGCGAGCACCTCTCCGTCCGAGCGACGAACGAGATAGACATCGCCAGTGCTCGCGATCGTCGCGATGTGTCCGTCCGCGGTGAAGTGAAGCCCGAGCGGCCCCGCGGTCAGTGACTCACCCACCGCTTCGAGATCAAACTCCGTGCGCCACCGCTCTTCCCCCGTCGCCGGATCAAGCGAGATCATGAACTGATCGAAAGGCACGTAGAGGTTGCCATCGCTGTCGACCTCCATCGCGCTCGCCGAGATCGCGGGTGGGTAGCTCTGGCACCAGCGGGTCTCCCCGGTCTGCACGTCGATGGCCCACGCCCGGCAGCCGTCCGGCTCGGGGTTCGTCGTGGTCGCGTACGTGACGGTACCGTCGGGCGAGAACGTATTCGGCTGGATCAAACCGTGCCCCTTCAGGACGTGCCACTGGAACTGGAAGTCACGGCCCAGCGCGCAGTCGACAACATCATCGTTACGGGCGTTCGCGTGAACACCGACATAAGGAATGCCGTCGGGGTACGCGCCGTCCTGCGCAGGTCGACACGGGACATCGATCGGCTCGGGGTCGCCGCATCCGCTGCTCAGAACGACGATGAACCACAGCCGAAGAAAAGAACGCGCGCTCATATCTCCACAATAACGTTATTGCCGAGGGAGCGCGACCCACTACGCCTATCGCTTCTGAAGGAAGGCCGTTACCGCCGCGACATTGGCCTCGGAGCCATAGCGCGCGGCGAGAACATCGTCCTCTTCACGGGTCGCTTGCAGCAGGGTGCTCTGCTCACCGCGCTTGATGAGTCGGCGACAGTCGGCCACCGCGCCAGGATCGTGCTTCGCGATGTCGCTCGCGATCTTCGCGACGGCGCCCTCGAGCTCGGCGTCGGGAAACACGCGCGTGACCAGTCCCCACTCTGCGGCGGTCCGAGCGTCGAGCGGCTTCGCGCGCAAGACGAGCTCGTTGGTGCGCTGCCGCCCGATCAAGCGGGGCAGGGTGAAGGAGCTGCCGAACTCAAGCACCAACGCGAGCTGGACGAAGGGCGTCGTAAACGAGGCGCGTTCGGCGGCGTAGACCATGTCGAAATGCGGGAGCAAAGTGACGGCCATGCCCACCGCGGGGCCGTTCACCTCGGCGATGAGCGGCTTGGTGACATCGCGGAGCGCGCGGTCGAGGGTGGTGATGAAGTGGGCGTCGGCAAAGGGAACGCCCGTCTCGCGTGACTCGGCCATCGCGAGGAAAACACTCACATCGACACCGCCCGAGAACACAGGGCCGGTTCCGCCCAACACGATGGCCCGCACGGACGGATCGCGGGACGCTTTGAGCAGCGCGTCTTGCAGCTCCTTTGCCACATCGACGCTGATCGCGTTCATCTTCTTGGGTCGCGCGAGTCGCAGCGTACGGACGCCGGCGGTGTCGTTCTGAGTGATGTACGTCATGGACGGAGCCAAACACGGATCGACGCTTCGAAGGCATCTTTTACGGCCGGCCGTTCGAGGTCCTGCTGAACGGAGAGCGCTTCGTAGGCGGACCAGCATGTGCTCGCGAGGAGCCCAGCTTCGTGGGCAACGCGAGCGTCGCCGAGCGCCACCAGTTCGGGCTCAAAGAGCCACGAGACCTGGGCCCGCAAAACCGCGCGAAACTGATTGAGCGCGGAAGAGACGAGATCATTGTCGACCGCCAAAACGAGCGTCGCGCGCCGAACCGGAGTGGCGACTTGGTAGAGCGCGAAGCGTTTTTCGACGAAGACGTTGACGCGTTCGTCAAACGGAGCGGCGTTGTCGAGGCCGAGAACGACGAGCGGTTGGATGTGCTGCCAGTGCAGCTCATGGACGCGCGCGTAGAGCCCCTCCATGTCTTTGAAGTGGTGGAACACCAAGCGGAGCGAGACGCCTGCGCGCTTCGCGATGTCCGCGGCGGTCGGGCGGATGTGCCCTTCCATGAGAAGCTCAAAGCCGGCTCGCGCGACCGCCTGCTTCGACCGGTCACTCCGAAGTGTCCGGCCGTCGACTTTACGTTTGGGGCTCCCGGCCATTGGCGGACAATGCCGCGCTCAACGCAGAACGCAAGCGGTGGTTACGCGGCGCTGGCGGTCACGGCGTCGCGATCCAGAAACGCCGTGGCCAGCTCGTAGTCGTCGACGTCCCAAGGGTGGAAGTCCCGCGGGAGGTACGTGACGATCGCCTTCCAAAACACGTCCTTCGCGATGCTGCGCGAGGCGCCTCCTTCGACCGAGGTGCGCAGGGTGTCGAGGTCGCGGCGGAGATCCGCAAACGTGAGCCCATCTTGCTTCAGGAGCGTCGCGGTCCCCCAGGCCCAGTAGAAGGAGAGCAGGGCGCAAGCGATCGCCATACCGGCCATCCGGAGCGAGTAGCTCGGGTTGACGCGTTGCAGGACGTCGAACGCGACCGCCTTGTGTTCGATCTCTTCCGCGGCGTGCCAGAGCAGCAGCTCCCGCATGCGATCGTCGGCCTGCTCAAAGAGCGCATCATCGAACGCGTTGTGCGCCATCACCGCGGTGAAGTGTTCGGTCGCGGCGGTCGCGGAGAGCCGCAGCGCAGGAGGCGCGAGCTTCTCAATGAAGCGCATCGACGCTTCGTACTGTTTGAGGAAAGGCGCCACCTCAAACCCTTGCTCGGTCAGGAACTCGTTGAAGCGATCATGTTCCCGCGCATGCGCGCCTTCCTGTCCAAAGAAGCCGCGGACCTGCGCGACCAACTCGGGGTCATCTTGGATGAGGTCGAGGTAGTGGCGGACACTTCGCACGAAGAACCGCTCGCCTGCGGGGAAGAGCATGTTGACCCCGTTGCTGATGTGGGTCGCGACGGCGCTCTTGGCGTACCAGTACTTGGGCACTCCCGAGAAATCGAAGCGGCGCTTCCGGATGGTGGGCATGGCGTCAGCAGCGTGCGTGTGCGTGGAGGTCGGCATGATGTTTTCCTTGTTGACCGCGGTTCAATAGGAAGGTGAGTCCATATTGAACACGAGTCAATAGGAAGGTAGAACGAGGTTTCTAGATGGACGTAAGCGTTGGAAATGTTGAGGTTTGTGCTTGTGGACGTGGCATCGCGGACAACCGCCTTAGGTTGGTAAGGTGAGCGGCAAAAAGGATCAGCGCCAGCGGCGAAGCGTCGAAGAGCGACGTGCTCAGCTGGTCACGCTCGCGACCGCGATGTTTGCCGACCGTGCCTACGACGACATCTCCATTGGGGAGATCGCGCAGGCCGCGGGGATCTCCAAGGGCCTCCTCTATCACTACTTCCCAAGCAAGAGAGCGTTCTTCGCGGCGGCCGTGAAGCACGCGGCGCAAGAGCTTCTCGCGGCGACCGCGCTCCCGGACTTGGTTCCGGGAACGCTCAACTTGGAGGCGATGCGCCGCTCGCTGGACGCTTACCTTCGTTACGTCGAGGAGCGCGCACCGTCGTACCGCTTTCTGTTGCGCGGCGGCGACCCGGAGCTGACCGCGATCGTCGACGACACGCGAAAGCAGTTCCTCGACCGCATCCTCCTGCAGGTTGGGACGACGGTGGACGACGCGGTGATCCGGAGCCTCGCGCGGGGGTGGGTTGGCTTTGTGGAGTGCGCGAGCCTGGACTGGCTCGAACACGGCGACATGACGCGTGCCGAGCTCACCACGATCCTGACGCAGGCCTGCTTTGGGGTCTTCTCGGGCGCGATGATGGCGCGGCCCCACGGCGAGGTGAACTCGGGGTGACGCACAAGGTGGCGATCGCGTTTGCGCTGCTCCTTATCGGTTGTGCCGATGAAGCGCTGCTGCGGTCCTCGCCATCGGTTCCCACCCCACCTCGTGTTCCGGTGGTTGAACCTCCGAGCGAACCTCTTGTGCAGGAACGTATCCCAGAACGAGATGAGCCGGCCGGGGGGGAAGACGAAAGACCGCGCGTGTCCGCCGAGGTGACCCTTGAGCATCAGCTTCAACGCGCCGAGGTCGAAGCCGAGCCACGCGAACCTGAGCCGCTCGACCTCTCGCCGTCGCGCACACGGTCGGTCGGTAGCCCAACCTTTGGTGACCTCGATGGGGCGGTCGCGCTGCCGTTCCGGGGAGACGGTTTTCGGTTCAACCCGAGACGTCGTCCAGAGGCGCGCTTCGGGACCGTCGAGACTATCGGCGCGTTGATGCGCGCTGCCGCGGTCGTGTCGCGCGAGCTCGGTGGAGAGCTGACCGTCAACGACATCGGCTTCGCGCACGGAGGTCCGATCTCGGGTCACGGCTCCCACCAATCAGGACGCGACGTCGACACGCTCTTCTACTTGCTCGATGCGAACGGCGACCCGATGCCGTCGGTCGGCGCGCCGCTGGATCGCGCGGGGGAAGGCGTCGACTTCAAGGAGCTACCGGATCCCTCCGACGACGTTCCCGTCACGATCGACCTCGCGCGGAACTGGCGTTTTCTTCAAGCATTGATCGAGGATGAAGAGGCCGCGCTGCAGCGGATCTTTGTCGCGGAACATCTCCGGACGCTCTTGCTGCGGCACGCGAGGAGAAGCGGAGCGACCCGCGCCACCGTTGCGCGGTTCGCCGAGATGACGTGTCAGCCGAGCTATCCACATGACGATCACTTTCACTTCCGCTTCTTTTGCGCGGTCGACGACATCACGTCCGCGGGCTGCCTCGACTCACCGCCGATCTACCCATGGCGCCGCGCCGCGCTGCGTGCACTTGGAACGCGACCGCGGCGGGCCGGTCCCCAGCGTCGGCGCGCGGAAGTGACGACCGCGGCGGACGCGCGCACGGCTGCAGGTCCCATGGATCAGGCGGTTGTCGATTGGTTGGCGCGCCGCGAGGCGTGGATGCGCCGCCCGCGACCCGGCCGTCGTTACTGCCGTTAGAGCGTGATTCGAGATAGGTGGGTGATTCGGTGTTGAGGTGGGCGGCGGCGAAGCGCGCCCGCCTATCTCGAATCGCGCTCTAGCGAGCCCGAAGTTGGGTTCGCGCGGACACACTTGAACGGTGGATTTCGCGCTTGCGCTGCACTCCGATACACTGAGGCGTGCAACGCGCTCAGCGTCTCCGCGCCACCTTCGGGGTACTGGTGTTCGTGATCACCACCGTGGCGATGGGGTGTTCGGTCGATCGGTCCCCGCTCGGCCCCGCAGACAGTGGCCGGACCCGAACCGGTTGCGCGACGGACGAAGACTGCGGGGACGGGATCAGCTGTACCGCCGACGTCTGCCGAGAGCGCGAGTGCATCCATCTCCCCGAAGACGAGGCGTGCGGTGAACAGGAAGAGTGCACGCTCGAGGGGTGCGTGCGGCTGCCGTGCGATCCTTCGCGCTGCGAGCTCGGCCCCTGCGAGACCGCGACCTGCGAAGGTGACGTGTGCGTTGTGCGGCCGGGTTGCTCCGCTTCGGAGTGTTGCGTCGAGGGCGCGTGCCTCAACTGCGATGACGGGAACTCATGCACCGAAGACATTTGCTCGGAGCGAGAGGGCGGGCGTTGTGAGTACGTCGCGACGGGGGCCGGGGGCGACTGCGAGACAGGCGATTTCTGCGAACTGGGCGAGTGCCGCGGGCGAAGCTGTGAGGTCGTGGGCGAGCGCTGTTCGGGTGAGCTCGTCTGCAACCCCGACGATCGCGTCTGCGTAGGGTGTCGCTCAAGCTCGGACTGTCCTGACGAAGAAGTCACGCCCTTTGGCCCCTGTGAGTTCGACGCTTTCTGCGACAGCGAGGGCACGAAGTCGCGCACGGTGACCACCTACGACTGTGCGGGCGACACGTGCGTCTCCACCGCTCGCATCGACGTCGTCGCGTGCACGCGACCCGACCGCGATGGAACCTCCTGTGGCTTCTCGATGACCGACCCCTGGTCCGGCTGTGAGTTCGACGGAGAGTGCGCCGAGCTCACCGACGACGAGATCCAAGAGATGCGAAATGAAGTCTGCCAACGCGGCGAATGCGTCGTCGTTCGCACGACTGCCACGCGCTCGTGTTCGCGAGATACCGATGGTCGCGCTTGCGCCCCGATGGACCGGTGCGCGATGACCGCCGCGTGCACGGACGGCACCTGCGAGGCAACCGCCATGGTCGCGTGTCCCGACCTGACACCGAGCGACTGCACCGCACCCGCGTGCGACCCGGCGACGGGCGCGTGTGTGCCGGCGCCTGTTGCCGACGGCTTGCCGTGCAGCCTCGCCGACCGCTGCATGGCGGGCGGGACCTGCACCGCGGGAGTGTGCGGCGGCGGAACGCCGATGGACTGCGACGATGACAACGTCTGCACGGCCGATGCCTGCAGCGACGGGGTCTGCGTCTACGAGGCGCGAGACGGCGCCGCGTGCGGCGGACCCGGCTGCGCCGCAAGGACGTGTGTCGGCTCCACATGTGGCGAGAGGGTCGGCTGTTCGCCGAGCGAAGAGGTCTGTCACATCAGCACCTGCGACGAGGTGTCGGGAGAGTGCGACTCGGCGGAGGCGGAAGACGGCGCGCCGTGTCGCATCTGCGGCGTCGAGAGCCGCTGCGATGGTGGAGAGTGCTACGACTCGTGCCCCGACAGCTGCACCGCTCCGGGAGGCGGAGACTGTGACAGCTGCGGGTGCGACGAGGAAGCCGGCGCGTGTGGCTGCCTCGACGGTCCTGACTGAGGGAGTCGGCTAGCTCGTGAACGCGTCACGTGCGGCGAAGCGCTTCACGTGATGGGTCGAGTCTCCAAAGAGACCCGAGAGCGCCTGCATGCGCTTGAAGTAGAGCCCGATGTCATGCTCGTCGGTCACGCCCACGCCGCCATGGAGCTGCACCGCTTCGCGGCTGACCTTCTGTCCGCTCTGTCCGAGCAAGTGCTTGGCGGCGCTCACCGACGCGCGACGTGATTCGTCATCGTCGTTGTCGACCTGGTCATAGGCCTCGAGCCCGATGGAGCCGAGGAGCTGGACCTCGACGAACATCTCGACCGCGCGGTGCTGAAGCGCCTGGAAGAAGCCGATCGGGACGCCGAACTGCTCGCGCGTCTTGAGGTACTCCACCGTCACGTCCAGCATGCGCTGCGCGACGCCGTTGCCTTCCGCGACCGCCGCTGTCGCGGCGTAGTCGAGGACGCGATCCAGAATCGCCTCACCATCCGTCGTGAGCACCGCGCCGGGCGCGACCTGCGCGCCGGTGAGCTTCACCCAACCGGCGTGGCGTCCGTCGATCGCGCGGACGCGAGTGATCTCGACGCCGTCGGCCTTGGGATCTACGACGAACAAGCCCACACCGTCGTCGGTCTTCGCGCTGCACACGATGTGGTCCGCGGCGTGCGCGCCGAGGGCGAAGATCTTCTCGCCGTTGAGCACGTACCCGTCGGCGTTCTTCTCTGCCGTCGCGGTCGCGCTCGTTCCATAGCGCGAACCGCGCTCCGCGTAGGCGAGCGCCAGGGTCTGCTCCCCCGCAATCATTTTGGGCAGGTACGCCGCGTGCTGCTCCGCGTTGCCCGCGCGCAGGATGGTCATCCCGCCGAGGACGACGCTGGAGAGGAAGGGCTCAGGGACGAGGTTCTTGCCGAGCTCCTGGAGCACGATGCAGACGTCCGCGAACGTTCCGCCGAATCCGTCGACCGACTCGGGGAAGGGGAGGGAGAGCCAACCGAGCTCCCCCATCTCGCGCCACATCTTCTTGTCGTAACCAGCGTCGCTGTCGCGGAGCTCGCGGAAACGCTCCACAGGCGAGCGCTGCTTGACGAAATCGGCGACGCTCTGGCGGAGCATCTCTTGCTCTTCGGTGAGATCGAAATCCATTACTTCGCTCCCTTCGGCGCGCGCTTCGGCGGCTTGGTCGGCAAGCCCAAAATGAGCTTGGAGATGATGTTCTTTTGAATCTCGCTGCTGCCGGCGTAGATGGTGGTCGCGCGGTTGTAGCAAAAGGACGAACCGACCCATTGCTCGATCGCGGGGACCACGCCTTCTTCGTTAAACCAGGCGAGCGCGTTGTGTCCCATGAGCTCCATGCAGAGCTCGTCAAGCTCCTGCACGAGGACGCTCCCGACGAGCTTGAGGATCGAGCTCTCCGGCCCCGGGTGCTTGCCCTTTTGCTGCTCCGCGAGGGCGCGGTAGTTCGTCATCTGGTGCGCGCGGAGCCGCATCTCCAGCGCGGCGAGTCGCTCACGCCAGCGCGGGTCATCGATGAGCGGCGCACCGTTGTCGAAGGTGTTGGCCGCGATGCGCTTCGCGAGCCGGAGCGTGCGCTGTGCTTGTCCAACGCCCGCGACCAACGTTCGCTCGTGACCGAGCAGCGCCTTCGCGAGACCCCAGCCACCGTTGAGCGGTCCGAGCAGGTTCTCTTTCGGCACCTTCACCTCTTCGAAGAAGGTGTCAGCGAACGCGGGCGTGTTGCCGAGCGTGAGCATAGGCTTGGCCTCGACGCCTGGCGCGTCCATCGGGATCAGCAAAAACGAGATGCCCGCTTGCTTCTTCACGGTCTCGTCGGTGCGGACCAAGCAGAAGATCCAGTCGGCGTGCTGCGCGTAGGTCGTCCAGGTCTTTTGCCCTGTTACGACGAAGTGATCGCCCTTGTCGACCGCGCGCGTCCGCAGCGACGCGAGATCACTTCCCGCGTTCGGCTCGCTGTAGCCCTGGCACCAGATCTCTTCGCCGGAGAGGATCTTGGGGAGGAAGCGTGCCTTCTGCGCGTCGGTGCCGAAACGTTGAATGAGCGGGCCGACCATCGCGAGGCCGAACGGCGACAGGACCGGCGCGCCCGCGAGCTCAAGCTCCTCCGACAAGATGAAGCGCTTGGTCGCCGTGAACCCCGGACCGCCAAACTCCTCCGGCCAGCCCCACGCGACCCACCCCTTGTTGAAGAGGATCTTGTGCCACTCCATGATCTCGTCGTGCGTGAAGTGCGCCGCGGCGTCCGCCTTGGCTTTGATGTGGGGCGGCATCGCCGAGTGAATGAAGGCGCGCGCTTCTTCTCGAAAGGCGCGCTCGTCGGCTGAAAAAGACAGGTCCATAGCGGGCGGCAGTGTACGTCTTTTGCGTCGCTGCTCCGTGTGGAACCGCAGAGCGCCGGGTAGACTCCGGCGGATGCCGTGCCGAACCCTCTTGTACGTGATCCTCACTGTGTTCAGCTCGCTCCTCGCCGCGTGTGGAAGCGCTGAGCGCGCACCCGTGCCGGTCTCCGCGCGAGCCGCGAGCGAACCGTTGGCGCAAGAGGTCCCCGCGATCACGACCGTGGGGACCCCGACCACGGCGAGCGTGACGCACCAGGTCGTCTTCTCCAACGTTCGATCGGTTCCGCGATGCTTCTACTTCAGCGGCCCCGACGTGCCGGAAGCCGACATCCGCGACCGTTTCCCAGTCGCGGCGTCACTGGAACGCGATGGTGAGCTCAACGTGCTGCGCTTCTCTTCGTCGGCTGTGTTCCGAGGGGCGGAGGGCCAGCCGCTTGAGCGGGTGACGACCTACGAGTACCAAGGCAAATGGAGCATCACGGAACGCATCGTGATGACGAGCGCGACGACGGGGTCCTATTCCTACGAGGAGTGTCACCTCGACGCCGTGGGATGCCCCGGTAACTGCACGCTCACCGCGGACTTGACGTTGCAGTAGCGGCCGTCGCGAGCAGCGCGTCACGCGCTTCGTCGAACGCGCTCGTTCCTTGGCCAAAGTAACGAACCTCTCCATCGCTCACGACCACGAAGGTCGGGACCACACGCGCGGCCCATCGGATCGCGGTTCGTCCCGTACATTGCCCTGCGCGAGTGTCACCGAGGTCGGCGACGTGGGGGCGGATGAGAGACCGTCGTTCGTGGCTGAGGAGGAGGACGTCGACCCCCGGTCGAGACGCGAGCGCGGGGAGCGCTGGAAGGACATCCGCACACGAGCGGCACCAGCTCGCGAAGAACATGATCAACGTCGGTCGGTCGCGTAGCGTCAGCGCCTCGCCGTCCATGGACCGCGCGCGAAATTCCTCCGGGGCACGCTGACCCAGCGTGAGCGCCAAGGGGCGCGCGATACGATCCTGTGCGCTCCGATCTTGTGCGTTCGCCCCGGTCGTGACCAGAAGGAGGAGCGTCAGGAGGTGCGCGGCACGCATACTCCGGCTTAGCACGCCGCGTTGACGCCGAGCGAGGCCGCGGCGACGATGCGACCATGCCGCTTCGCGCCGCCCTCTTCGCGCTGACCCTCGTTTCTGCGTTTCGCTTCTGTGGGGATGACGAGCCGGTTCCCGTTCCCGAAGCCTCGGCTCCGACCGAGCCCGCGGCCGTCGCGCCGACCGAGCCAGAGCTTCCGCCCATTCCGCCTCCCGTCATCGAGACGGAGGGCACGATGTGCGAGCGCGCCTACGCCGGCGTCCTGCAGAAAATCGAGAACGTCCGGAACCACCCCGCCGCCGCCGCGATGATGCCGCATCTGCCGGAGCCGCCACCGCGTGAGCGCTTCTTGGAAGGGTGCGGGCTGTTGCCGGAGGAGATGCAGGAGTGTCTCCATCCCGACTACGCAGGCGCACACACGGCGGAGTGTCAGAGCCGTCGTGATCGCGTCGATGTGGAGGTGCTCCGTCGCGCGATGGCGATCGTCGCGCCATGAATCAGAAACTCGCGGCATACATATGCGTCTTGGCCGCGCTCTCGTTCGGCGCGCCGGCGATGGCCTCTGCGCAGGCCTCTTACGGTCAGTACCTGGTGATCATCGACGACTCGGGATCGATGGATCAATCCGATCCGCGACACCTCGTCGTGATGGCCTCTCTCGCGCTCGCGGCGGGACTGGAAGACGGTGACCAGGTGATGCTCGCGGGCCTCAACGAGCTCGCGCGTGGCGAGGTCGCGGGGCCGCGCTTCGTTTCGCCTCGCGTTTTGCTGGCGGGACGAGACGGCGCAGAGGGACCGCGCCCGCTCACCGGCCCGAGGCCCACGCGCCTGGGCGCGCACCGCGGGAACACACCTTGTCGCGACGCGCTCGATCGCGCGAAGACGGTCTTGAACGCGGTCGCCTCCGCCGGTGCGCCGCAGACGCTCTTGTTGCTCACGGATGGAGCGTGCTCTGGTTCCGTCGCCCGCGCGGCGGACTGGCTGCAGGACATACGAAGCGCCCGCGAGGATCGCTTTCGCTTTGTGCTCTTGATGCGAGAAGGGCGGGCGCGTCCGGATCGTCGCTTGCTTGAGTACGCCCGCCGAACTGGATGGGAAGGCGAAGCGTCCGTGAGCTTTGACGCGCGCGCTCTGCTCCGCGCCTTTGCCGATGTGCTCTCCTTCAGCCGCGGCCTTCGCTACGATGATGGCGGCCGCGTCGGTCTCGAGCGAACCTTCGCGGGTGCCCGCGCGGTCCGCTCGCTGGCGATCAGTGAGCAGCCGATCGAGCGCATCGGACTCGAACGCGTCGCGCGAAGCGGCGCGACCCCCATCACGGGCGGGCCAACGTTTCGGGAGCTGACACATGGGTGGAGCTTCCGCGTCGCGTCGGGCGCGCCGTCCGATGAGCCGTTCGCGGTCCGCTCAGGATCGCCAGGGGTCGAGGTGCTGGTGATCCCGGTGTACGGACGACTCACGATCGAGGCGGTCGTGGGTCGATGCAACGTCACCACCGCGCCGCCGTTCCCGTGGACCACCGAGCGCGCGGTCCGGGCCGGGCAGCCAGCCTGCGCGTGGGCGCGACTCGTCGGCGATGGCGGCGAGACGATCATGCCCGGGAGCTCTTTCGAGTTCGAGATGGAGCTGTGCGATGACTGGTCCTGCGAGACCGCCAGCGCGATGCAGCCGAGCGGCGACGGAACGTTCAACGCGCAGCTCGGTTCGTTTCCTGAAGGACGGCACGAGCGCGCGTTTCGAGCACGCGGGGGCGCGCTGGCGTTTCCGGTCAAGGCGCGCCGCGGGTTCGCCTCGGTGACGTTCGGGATTCACCAGGTCACGCGACAGAGCGCCCCGAGCCTCCCCATCGAATCGGTAGAGCTGGGCGAGCTGCCGAAAGAGACGAGCGATGAGCTCGGCTTGGTCGTCCGTGGATCCTATCCCGCGGGGACCCGCGCGGCCTTGAGCTGCGACGCCTCAGATGGCGCGGCGTCGGCGTGTCTGCGTTGCGAGCTGGAAGGGCCCAGCTCGGTCACGTTGCAAGACCAGATGAACCTGCAGGTTCGCGTGACCGCCGATCCATTTTGTGACGCGGTGAGCGGGCAGGGCGACCGCGCGCTCCCCTTTACGGTCTCGCTGCGCATCGCGCCCGACTCCGCGGTGATCGCGCCGTACGTTCTCCCGATCCGCGGCGCCCTGCGCTACGCCAACGCGGCACCCGTTTCGGTCGAGGTGGTTGGCGGAAGCGAAACGAGCGCCGCGGTAGTCGTGCCCGGACCGCTGGCGCAAAGTGACGTCAGCGCGGAGGTCGCGTTCGACAAGCGCGGGCTCAACGTCACCGCGGTCGCGCCTGGGACGCTGCGCGCGAACGCGGAGACGCGCACGGTCGAGGTGACGCTCAACGCCGAAGCGAGCGATTGCTGCAGCCCCGGGACCTACGAAGGTGTGCTCTCCCTCCGCACCGGCGAATCGGTCGGACACGTTCCGGTCTCGGTGACCGTGACGGATCCGGGGTGGTGGATCTGCCCGGGCAAGAAAATCTTGCGTTGGCTCATCGCGGTGCTGTTCACGTTGCTGCTTATCTGGGTCGTCCGCGGCTTCCTGACCCCGGCGAAGTTCCGCGACGGCTCGGTGTTGCTCTACGCGGAGTCACACAAAGCGCTCACCTCGCTCCGTGATGGCGATGATGGGTGGCGACTCCTCAAGCGCTTCACCGAGACCCACCGCGGGTTTCGGAAAGACGCGACCCTGCACCTGGGCGGACGCGAGGCGCCCTTGCCCTCGCTCAAGCGGCAGCCAGACGACGCGCAGATCGTGGCGCAATCGGGCGGAAGCGCGACCTTGTTTGTGACCGGTCCGACCATCGAACGATTCACTGAGTCGAAGGGCTGGCACGAGCTGGAGCCAGGCGAGTATCCGGTTCCCAACAAGGTGACGCTTCGCCGGGGTGATGAGGTCTACGTGCAGTTTCGGCGATGAAGCCGGTCACGTTTGCTCATCGCGATGCGCGGTTTGTGGGGCCACAGAAGGAGCCGCCTTCACGGCGACTCCGGCACCCGCAGGCGCCCCCTTCATAGTATTGTGCGCTCGCTCGCCCACGCGGGCCCAACCAAGGGAAAAAGATGCCGATCAAGATCATGCCCGGAGAAGTCACGCCGACCCTTTTTGTCGGCTTGGGGGGCTCCGGCGGCAAAGCCATCGCGCGGATCGCTAAGCGCTTGCGCGAGACGCCGGAGTGGGAGCTCAAGTATCGCGACCTCGTTCGCTTCGTCGCGATCGATACCAACGCCGCCGACCTTGCCCGGCTCCGCAAAGGATCGCGGACCCAAGGCCACGTCGACAGCACGATCACGATCAGTGACTTCGACAAGGTGGAGTTCACCAAGCTCCGGCGCGGCGAGATGTTCGCGCAGGCCGACGACTACTTCACGCAGTGGGTCCACCCTTGGTACCGCTTCCGTGAAGAGAGCGGCGCCGGCGCCGGGCAGATTCGGATCGAGAGCCGCTTGGGCTTCTTCCGAAGCGTCGAGGTCGGAGAGGTCACTCGACAGCTCGGCGACCTCATCGCGGGCATGCGCAACCACAGCCACGGGATGCGTCGACACGGCGCGCCTCTGCAGGTCTTCGTGTACTTCTCGACGGCGGGCGGAACCGGGAGCGGCGCGTTTCTCCCGATCGCGTATCTCCTGCGTGACTTGATCGGCGACAAGGCCGCGCGCCTCTTTGGGTTCGCGATTCTCCCAGACGCGTTCGAGTCCGTGGTCGGCATGAACCGCGACGGCACGCTCGCCAACGGGTACGCCGCGCTCAAAGAGTGCGAGCACTTGATGCGGCTCGACACACAAGGGCAGGGGGTCGAGGACGCGATCCCGTTCCACTACGACCCGCGTAACAAGGGCAAGCGCGAGGTGCGGCGGCGTCCGTACGACTTGCTCTATCTCGTCGACCGCCCTGAGAGTTTCAGCGTGGGCAACGTCGGCGAGGCGCTGAGCGACGCGACCTACGTTCAGATCTTCTCGCCCATCCTCGGTGATCAACAAGCGGACTACGACAACTACACCAAGGAGAGCCGCGCGCTCTTCCCGGAAGAGCTCGGGAGCGCCGGGTACACCGCGTTCTACGGCACGCTCGGCGCATCGGTGTTGGTTCTCCCGCGCCAGGATCTGCTCGCCTACTGCGCGCGGCGCTACGCGGCGACCTCGGTGCGCAAGTACCTCTTGCTCGACGATCCGATGCTGGTCAGCGAAGAGCAGCGCGAGCGCTTCAAGCAATTCGCGATCGACCGTGATGAGCTCGAGGCGCTCAGCCCCGAGGTGCGCGCGGAGCGGATCGACGAGTCGTTTCAGCAGAAGATGGATCTCCTCGCGGAACAGGATCGCGAAGGCGGCGTCTGGAAGCGCCTCCTCACGATTCGCGACACCGCGGCGCAGAAGCTCGCCGATACGCTCTCGGCGGTGGAGGAAGATCTCCGCGGACAGGTCGCCTCCATTCGAGAGATCAGCGCGGACCGGATCCTCGACGACCAGTGGACCCCGGCGACGACGGTCAATGCGCTCAACCGTGAGGTCGCGGGGGCGCGTGAGCGAACGACCGCGCGGCTCGGTGTGCTCCTCAAGCAAGTCGAAGCGGGAGACTGGTGGAGCGACTTCTTGGCCCACGCGGGGCCCGACGCCGCGCCCGAGCTCAACCCGTATGAACAGCGCTACGTCTTGATTCACTTCCGCAAGGCTGCGGGCGCGCTCGCGAGCGAGAAGCTCGACGAGATCGGAGATCAGGTCTCGCGTCTTCGAGGCGAAGCGGACCTCGGTCGTGAGTCCCGCTTCCGAAGCGAGATGGACGCGCACGCCGCCGAGATCAAGAAGACCTACGGCGGATGGGACAAGCTCATCACGCGAAAAGACAAGGACTTCGAGGCGGCGCGGGATCGCGCGGTCGCGACCTTCAACGAGTACGTCGACAAGGCGCGCGCGCTCCTCATCAAATCTGCGCTCGTCGAGCTGCTCGGCTCGCTCGGGCGGGGCGCAGACGCGATGCGCGGCAGCTTCCGAAACATCGAGAGCTCCGCCGGTCGTCTCGCTACGGAGCTCGAAGAGAAAGCGCGGCGCTTCGAGTTCGATGGCGGCGCGGACGCCCGGAGCCAGAGCAATGACTACCTCCTCGACGTCGAGGTGCTTCAGCACCCCTCAGGACGAATGCGTTTCTGGAGCTGGTACTACGAGGACCAGGTTCGGACCCGCCCAGAGTCGGGAGACCAACAGCAGGTGCTGGACGCGGTCCGCGACGCGCTTCGTCCTCGCTTCGACGACCGCGGTCGCGCGATCAAGCGAACGGCGCGTGAGCTGATCGGGGACGTCGAGTCTTCGCTGGTTCGGGTCGCGGAGGCGTTCCTTGGAAAGCAGATCCTCGGAGACCCAACGTCCG
Organism: uncultured bacterium; assembly: GCA_938024995.1. Taxonomy (GTDB): domain Bacteria; phylum Myxococcota_A; class Polyangia; order Polyangiales; family Houyiibacteriaceae; genus CALJDU01. The sequence goes on from CALJDU010000034.1 coordinate 110,003, forward strand.
ACGATCCCTTCGAGAAGGCGGGGCTGCGTCTCGACGACGCGCTCGCGCTTGAGGCGCGCTATTACGCGCTCTTCACGGAGGACCCGCGTCGCGATACCCGCGCCGCGCTCAAACCACACGCTCCGCTCGCGCCGTCGACCATCGCCGGTGAGGAGAACTCGGCGCGCTACATGCGCCGCAAGCTCGACGCGGCGCTCGCGAAGGCGCAGCCGCTGACGCGCTACAGTCCGGAGTCGAAAACGACCATCAAGCACGCCGACATGCTCCTCGTGGGGCTCGCGGATTCGCTCTCGCGCGGACCGCTCGGGAAGATGCTGAGCGAGGCGACCTACGGCGTCTCTTCCGATGTCATCGAGGACTGGCACGACGCGGATCGCGTGGTCTTCTATCGCTCGATCCTCGGTGTGCCGCTCTACTGCTTCCCGCACGTGAACACCGACATGCTTCACGCTTACCAGCGGTTTCAGGCGCAGCCGGACGCGGCGTGGCCGCTTCACATCGACACGAACTGGGAGCAGCTCCAAGACCTGGACCCCACAGCCGCGCGCCGCGCGATTTTGGCGCGCGGGGAACGAGAGCGCCTCGCCGTGGGAGCACTCGCGCTCGGGCTCGCGGAGGGCACCGTGATCGAAGAAGCGGGAGCGTATTCCTTGGTTCTCTCTGGGGCGAAGGTCGCCCTCGCGAACGGCCCGCTGGAGGCAGCGCGCGCGATGCTCGCGCTCGAGGAAGGAAAGCCGACGGTCTACGATCTCGCGGTGTCTCCGTTGATCGATTCGGCGCGCCACGCGACCGAGTCGCAGGAGATCCGCGGGACGCTGAACGAAACCGCGGCCTCGTGGTCAGAAGCGTGCGTCAAGCTCGAGCTGCTGGACAAACGCGACGCCGGGCAGGAGCGCCTCTATGCGCAGCTTCGGGAAGCGTCCGCGCACCTCAAACAGCTCGCCACGTTGCGCTAGAAATACTCGTTCCCCGTGAGCAGCGCGAGCGCGATCGTGGTGGGGTTGGGAGCGTTCGGCGAAGACGTCGGGCGTCGCCTCGCTCGCGAACGCGCGTCGCTCCCTGAGCGTGAGCCGATCACGCTCGTGCTCGCGGGCGGCGCGATCGATCCGCGAGCACTCGCCGATGAGGTCGCGAATCGCGCGCGCGCGATTCTCAGTCACGCGCGGCAACGTGTTCGCCGGGACGCGCCCGGCGGCGACGGGCAAACGCAGCTCCACATCTTCGTCCTGGGTCACCTCGGCGAAGAGTCGGTGCGCGGTCAGATTCAGCCAGCCCTCCGCGCGATCGAGGCGGAGCTGTTCGCGCGCTTCGCGCCGATCTTCGAGCGCTATCGGACCCACGAGCAGCGGAACCTGGTCGTGTTGCCGCTCCTCGCGATGCCGCACCCCGCGTCGCATGAGCGCGGAACCGTGATCTCCAAGTCTGTTCGTCAGCTCGCGGCAGCCGTCGCGGAGACCCCTCCGCGCGAGCGCGCGGTCCCGCAGATCTACATCATCGAAGACGTCGCGGAGTTCTCGGTCTTGTCCGAGGACGAGCTCGGCGCGTGCGTTCGCAACTTCGCGACGCTGATGCTCGAGTCGCTCGACGCGGTCCCGCAAGTGAACCTGCTCCTGTACGGACGGCAGCCGAACGAACCGCTCGCCACGTTTATCTGCGCCGTCGCGGAGCTCCCGCGCGCGAAGCTGAGGCGCTACGCGGTGAACCGCGTGGCGCTTGAGCTGCTCGACGCGGTTCATGACGCGCCGCGCGACACCCTTCAGCTGTCTGAGCTCGATCTCTTGGAGGAGGTCGAGCTCGCCGCGCTGACGCCTGAGGACGAGTCCGAGGATGACGTTCGCGAGCTGCTCTCGCGCTACGCGCCAGACCTGACGCCGACCGCGCCGCCGCGTTGGTTCGAGCGCGGCGAGTCGATCGCTGCGCGCTATGGACCCGACCCCGGTGACCCTTCGAGCGATGACGCCGAGCCGCCCGCGGCTCCGCCGGTCGGTTTCGCGCTGGCGAAAATGGAGGCCGTCGAGGCGTCTTGGCGCGTGCTCCAGCGCAGGCGCTTTGACGACGTCATCGCGGAGGAGCGGAGCGCGATTGAGAAGGCCCGCGACGGTCTCCTGGAGCGGGTTCGTTCTCGCGTGGACCGCGCGATGTTTGAGTCTCTCGCGCCGGAGTCGTTTCGCGAGGCCGCGGAGCTCGTGACCAAGATGCGGCGCGGCGTGTCCGAGCGTTTGGAGGAAGCGGTCCGGCTGCGCGATGAGACCCAGCCGGCGCCGCCGCCCTCGTTCGACGCCTTTCGCTCTTCTCACGCCGCGCTCTTGGATGAAGCGAGGCGAAAGCTCGACCTCCCGCGCGTCACCTTCTACGGAGCGCTCATCATCGCCGCCGCGGTCGCGATCCTGCCCACGTTGCTCTGGGCTCTCGCGGACCTGCGCGGCGTTCCCCAGGACGGTCCGTGGTGGGAACCGCTCCTACGTGAACGCGGACAATGGACGGCGGCGTTTCTGGGGCTCTCGCTCTTCGCGATCCCGCTCGGGGTTCGCTTCAAGAATCACGTCGACAAGGTGCTCGCGAGCTGGCGGCAGATGTGGAGCGACCTCGCGGACACCATGCACGCCGAGACCGACTCCGTGCAGGCCTACTTCGCGACGCGACTGCAGCTGGCGCGTCGCGTCGCGCGCGTCGACGCGTTGCTGGCGGTGGAGTCGAGCCTCGCGCGCGATGAAGAGCGGCTCACGCTTTTGGATCGCGCGGTCCGCCGTGCACGCGCGACACTGCTCGAGGAGAACCAGCGCCTCGGCGTCTCGCGAAAGGACGGGCGCGACGATCTCACGGGGCTGACGGCGGTAGGACACGAGAGCTTGGTCGAGCCGCTGATCGCGGAGCGCGCGTTGAGCTCGCTTCGAGACGCGCTGCCAGAGGAGAGCCGTGAGGCCCGGATCCGCGATCTCCTCGACAAGCTCGCGCGCGAACATGACTACCGTTCGCGCTGGCGGGAGGAGGTCCCGTTCACCGCGATGGAGACGCTGCGCGCCGCGGCGGAAGGTCACGCGACCCCGCTCGCGGAGTGGGACCCCTTCAATGACCCAACGAGCGCGGACGGCACCGCCGATCGGATCGCGCGCTTCGTTCGGGGTCAGGCGCGCTCGCTCAAGGTCGCGCTCAACTTCTCCGGGTACGAGAGCCGCGACCCGACCGGGATCACGCTCGCGATGCGCGGGGAAGCGATCGTGCCGGCGGCGGCGCTCTCGCGGGTGTCGCGTTTGCTTCAAGACGAGGGCGCGGCGGGCCGACAAATCCCGCTTCACGAGGGAAGCGATCCCGACCGCGCGTACTACGTCGTCGCGATCGCCGACATCGCGACGTCCGCGATTCCGTCGCTCTCCAGTGGGCTTCAGGGCGAGCTCCTCTTCGAGATCGAGCGCGGGAGCGAACGGTGATCGAGAGCGTCGTGTGCATGCTCGCGCAGCTCGGGATTGAGCTCCGGTCGATGGGCGTGATGGTCGCGGCGGTGGTCGCGACGGTCGTCTTCTTCATCTTCCTGTTGGTGCGCCGGATGGTCGGGACGCGGCGAATGAAGGAAGACGCGCCGCTGGGAACCGCGCCGTGGGTCTACGCGGGCGGGCTCGCGATCGCGGTCTACACCTTCGCGCGCGTGATCGATCCACTGCTCGCCTCCCGCTTGGCCCGGCCCTCGGACATTCCCGTCGAGCGGTTCGAGCGGATCTCGTGGTTCGAGTGGCAGCTCCTCGGCGATAGCTTCGCGCGAGCGCTCCTCCCGCTCGCGGATCAACTCGCGGTCGCGATTTTGGTGCACCTCGTTCTCTGGTCGCTGACCATCGCGTTCTTGCGGACCGTCTTGGTCTTTCTGCATCCTCACGCGCGGTACTCGACCCCGCCAAACGAGCTGCCGTGGTTCTACCGCTACACCGGCGCGGTCACCGCGAGGCGCCCGGACGACCGCTTTCGGAGCTGGATGCGTCGCGTCGTGCTGAACGCGATCCCGCTCCTCTATTTGGTTGGTTGGCTGATGGCGTCCAGCGCGGCAGACGCAGGGGGGCAGACGCACTCCATCGCCTGCGGCGGAGCACCTCAGATCGAGTCGCTCACACCCGCGATGGATGAAGAGCTCGCGCGCGCGCTCGACGGCCTCAGCGGTCAACCACCCGACTCGACGCCGCCGTCCGCGAGGGCGGCAGAGGAGGCTCGCGAATTCGTCGATAGCTTCGCGGTGCACGGCGTCGGGAGCGCGCTCTTGCCAAGCGGGGTCGGTCCCGCGCCCGGAACGTTCGTCTTGATCGCGCTCTTTCTCCTGCTGATGACCGCGCACCTCCTCGCGGAAGGTCGCCCTCCGGCGAGCGACGAAGAGCAGGAAGAAGAAGAGACCGACGACGAAGAGGAGGAGCACGCGCCTCACCCAGCGCCGCTGGCGAAACTGGGCGACGCGATACGCGAGCGCATCCCATCCGCGCAGCTCGCCGCGCTCACGCGGGAACTCTCGTTTGCCGGAGAGCGCGCGTCGTTCCCGGAGGCGATGAGCCCGCTCGTTCGTGAGCTCTTCGATGCCCTGGCTGGCGGAGAGGAGCTCTACACACACCAAGCCGAGCTCTTGACGCATCTCTGCGATGTCTGGCGGATGGAATCGCTCGTCTCGCGCGGTGAGACGCCGCGCCTTGATGAAGAGGCGCTCGCGTCGCCGATCAAACGGAGCGACGCTTCTCCCCACGCCTTGCTCGCGACGGCGGAGGGCTCCGGTCGCACGACCGCCGCGATGCTCGCGGTGATGCATCTGCACTTGGACCGCGGCGCGACGAGCTTGGTCGTGCTGCGAGAGCGGAGCGACGCGCGCGAGTGGGCCGAGAACCTCCGGCGGGCGCTGGTCTCCTCATCGACGCGCTGGAACATCGAGGTCGCGGTCGCCGGGGATGATCTCGCCGCATCGCTCCTCGCCGGGAAGACGCCCGCGGTCGTCGTGGCGGCGCTCGATGAGCTCGAGCAGTCGGTATTGGGCGACGCCCGCACCGATGAGTTCTTCCAGCGCTTGGGCTTGATCGTGGCCGATGATCTCGACGGCTTCTTTGGCGTCGCCGAGATGCATCTCCATCTCGTGATGCGCCGTCTCTGGGCGCTGCTCGATCATCGGCACGACGCCCCGTACCCCCCCGTGTTGATCGCGACGCTCGCGCCAGGACCCGACGTCGACGTTTGGGCGCGCCACATCCTCGCGGCGCCGCTTCGGGTGTTCGACGAGGACGCTGCGCCGCGGTCGGAGCGGGTCATCGTGCGACAAGCGGACCTCGTTGACGGGCGAGGTCAGTCGCTCTCGCTTCGGGCCATCGCCGAGGCGTGTTCCGAAGCGAAGATCCCGTGGCACTTGCGCTTCGCTGGAGACGTCGCGCGACGTCGTCGCCCCGCGGAGCTGGAGCTGTCGCGGCTCCGTCGGCACCACGTCGACGATCCCAAGTTCGCGGAAGTGGTCCTGATCGAGGGGCCTTTCTTTGAGGTCCGACGCGAGGTCTCGCGCTTGTGCCACGCGGGTCTCGCGGTCGAGGGGCCCGTCGTTCTCGTGATGGATCCACCGGCGGAAGAAGAGGTCGCCTTTCATGAAGAAGCGGTCGACGCGGAAGCGCGCGAGCTCTTGGCGTCCCTCCCGCGTTCGCTCCCGCTCGCCGAACCGGATCTGCTCCGTCAGCGACACTTCGACCGCGCCCTCGGCCGGGAGCAAGACGTGGAGGCGCTGCAGCGTCGCTTCGGGCGGGACTTCGTCGATCGAACCCTCGATCACCTGGACGAGCTCGGGAAGCTGAGCTTCCGAAAGGTGCACTACTTCGATCCGCGCGCCGACGACGCCCGCTCTCGATCATTGGTACGCGCGGTCGGGGAAGAGGGCATCGGCGAGCCCATCGATTCGCGCTGCGTTTCGGAAGCGGCCGATTGCATCGATCTCGTCGACACCGGGACGTCTGATGTCGTCGGCCGCTTGGATCGCGCCACCGCGATCGCGCATCTCCCGCCCGGCGCGGTCACCTTGTTGCCGACGGGCCGCTTCGTCATCCAAGCCGAGGAGAACGGCGCGCTCCCCGCCGAGCACGCGCCCGAGCCTCGGAAGACCGTGAGCCAACGCTTCGTGAGCGTCGAGCTCCCGGCGGACGTGGAGTGGTCCGAACGGCAGCTCGGTGGACGCCCAGTGCGGGTCGCGGTGAGTCGTGGAGTCGTCACCGAGACGCTTCTCGGCATGCGAACTTACGACCGCCTCGCGCAACTGGTGGAGCAGCGCGCCTACGAAGCGCCGCTCCGCGCGGAGTACGGGACGCAGCTCTGTTTGGTTCGCTGCGGGCTGCCGCGTGAGAACGCTTTTGCGCCGCTGGGCCGGGAAGGGCTGGCGGCGCTCGTCGCGGCGCTCCGTCTCGCGCTTCCCTCGTATCTGCGGGGAGGGCGCGGGCTCATCGACGTCGCGTCGGTGCCGCTCGAGGTGGGTCACGAAGCCTCCGCGCCCTACCTGGTCTTCTTTGATCGCACGCCTGGCGCGAGCGGGTTCGCGAACCATCTCTTTCAGCGCGGTTTGAAGGACGCCTTTCGCCTCGCGCGTCTCGTGTTGGAGCGACTGGTCGGCGAAGAGCGCGACCGATTGCGCAGCCTCTACTCGTTCGCGGAACAAGAGTCGCTCGACGCGCCGGAGGCGCTCCGCTTTCTCGACTACGCGCTTGACCCGGTCCTCGTCCGGCGCGCCGCGCGGCGACTTGGGCCGCGGAGCGCGTACACGGAGGGCGAGGGCACGGCGGGCGACCTCGGCCGCCTCTGGGTGTCGAAGACCGGGCGGACGGACGACCTGGTGTGGACGCGTCACGAGTTCTTCGCGCCCGCGCCGCTGCCGCCGCATACTCAGGAGGCGGGCCAGGTGTTCTTCGACTTCGCCGTCGAGCGGCGCGCGATCCTTCAGTCGATCCGCGCGGCCGCGGACGCGGGAGTTCCCCCGCGTCCGGTCGCGCCGCGTGACGCGAAGGAATGGTCCGCGACACACGCTCCGCTCGTGTCGACCGATGCGCTCACGCCCTTCGTCGCGACGCTCCAAGAGCTGACCGGTGACGGTTATGTGGACGCTGTGCTCCGCTTGGTCGCCGCGATCCCGACGTCGCAGAAGACGCTCTCCGCCACGCAACGCGCACCGCTCGCGGTGCTCTGTCGCCGCGTTGCCGACGCCGACGCGAAGGTAGTCTTGGCGGTCGCGCTCCTTCGCGGAGCAGCGAACCCGGAGGTCACCGTCGACGACGAAGGCGTGCTCCTGACCGTCACCATCGAGAGCGGGCGAGAGACGTTCGACCTCGCGCTCGGTCCCGCGCTGCACATCGCGACGCCACGGGGCGACCTCGCGGTTTTGAGCTGACCAGACCCGTTGTAGCGGGTGTGCCCGGCATGCTGCTTTTGGATGTGTTTCGATGCTGCTGAAAGCATCGTGCTTTCTCGTGCTCGTGAAGCGTACGTTTTTACTCGGTTTTCTTCATGGTCTGCGTTTTGCAAAACAAGTCCCTCATCAGGTTCAGAAACTCTTACTGAACCCTGACGGGCCACCGCGCGGTTCTGTGGCTCTTTGTTCTTGTTCGCACTCAAGAAGGAAACGCCATGTTCAAGAAGTCTCCCCGCCGTCCCCAAACCCGTCGATCCCGTCGTCGTACCCAGACCCTCCTCGCGGCGTTCGCCTGCGTCGGGCTGGCGTGCGGCGGGAGCGTCCTGCTCAACTCCGCCGAGCCGACAGAAGAAGAGACAACCGCGCGCACGTCGGAGGCAGGCTCCGCGAGCGAAACGGCACCGAGTGCCGCGTTCCAGGCGCCTGGGATCGAGGGGGAGCTCGCGTTGTCGCAGAGCGAAGTGTTCGGCGCGGAACAGATCTTCGCGCGTTTACGCTTGCGCGGGACGGGCGCAGAAGACGTCTCCATGCCGACCGCGATTTCGGTGGTCTTGGACGTCTCCGGATCGATGAGCGGAGGGAAGATCGCGCAGGCGAAGCGTTCGCTTCTGTCTTTGGTCGAGCGCATGGGAGACCAGGACCTGATCGCCGTGACCACCTACAGCGACGCGGCGGTGAGCGTGGTCCCGATGAGCCCCGTCCGGTCGGTCCGCGCGGCCTTTCCTCAGATCGTCGCCGGCATCACCGTGCGCGGCGGCACGAACATCCCGTCCGGCTTGAACGCGGGAGGCGACGCGCTCGCTACCGTCGGGGCCAACTTCGCGCGGCGCATCGTGCTCTTGTCAGACGGTGTCGACGGCTCGGGTCAAGCGCCATCGACGGTCGCGCGTGCGGTCCGCGCGCGCTCACGCGGCGCGGCCATCTCGTCTCTGGGGATCGGTACCGACTACGACGAGAACTTCCTCATGCAGATCGCGGACGCGGGGAACGGGAACTACGAGTTCTTGGCGACCCCGAGCCTGCTCGCCTCGTTCCTCGACAAAGAGCTGGCCTCGGCGCGCACGACCGCCGCGCGCGCATTGAACGTCGCGCTCTCGCTCCCGACAGGCGTCACCATCGCTCGCGTCTACGGCGCGGAGCACGTTGGAAACACGCTGTCCCTGGGGTCGCTCTCGAGCGGAGAGGATCGGCAGGTCGTGGTCGCGCTTCGCGCGGAGAAGCCGGATGGGGCGATCGGGGCACAGCTGAGCTTCCTCGGACCGGACGGAGACACGCGCTCGGCCGCGGCCTCGATTCCGCTGGCGACCGCTACGTCGGTGGAGGCGGCGGTCGCCTCGCGCGACCTCGTCGTTCACGCCGAGACGCACGCCGTCGCGATCGACGCGCAGCAGCGCGAGGCCATTACGCAGTGGCGGAGCGGGAACGCGCGCGCCGCCGCGGCGCAGGCGATGGCGAACGCGGCGGCGCTGGAGCAGCTCGCGGAAGCGGCGCCCACCCCTGCGCTGCGCCGTCAGATCGCGGAGTACCAGCGAGACGCGACGACCTTTGGTCAGGTCAGCGCGATGTCGTCTCGAGGCGCCGCGTACGGCCTTAGCTCGAACGCGAGCCGTCGTCGTCGCGCGCGGAGCGCACGTTGAGCGCCGCGCTTCGGGCGATCCCGCTCTTGTTGTTGCCGGCGCTGGTCGTGCACGTGACCGACGCGCTCTCGCCGATGGTGGCGGGGCTCGTGATCGTCACGCTCTTCGTCGTCGCGACGGTCGCGCTCGAAGGCCTGGAGCCCACCTCGCTCATCCTCGGCGCCGCTGCCGGGGTGTGCGCCAGCACAGGAATGGGCGCGGCGACCGCGATAGGTCTCTCCTTGGTCTTCGCGACTCGCTCGTCCCGCGCGCGGTCGCTCGGGTCGGCGCTGTTGCTCTCGGGCTTCGGGTGCTTCGTGTCTGCGGCGGCGGTGACGTTGGTCGTGCGGTTCAGTCATGCGCCGACGCTGCCGCGCTGGACCGCGCTCGCGATGGCCTCGTTGATGCTCCTCGGGCCCCTCGTGTGGATCGTGGATGACCGGATCGCGGTCTCGCTCCGTCGGAGCGCGCGCGCGGTGGGCGGGGTCAGCCGCCGCGCCTTGCTCCGCGGTCTCGCGCTGCGCCGTCGTGAACAGCCGCTCCTCCCGCGCGCCTCGCGGCGCCAGCTCGAGAGCGCCTGGAGATCTTTTGCGCGGCTCGGGGAAGCGGCGGCGGACAATGACAAGCTCGGGGCGCAGCTCGCGCTTCACGCGCGGGCGCTCACCAACGCGCACCGCGCCGCGATGGACGTCTCCGCCTATCGGGCGGGCATCGGCGAGAGCGGGTTCACCATCGATGGTGATCTCTGCGCAGAGGCGAGCGCGCTGCGCGAGGTGACCCAAGCCGCGATGACCCAAGCCGCGATGTAGCCGCGGCTCAAACGGCGATTCGTTCCAAGAGGAAGAACACCCCGAGGATCCCGATCGGGTAAGGGAGCGCCCGCGTGAAAACGCGCGGCGCTTCTTTGCTCACGCGAGCCAGCAAGAGCGCGACCACGGCGAGCGCCAAAACGAAGGCGAGCTGACCAAGCTCCACCCCGACGTTGAACCCGAAGAGGGCGAGCGGCGTGTACCCCCCGAGCTCCTTGAGCGCACCCGCGAAACCGAAGCCGTGGAGCAGCCCGAAGAGACCCGCGATGAGATAGGTGCGCTCTCGGGTAAGGGTCGGTCGATCTTTGTGCGCGAGCTCGAGGGCGACGATGATCAGAGAGAGCGCGATGCATGCCTCGACCGGTCGCGGGGGGAGCGAGAAGGACAAGAGCGCGGACGCCCCGAGCGTCACGCTGTGCCCGAGCGTGAACGCGGTGATGCTCGCGAGGAGCGCGCGGAAGCTCTTTCGTTCCCACGCGAAGAGGGCGAGCGCCATCACGAAGAGCAGATGATCGAACCCCGTCGCGATGTGTTCGATGCCGAGTCGAACATAGGGAATCAAGCCGAGCTCGGAGTCGACCAAGTTGATGGTGGGATGCCGGGCGGTGAGCAAGCGCGGGTCTTCGTCTTCGAGGTGCAAGAGCACCTGCGCGTCGTCCGCGATGTCGGCGATCCCGAACTCGCCGACCAGGCCGTCCTCGCACCGAACCGGGACGCGGAGCCGAACACCGTTGCGGGTCGGCTGGCGTGACGGCGCTCCGGCCTGGCAGGCGTCTGGGAACACCAAGGACGCGGAGGTGGGCGCGCTCTCGTCCCCCGAGTACCGCAGCTGCAAGACGAACTCGGTCTCCGAAAGCGCGTCGATCTGCAGGACGCCAAAGCTCAGCGGGTGGGCGTTTCCAAGTGACGGGAAGAGGAGGACGGTCGCGACGCTGATGCCAACGCACGTGAGGAACCACCGCACTACTCGGCTCCGCGCGAGAGCTCGTACTTCGTGATCAGCGCGGCCGCGGCTTCTTCATACGCCGCTTCGGCGCGCTCTCGTCGGAGGTCTCGCCGCGTCTCTCGTTTCGCCTCATCAAACGTCAGCGGACGACTCGGGACTCTTTCGGTCACGCGGACGCGGTGCCATCCGAAGCTGCTCTCGATCGGTTCGCTGGCCTGGTCGACCTCGAGCGCGCCGACCGAGCTGGCGAAGCGCGGGCCGTAGTAGTCCGCGAGGGTGCGCGTGAGGGCGCCTTCGATCTGTCTACCGCGGGGGAAAGGATCCCCTTCATCATCCAGGTCGGCCGCGCGGCGTTCTGCAGACGGATCAGCGCGGCGAAAGAACGCATGCTCGAACGTCGTCGTGCCGTCGCGCGTGTATTGGTCGCGATGCGCGTCGTAGTACGCGCGGAGCTCTTCGTCGGTCGGTGGCTCCGGCTCGGAGAGGCCGCGCAGCAGGAGCTCCATCTTTTGGATCAGGCGTCGCCTCACGATCGCGTCTCCTTGATCCAGCCCGAGGCTCTGCGCTTCCCGCACGAGCGCTTCTTCTCGGAGGTAGGCCGCGCTAACATCGTCTGCGCTGACATCTCGCCCGGTGCGCTGTCGATGCAGCGACCGCAGCTCTTCGATCATCGCGGGCCCAAGGTCGACCTGGGTGCGACGATCAGGCGCTTCCTCGGTTCCGCGTAGCGCGAAGAAGAGAGCGCCGCCGAGAATGACGAACCAGAGCAGCGGTTCTGACAGGGCGCGCTTCACTGGCCCGTGAACACCGCTTCACGCCGCTCCAGAAAGGACCGGAGCCCTTCGGCTGCGTCGTCGGTCTCCATCAACGATCGCGCCTGCGCCAAGAGGTGTTCGCGGGCAGCGGCTTCACCTTCCAGCATCGTCGTGCGGGAGGAGGCGAGGGTGGCCTGAACGCCCAGAGGCGCGCGCTTGGCGATCGTCTGCGCGAGCTCGAGGGCGCGCGGTCTCAGCGACTCAGGCGTCGTGACCTCTTGGACCAAACCGATGCGATGTGCCTCCGCGGCGTCAAAGATGTCACCGGTTAGCAACCACTTCATCGCGTTGCCCCAGCCCGCGACCTGCGGCAGCCGAATGGTCGCGCCGCCGAACGGAAAGATGCCGCGACAGATCTCGATCTGACCGAAGCGCGTTCCCTCCGCGGCGAGGCGCACATCCGCCGCGAGGAGGAGCTCGATGCCGATCGTGAGACACCAGCCTTGAACCGCCATCAGCAGCGGCTTTGTGCGCGCGCGCCCATGAAGCGAGAGCGGATCCACGGAACCTTTCGGGAAGAGGGGGGCTCCGTTCTTGACCGCGGGTCCCACTTCTCCCAGGTCCAGCCCGGCGGTGAAATGGTCGCCGTTCGCCGTCAGGAGAGCACAGCGAAGCGAGTCGTCCTCTTCAAAGGTCGTCATCGCGATCGAGAGCTCGTTGAGCATCGCCAAGTCGAAGGCGTTGTGTTTCTCAGCGCGGTTCAGCGTGATCTCGAAGACGTGCCCGTGCGTGGTGGTCTCGACTCGTTCCATGTCGCAGTTCTCGCACGTGACACCTGCAAGCAACAACCTCAGTTGAGTGGTGTGAGTAAACCGACCTGCGCGCCGGTGACCTCTCTGTCACGGTGCCGCGTTCGTCCGTTGGGGGCGATATTGGAGAGATGGAATTAGAATGACTTATCGTGCAATTGGGATAGCGCTGGTGGGGATCCTCGCCTTGGGCTGCGGGGACGACGACACCGGTGCTGGTGATACAGACATCGCGACCGACACTGGCGGGACGGACACGAACACGGGACCGATCTGCGGTGACGGGTTCTTGGACTCCACTGAAGAGTGCGACGGCACCGACCTCGGCGGCGCGAGCTGCACGGACCTCGGATCGACCGGCGGTACCCTCGCGTGCAACAGCGACTGCACCTTCGACAAGTCCGGTTGCGAGACCGAGGCCTGCGGCAACGGCACCATCGACGCCGGCGAAGAGTGCGACGGCGTGCTCATGGCCGACGACACCTGCATGGCGCGTGGTTTTACGTCGGGTCGCCTGACCTGCTTGCCCGACTGCACCGTCAGCACCTTGGAGTGCTTGGCCTGCGGTAACGGAACCGTCGATGACGGCGAGGACTGCGACAGCGCCGACCTCGGCGGCGAGACCTGTGTCTCCCTCGGCATGGGCTTCACCGGCGGAACGCTCGGCTGCGACGCGGCGTGCGCGTTCGACGTCGCGAGCTGCGAGTCGGACAACTGCGGGAACGGGATCGTCGATGACGGCGAAGACTGTGATGGCGCGGATATCGGCGGGAGCTCGTGCGCGGACGTTGGGTTCGTCGGCGGCACGCTCGCGTGCGACTCGGAGTGTCGCTTCGACTCCTCCACTTGCACCAACTGTGGCAACGGGACCATCGACGGAACCGAAATGTGCGACACGTCGGACTTCGGCGGTACCACCTGCGCGACCGTCGGCGGCGGCTTCACGGGTGGTGACCTCTCCTGTACCGCGGAGTGCATGATCGACCCAAGCGCCTGCACCACCGCGGTCTGCGGAAACGGAATGATGGACGCCGGCGAGGCCTGCGATGACGGCAACACAGAGAGCGACGATGGTTGCTCCGACGCCTGCGCGCTCGAGACCGGCTACACCTGCGAGGGTACGCCGAGCGAGTGCGCACCGGAGTGCGGAGACGGGATGATCATCGCTCCGGAAGAGTGCGACGGCACCGAGTTCGGCGGCGAGACCTGCGTCTCCCGTGGGTTCCTCAGCGGTGACCTGACGTGTGGTCGTCGGTGCCGAATTCAGACGACCAGCTGCGTGGAGTCGGACTGCGGCAACGGGACCCTCGACGACGACGAGACCTGCGACGATGGCAACACGGAGAACAACGATGGGTGCTCGAGCGAGTGCCTGGTTGAGCCCACGTTCGATCTGCCCGTTCGTCTCCGCAACGGCGACGGAAGCAACCACGGAATGGTTGAGGTCCGCTACGATGGGGAGTGGCGCTGGGTGTGCGATGACATCCCCGCGACGACCGCGACGACGGTCGCGCTCAACAACTTCGCGAACGTTGTTTGCAATCAGCTCGGCTACACGGGAACCGGCCACGAAGCGATTACGAGGTTTGGTGGTGGCGCCGGTGAACCCGCGATGGACGACGTCAACTGCACCGGCGGCGAATCCTCTCTCGCGCAGTGCGAGTTTGCGGGCTGGGAACGAAACAACTGCACCGGCGGCGAAGCGGTCGGCGTGCGTTGCGTTCCGGGTGACGGTGACATCCGCCTCACCGACGGTCCGCACGGAATGGACGGCCGCATGCAGGCCTTTACCGGGGGGGCTTGGGGTGAAGTCTGTGACGACATCGTCGAGGGCTGGTCGAGCGATCTCGGGTACACCCCGACGACCGTCTGTCAGCAGCTCGGCTACAAGGACGGTGAGTTCGTCGGCACCTACGACGCACCGACCGACGACTTCGCGTGGGACGGTCTCAACTGCACGGGCACGGAGACGCGGGTCAGCGATTGTCCTCGATCCAGCTTCGAGAACTGCGTGGCCAGCGAGGGCGCAGGGTTCCGCTGCACCACGTGGGACGAAGGGGACGCGCGCTTGGTCGGCGGAACGGCTCGAAACCGCGGACAGGTTGAGATCCTCCACAACGGCGTTTGGGGAACGGTCTGCGACGACAAGCTTGAGCCCTTCCGAGCTGACGCAGCGCTTCGTGATGGTTTCACGAGCGTGGTCTGCGGAGAGCTCGGGTTCTCTGGAACCGGAATGTGGCTCGAGACGGGCAGCGACGGCACTGGGCCGATTTGGCTCGACGAGGTCATGTGCGCTGGTGGTGAGACGAGCTTGATGAGCTGCCCGGCAGATGACTGGGGTGTCAACGATTGCTCCCATGGCGAGGACAGCGGCGTCATCTGCACGCCTTGATCGTTCGACGATCTTGAGACGAAAGGACGCCAGTACGCTGGCGTCCTTTTTTCTTGGGGGTTACGCGACACAAAGAACTCGCTGTTGCGCGTTCTCACCTGAACGTGGAATCTGTGCTTGATGCGTACCTTTTCTTTGCGTTGCTTGCTCCTTCTCATGTTCATCGTGGGGGGCTGCGCGGTCGGCGGCGGCGGCGGAGACCTCGACACCGGTCCGCGCTTCGACACGTCACCGTCCACCTGCGGAAACGGTTCCCTCGAGCCCGCCGAAGAGTGCGACGGCGACAACCTGGCCGGCGCGACCTGCGAAGCGTTCGGTTTCTCCGGCGGCGTCCTCACCTGCCGGCTGGACTGCATCCTCGACAAGTCCGACTGCGAGGTCGACGACTGCGGCAACGGCTCGCTCGAGAGCGGCGAAGACTGCGATGGCGTCAACCTCGGCGGCGCGACGTGCGAAGCGCGCGGGTACACCGGCGGGACCCTCAGCTGTGCCGCGTGTCGGTACGACGAAACAGGGTGCACCTCATGTGGCAACGGCGTCATCGACAGCGGCGAAGAGTGCGATGGTACGGCGCTCGGAGCGGCCAGCTGCAGCTCGCGTGGCTTCAGCGGAGGCACGCTTTTGTGCGACGGCCGCTGCGGGTTCGATGAGAGCGGCTGCACGGACGCGAGCTGCGGAAACGGGCGCCGCGACGAAGGCGAAGACTGCGATGGCGCGGACCTCGGGGGATCATCATGTGCCGACGCGGGCTTCGTGATGGGTACCCTCGCGTGCAACGCGACGTGCGGGTTCGACACCAGCGCGTGCCGTAACTGTGGCAACGGGCGGGTCGACGCCGGGGAAGAGTGCGACGCAGCGGACCTGGGAGGCGCGGATTGTTCCGCGCGCGGGTTCACCGGCGGCACCCTCGCGTGCACCGCCGACTGCGCGTTCAACGAGTCGGGCTGTACCAGCTCGTCATGCGGCGACGGGATGCTGGAGTCGGGCGAAGACTGCGACGACGGAGGCACGACGCCGGGTGATGGATGCAGCGCGAGCTGCCGCGTGGAGGCGGGCTTTGACTGCACCGGGTCACCGTCGAGCTGCGCGCCGCGGTGCGGAGACGGGATGGTCGTCGCGGGCGAGGAGTGTGACGGGAGCGCGCTCGCCGGTGAGACCTGTGCGAGCCGCGGCTTCGAGAGCGGAACCCTCGCCTGCCGGACCTGCACCTTCGACACTTCGGGTTGCGTCGCGGCGAGCTCGTGTGGCGATGGCACGATTGACGATGGTGAAGAGTGCGACGATGGCGGCACCGCCGCGTTTGATGGATGCGGCGCCGACTGCCAGGTCGAGCCGACGTTCCACCTCCCGGTTCGACTGCGCGGCGGCGAGGGCAGCAACCACGGCAAGGTCGAGGTGTTTTACGAGAGCACCTGGCGAGACGTGTGCGATGACGTGCCCGGGAACCTCTCCACGGCCGCGGGCCGCGACGCCTTCGCGAACGTCGTATGCCGACAGCTTGGCTACACCGGTTCGGGTCATGAGGCGACGCTTGGGTTCGGCGGGTTCGGGGGCGGTTCCGGCATGCCGGTCATGGACGACGTCGACTGCACCGGGAGCGAAGACACGCTCGCGCAGTGCGACTTCGCGGGATGGAACGTGGAAGACTGCGGATCGGGAGAGGCGATCGGCGTGCGATGTGCACCGGGCGAAGGAGACATCCGCTTGGTTGACGGGCCGTCGGGGTTGGAAGGGCGTCTTCAGATCTTCCACAGCGGTTCGTGGGGCGAGGTCTGCGACGACTTCATCAACATCACGGAGACGTACTACGGCGCGGAAACGGTGTGTCATCAGCTCGGCTACACCGGCGGCACCTTCATCGGTAGCTACGACGCGCCCAGCTCCGACTTCATCTTGGACAACGTCCGGTGCGGCGGAACCGAGCTTCGTATCGAAGACTGTCCGGCCAACGCCTGGGGCGACGAGAACTGCGGCGCGACCGAGGGCGCTGGGTTCTCGTGCACGGTCCATCGCGATGGAGATTCGAGACTGGTCACGACCAGCGCGCGGAACCGTGGTCGGGTGGAAGTGCTCCACAACAACATCTGGGGCACGTTCTGTGATGATGGCATCACCTCGGGGACGAGCCGAGACAACTTTGTCCGAGTGGGCTGTCGTGAGCTCGGTTTCGGCACCGACGGCCTCTTGCTCACGTCCGGCTTCGATGACGGAGTCGATCCGACTTGGCGAGACGATGTGCGCTGCGGGACCTTCGAGGGCCGGCTCTCATCCTGTCCAGCCGCAGATTGGGGCGTCGAGAATTGCAGTCACTTTGAGGACGTAGGGCTCAACTGCACCCCATGAGTCCGCTGGACCAACTGACCTCTTGACCACCCCTCCCGAGCTGGATATTACGCACCGCCGGAACCCCGGAGGGTTGTTAGCTCAGTTGGTAGAGCAGTGGGCTTTTAACCCATCTGTCGTGGGTTCGAGCCCCACACGACCCACCTCGCTTTGATTTTTCGTTCGTTCTTTCTTACTTCAACATGGCTTCCTGTCCCCATCGTCTAGTGGTCCAGGACCCCGCCCTTTCACGGCGGTAACCGGGGTTCGAACCCCCGTGGGGACGCCACGCGCCGCCTTCGCTCAGAGAGTGAAGGCGGCGTTTTTATTTCGTGTTCACGCCAGCAGCGCTTCGATCGCGGACATGAGCGCGGCGCACTCCAAGGCGCGTCGGGAGAGGCCAGGCGTTGTCAAAGAAGACATCGTCGAGCGCAGAGTGTGATGAGACGCGCTCGCTCGCACGTTGCCGCGCGACCTCGAATCAGATGCAGCTTCGGCTGTGCGTGCTTACCTTCGCGCCGTGAAGTCTGAGACGACCGTTCTTCCGCACAAGTACGTAAGCTCGTTGGCCTTCACGCCCGACGATTCGCTCGTGGATTGGGTGGGCGGTGGTTGTCGCTATCTCCTCGACGGTGAGGTCATCGATCGCCCGCGCCGCTACGCCTACGCGTTTGACGCGGTCACGCTGTCGCCGAGCGGTGACGTCGCGGTCATCTACACGCGCCATCAAACCAAAGGGCTCCTCTTGCACAAGGGCGAGGTGCTCCGCGAGCTCGATCGAAGCTACTACCAGGCCGCGTCGTTTGAGTATCCGATCTGTCTCTTCGAGCGCGCCGGGCGCACGCTGCTCGCCCATTGCCCGCGTGGGTACAATCGTCTCGATATCGAAGACGCGCTCACGGGAGAGCTGTTGACGGCGCGGCCGGACGACGCAGAGCGCGCCGACTTCTTTCACTCACGCTTGGCCGCGAGCCCCAACGGGAAGCGACTGATCAGCGCGGGGTGGGTGTGGCAGCCGTGGGACGTGGTCTCGACCTTCGAGGTCGACGCGTGTCTCGCGGACCCGAACTTGCTCGACGTCCAGGGAGGGAGCCTCCCCAGCTGTCCGAACATGTGCGCGGAAGAGGGGTCTGCCACGTGGCTTGATGACGATGTGCTTTGCGTCGCGGCGGGCGATGAGCTCGATCAAGAAACGCTCGACGAGTACGCGGCAGATGGAGACGTGCCGGAGCTCTTACCGAACGGCCTGGTCTCGTTCGACTTGAACACACGCGAGATCCTCTCGCGGACCGTGCTCGCGAAGCCCGCGGGCGTCATGCATCGCGTCGACCGCGACCACGTGTTCTCGTTCTTTGAGCATCCGAAGGTGATCCGCGTCTCCGACGGAGCGATTCTTCAGTCGTGGCCGGACCTCGCGACCGGAAAGCAGCAGAGCAGCATCTCGCGGGAAGACGGCGTGCCGATCCTCGCGGTCGATCCCCACGCTTCGCGTTTCGCGGTTCATCACGACGACGCGATTCATGTCGTCACCGTCACGCTCTAGCGCGGAACGACGCGTGACGTGATCACGAGTGAGTCGTTCGGAATGCGCTCATCCGGACGGTTCCGTCGCTTTTCACTTGCGCCGACCCTCGAACACTGCGACGCCCCCGCCATGAACTTCCAAGAGCTTGGTCTGAGCGCGCCGCTCCTTAAGGCGGTCACCGAGGCCGGCTACACCACCCCGACTCCGATTCAGGCAAAGGCCATCCCGCCGGCGCTTGAGGGCCGCGACGTGCTCGGCTGCGCGCAGACGGGCACCGGTAAGACCGCCGGCTTCGGCCTGCCGCTGCTGCAGCGGCTCGACGAGAAGGCCGGCGAGGAGACCACCATCCGCGCGCTGGTGCTGACGCCAACGCGCGAGCTGGCGGCTCAAATCGGCGCGAGCTTCGCGACCTACGGCAAGCACCTGGAGCTGTGGCACACGGTCATCTTCGGCGGCGTGAAAGACAAGCCGCAGATCAGAGAGCTCGAGAAGGGCATCGACGCGTTGGTCGCGACGCCCGGGCGCTTGCTCGACCTGATGAACCGGGGACACGTGGACCTGGAAGACGTCGAGGTCTTCGTCCTCGACGAAGCGGACCGGATGCTCGACATGGGCTTCCTGCCGGATGTGCGTCGCGTCATCAAGGCGCTCCCGACCAAGCGGCAGACGTTGTTCTTTTCGGCGACCATGCCGACCGAGATTCGGCGCTTGGCGGAGGACATGCTCGTCGATCCGGTCAGCGTCGCGGTGGCGCCGATCTCGTCGACCGCGGACAAGGTCACGCAGAAGGTCTACTTCGTCGACAAGGCGAAGAAGCGGCGCCTCTTGGTCGATCTGCTCAAGGCGGAAGAGGTCGTGCACACGCTCGTCTTCACGCGAACCAAGCACGGCGCTAACCGAGTCGTGAAGCAGCTCGGACAGGCCGGCATCGAGGCCGCCGCCATTCACGGCAACAAGTCTCAGAACGCACGAACGCGCGCGCTCAACGGTTTCCGCTCTGGAGACATCAGCGTTCTCGTCGCGACGGACATCGCGGCCCGCGGCATCGACGTCGAGGGCATCACCCACGTGATCAATTTTGATCTCCCGAACATCTCCGAGACCTATGTCCACCGCATCGGCCGGACCGCGCGCGCGGGCGCGTCAGGGATCGCGCTCTCGTTCTGCGAAGAAGAAGAGCGCGCGTATCTCGTGGACATCGAGCGACTGATTCAGCAGCACCTTGAGCGCGTCGAAGATCACGATCACCCGCCGAGCCAACCGCTCCCCGCGATGACCGATCTCGCGAGCAAGCGACGCCCCGTAAAGGGGCGCTCGGGCGGCGGCGGACGTGGACGCTCGGGCGGCGGACGCGGACGCTCTGGCGGAGGTCGCCGCGGCGGCGGTGGCGGTGGCGGTGGCGGACGTTCTGGCGGCGGAGGTCGCGGCGGACGTTCCGGTGGCGGCGGCGGACGTTCCGGTGGCGGTCGCTCGGGTGGTGGAGGCGGACGTTCGGGCGGGGGTCGCTCCGGCGGCAACCGCTAGCAGCAACCGCTAGCAGCAACCGATAGGCAGCGACCGGCAGCGCCACGTCCGCTAGCGGTCGTCCGTCACTCCCGGCGGACACGGCGGCGGGCTGTCGTCGGCGCTGTGCACGATCTCGATGAGCAACCGCCGCGTCGAGGCGTCGAGCGCGCCGACCCAGGCCGTGTCTCCCCGACAACCCGCGAGATACCGCGCGTCGGAGGTGAGCTCCGGTGGTGGGTGCACAAAGGGGATCCCGTTCGCGGGGGGCTCGAGCGCCAGGTCGTTCAGCAGCATCGCTTCCCCCTCGCTCACCTCCAGGACGAGCACAGTCGCGAAGAAGGTCGGCTCTCTGCGCTCGATCACTTTCGCGGAGGAGAGGCCGAGCCCCGTGTGCGCCCGCGCGAACGAGAGGCCCGGGCTGTAGGCATAGAGAAGCGCGGCGGCCAAGCCCGCGAGGAGCATCACGACGACCGCGACCGCGATGAGGAGTTTCTTGGACATGGCACGTTGTACCTTAGAGCGTGGATTGAGCGGCGGCGGATGACGCAGGAGGTGCGAGGTCGTCGCGCGAAGCGCGCCTGCGCGTTTTTCAACAGCCTGCTAGCGCTGCGCGTCGCGAATCGTCTCGCTCAACGAGGTGAGGGCGGGTCCCAGCGGAGAGGTGCGTCGCCAAATCGTCACCAGGGTTCGCCGCGGCCGTGACATGATCGGGCGCGTCTCGATCCCCGCTCGGGTCGCCTCCAATGGGATGGCTAAGGTGGGCAGCAGCGTGACGCCGGCCCCTTGGGCGACCAGCTGCACGAGCGTCGTGAGACTCGTCGCGCGGTACGCGCCTTCCTTCACATTCGCGAACTTGCAGTACGCCAGCGCCTGGTCGCGCAGGCAGTGCCCCTCGTCCAACAGCAACGTCGGCTCGCTCATCAAGTCTTCGTCTTGAGCGATGTCGTGCGCCAGCAGTGGGTGCGACGGCGGCGCGGCGACGACGAACTCATCCTCCATGATCACCGCGTGATCGACGTCCCCGAGCTCGGCTTCCAGCGCGAGGACCGCTCCGTCGAGTTCTCCTTGTGCGAGCTTGGCGCAGAGGGACTCGGTCTTGTCTTCGTGCCAGTGAATCGTGAGCGCGGGGTGAGCCTCGCGAATGTGACGTGAGCAGGCTGGGAGGAGATAGGGCGCGATGGTCGGGATCACGCCTAGGCGAAGAACGCCGCGCAACGGGTCATCGCTCGGCGTGACTTGCCGAAGCGCGTCGGCATCGAGGAGCAAGCGCGCCGCGCGTTCCAAGAAAGGCGCCGCGGTGGGGAGCACCATCACCTTGCGCTTGGAGCGCTCGAAGAGCGGGAAGCCGATGGCGTTCTCGAGCTCTGCGACTTGTGCGCTCAGCGACGGCTGCGAGACGAAGCAACGTTCCGCCGCGCCGCGGAACGAGAGGGTCTCCGCGACGACGACGGCGTACTGGAGCTGGCGAAGCGAAAAGGGGTGTTTGCGCATCGCGCGCAGGGTCGCATTCCGCGGGCCACGTGTGCGCTTTCTTTTGTCTCAGCGCGGCCGGTGAGTCGAAGTCACGAGTGCCGACCCACGCGGTCCGCGAGGAGCACTGAATGCGCGACGGCTGCGCGGAACGCCTCGATCTCCTCGTCGCCAGTCGGCGCGTCGCGGCCAGTGAAGATCAGCTGCGCGCCACCCATCGTCAGGTAGTTCGCGCCGATGTCGACGAGTCGAGCGTAGATATCGGTCGGGAGCAACGACGTCACGAGCTCCGCCGACGGACCATCTTCGCGGTGCGTCATGATGCCATCCGGCGTCGCGCTAATGAGGGTGCGCCCGTCGAAGTCGGCGAGGGACTTGCCGCCTACGCGGTACGCCGCGACCACCGCGGGCGGGAGCGGCTCGCGGGTCTCTACACGGATGGTGGTCGCGAGAGAAGGGTGCACTTCGCACACGACCCGCCGCTGGTTCACGTTCGCGTGGACGATGGGACCGCCCGCATCGATCAGTTGACCGCCCAAGGCGAACGCGATGCGCTCTCCGGCCTCCCTGACGCGTTGGTCCTGTCGGGAGCCTTGCTTTCGTTCCTTCAAGAAGAACCATTGTCCGACCGCGAGCGCGACCGCTGCGGTGATGATGAGAAGGGAGAGATCCACGCGGCCTTAGGGTACGTCGAAACGCGACGCGGCGCAGCTTCCGAGCGGAACGCTAGGCTTCCTCAAAGAGATAGGGCGCGAGAAGCGCTTCGAATCCTTGGGCCGCCCCTTGTTCGTGACACCAAACAATGGCCTCCGCGCGCGTACGAACGATCGAGAGCGCGATCTTCGTCGGGAGCAGCCATGTCATCGCGCGACCCAACCCGCTCGCGACCCGGCCGCGCGCGATGAGGACGGCGCCGTCCACCCGAGAACGACTGTTGCGAGCGACGTCCGCGAGTCGCTTTCTCCGGGAGGCGTTGGACCCGCTCGAATGAACGAAGTCATAGACCACGATCACGGGGAGCGGGACGTCCTCGCTGAGCGTGTTCATCAGCGCTGAGAACGAGTCGTCGGAGGTGTCCTTCTGCTGAATCCAGACGACCCTCCCGATCACGACAACGCGCGCTCCGGGGACGTCCAGCTTGAGCACTGGGTTCACCGGCGGGGCCACGTGGCTCGTCGCCCCAGCTCGTTTCGCGCGTGAACGCCCATCGTCAAAGCAGGGTAGAGGCTACCCGTGTTCATCGGGAATCAAGCGACCGTCAAACCTCCATCGGGGCTAAGCCGATTCGCGCCGCCTGGGCGCCCCGAGCCCGAGCTCGGGGCGACCGTTTAGACGCTACGCGGAGAGGGACCAGTTCGCGTCCACGAGGTCTGCGACGATCTCTTCGTCTTCGATCTCGATGCCGGAGAGGTCAGAACACGCGTGCTCCGCCTCCCAAGCTGTCGTGAAGAGGACCCAAGCGATGCGCTCGCCGTTGACTCGCTCCGTGAACACGTCGTCGATCTCCCCATACTCCGCGCAGAGGGTGAAGATATCCTCTTCGTCGTAGTCGTGGGGTAGGTGCCGAATTCGAATGGTACGCATACCGAACCTCCTGTGTGCGCCTCTCGTTTTGCAACGACGATGCCAGGTGGCTACGAGACGTTTTCTTTTTGGCCGCGCTGGGTCAGGTCCTTCATCGAGACGCCCCATTCCCGAAGTCGGTATTGGATCTTGCGGCGACTGATTCCGAGCACCTTCGAGGCGCCTTGAATCGTACCCACGCTTTGCAGAGTGCGGAGTATCGCCCATCGCTCGAGCGCCGCGAGGCTGACGCCGGGGACCATCAGCGCGAGCTCCTCTTCGTTGGTGGGGACCTCTGCGATGGGAAGGTCGGCGACGGTGATGAGGTCTCCTTCGCACATCACGACCGCCGTCTCGATCGCGTTGCGAAGCGCTCGCACGTTGCCCGGCCAGGTGTGCAAAAGTAGCGCTCGCCGCGCGTCGTCATCAAAGCCGCGGATCTCCACGTCGTTCTCTTGCGCGAGCTCTGCCAGGAAGTGGTTCGCGAGGACCATGATGTCGCTCGGTCGGACGCGTAGCGGTGGCACGGTGAGTCGCACGACGTTCAGTCGGTAGAAGAGATCCTCTCGAAACTGCCCATCCGCGACCATCGCCTGAAGGTCGCGGTTGCTCGCCGCGACGACCCGCACGTCCACTTTGACCGGTGTATCGCCTCCGACTCGTTCGAACTCTCTCTCTTGAAGAAAGCGGAGAAGCTTGACCTGGGTCATCGGGGGGACCTCGCTGATCTCATCGAGGAAGAGCGTGCCGCCGTGGGCTCGCTCAAAACGCCCCATCCGCCGCGCGACCGCGCCAGTGAACGCGCCGCGCTCGTGCCCAAAGAGCTCGGACTCAAGCAGATGAGAGGAGAGCGCCGAGCAGTTGAGCTTGATGAACGGTCCTTTGACTCGCTTGGAGTTCCGGTGAATGGCGGCCGCGATCATTTCCTTGCCGGTCCCGGTCTCGCCGAAGATCCAAACGGTCGCGCGGCTCTTCGCGACTTGGCTGACCTGCTTGAGCAAGCGGATCATGACAGGGTGCGAGCCAACGATTCCGCTGAAGTCGTCGAGGTCGAGGCGCTCGAAGGCGGCGCGCTGGGCCCTCTGTGCCGCGCGCTTGCTCTTAGGGCGCTGCGCGAGCCGGGCCAAGAGCGACGTCAGCACGGCGGGGCGGACATCGGGCGGAACACACGCATCGGCGCCGTTTTTGTACGCCTCGCTGATCGCGTCTTGGGTCAGCACGACGATCCCCACGTCGCCTGCGGCGTCTCGAAGCGATGCGCAGTTCGGGTCGTCGGTGATGATGAGATCCGGAGACGAGACCATGATGGCGTCCACGGCAGCCCTCGCGTCGTCGAAGCGATCCACCAAGAACCGTTCCCGGAGCGCGTCCTCCGGAGCGCGTGACGCGATCAAAAAAACATGGGAGCGCTGGCCCATCCGCGAATCATGCCCGGGCGCGCAAGAACTGCCATCTCAAAGCAGCACGTGCGCATATTTTTCACGTCTGCGAGAAGCCGCTTCTTGTGGGGCGTCGCCCCGCCTTGTCGAAGCTTCCCCAAGACAATCGTCGCCGGCTCTGTCTGGCGCGCGGTGTGCAAAGCGCGGCGAACATGAACGTCGTCGTCCTCGGTCGCACGAAGGCCAACCCCTCCACCGCGAACCTCGTGAACGCGCTAACCGAGAGACAGGTCACGTGCGCGTGGCTGGATCCTCTCCAGACATCGGTGGCCGTTGGCGATCCGCGGCTTCGCTCGGAGGGACGTCGCCTGCCGCCCCCGGACGCGGTCGTCGCGCGGATCGACCAAGGCGCCACGGACCACGCCTCGGTGCTTCTCGAGCACCTCGAGTCACAGGGCGTTCCGACATTTCCCTCTGCGGCGAGTCTACGGCTCTCGCGCCACAAAGGGCGCACCTTGATGGCGCTTAGCGCGGCAGGAATCGACGTCCCAGAGTCGATCTGTCTTCGGTCGACCGAAGTCGACCAGGTGATCGATGACATCACGGGGTTGCCCATCATCCTGAAGACGGCGCGAGGCAAAGGTGGCGAGGGGGTGTTTCTGGCGGAGTCCCGTGGAACCGCGCGAGCGATCGCGGCGTGGGTTGAGCGAGATGGTGGCCAGCTCATCGCGCAGCGCTTCGTCGAGGAGAGCCGTGGGGTCGATGTCCGTGTCTTCGTGGTTGGTGAGCGTGCGCTCGGCGCGGTTCGTCGCTGCGCGCAGTCGCCTGGCGAATACCGAAGCAACATCAACGTTGGGGGCGCCGCGACGCGCTTCCCGTTGAACGACACCGTGGCGTCGCTCGCGGTGCGGAGCGCCCAAGCGCTAGGGCTCCCATTCGCAGGGGTCGACATCTTGATGTCCCACCGCGGCCCGCTGGTGATCGAGGTTAACTCCGCGCCAGGGATCAACGGATTTTCGCGCGACTCGGGGATCGACGCGGCGGGCGCTCTCGCCGACTTCATCACTGCGCATCTCGCTGGAGCGCGGGTCGCGTGATCCACCCGCCGCATGAGATCGAGCGTTTCGCGCCAGGGTCATTTGAAGCACGCGAGCACTACTATGAGCGCGTCCTGAACGCCCAGCTCCACCCATTGGTGCGGAGCTTTATGAACCTGGGCAACGCTCGGATCGCGAGCCGCTACGCACATCTTCACCCCGAGGCCACGCGAGCAGACATCTCCGCGATGTTGGGCGCGACGCCGAGTCACTTCCGTTGGGCGGGCGCGGATCTCTTCTTGGCCACCTCCGCCGAGCGACAGCGACAGATGATGGTCATCGAGACGAACTCGTGCCCCTCGGGGCAGAAGTCGATGCCGCCGCTGAACGAAGCGGACGAGATGGCTGGGTACCGCGCGCTCCTCGAGCGGAGCTTTCTTCCGAGCGTGAGCGAACGGCGGAAGCTGCCGCGCGGCGCGCTCGGCGTCATCTACGACAAGAACCCAATGGAGGCGCGCGGGTACGCCGCCACACTCGCCGAGCTGACCGGGGAAGAGGTGCTGCTCGTGCCGTGCTTTGCGGATCAGACAAACCCGCTGTCGGTCGACGATGGCGTGCTCGTCGCGGAGACCAGCGCAGGATCGGTCCCGCTCCGCGCCGCCGTTCGCTACGTCACGCAGCGGCCTTGGAATCGGCTCCCCCCGATCACCCGGACGCACATGAACAACGCGGTGCTCGCGTGTCTGGCGGGCGGACGGAACAAAGCGCTCGCGGCGAAGGCCTACGACATCTTCAACGCGGACCATGAGGAGGCCGGTCTGACGATCCGGACCCCCGAGACCATTTGGGACGTCGCGCGTTCCGAGGTTCCGCTCTGGGTGCGGCGTATGGGCGGCGTGTGCGTGGTGAAGAATCCGTACAGCAATGCCGGGCAGGGCGTCTACACAATCACCAACGAGCTCGAGCTTGAGCACTTCATGCAGTCCGAGCAGCGCTACGATCGCTTCATCGTGCAAGCGCTCATCGGGAACGCGCGCTGGAGCTCACGCTCGCGTGCCGGGCAGCTCTATCACGTGGGCACCGTTCCCAACCGCAAGGGGCAGATCTTCGCGGCGGACCTCCGCGTCATGGTCGGAGCCGGCACCGACGGCTTCTTCCCAGTCGCGCTCTATGCTCGCCGCGCGAGAGTACCGCTCGACGCGGACCCACCCGACGGAGTGCGCTCATGGAAAATGCTCGGGACGAACCTGTCGGTGCGCCGCGGCGACGGCTGGGCGACCGAGACCGAGCGCTTGCTCTTGGTTGACCAGCGCGACTTCAATCGACTCGGGCTAGGGTTGGACGATTTGATCGAGGCGTACCTGCAAACGGTCATGGCGGTGACCGCGATCGACAACATGGGCCAGCGCTTGCTCACGCGGAAGCGGGTATTTCGGAAGCGCTTCTTCCGTCAGGTCACCTGCGACGCGGCGTTGTGCGACGAGCTTCTGTGATGGACGCTCCTCTACAGGTTGATCGCCTCGACGTCGCGTCTCTTGCGCGCGGCGCGGTGCACCGTCTCGAGATCGCGCTCATGGAGGCGGCAGACGGAAGCCCGATCGCGCTCCCGACCTTGGTAGCCCGCGGCGCGCGTGAGGGGCCGGTCTTTGGTTTGACCGCGGCGGTTCACGGGAACGAGCTGAACGGGATCCCGGTGATCCACCAGCTCTTCGCGGGCCTTGACGTCAAGAACCTGCGAGGCACGGTCGTCGCGGTCATCGTCGTGAACGTTCCCGGGTACAAAGCGTGGCGACGAACCGTCGATCGCACGATTGATCTGAACACCGTGTTCCCTGGGCGTGCCCGAGGGAGCTTTCCCGAGGTCTACGCGAATCGTGTCATCAAGCGGATCGCGAGCGGCTTCGATCGCCTTTGCGACCTTCACACGGCCAGCTTTGGTCGCGTGAACTCGTTCTACGTTCGTGCCGACATGGACAACCCTGTGACGCGCCGGATGGCGTTCCTGTTGCGGCCACAGATCGTCCTGCACAACCCGCCGTCCGATCGCACGCTCCGTGGCGCTGTCGCCAAGCGCGGGATCCCGGCGGTCACGCTCGAGATCGGAGACCCGCAGCGCTTTCAGCCGGAGATGGTCCGCTCCGCGCTCAGTGGGGTACGTCGTTTGCTGGCGGAGGCCGGCATGATCGCGAGACGCAAAGCGCCGGCGTTCGCGCCGCCGGTGATCTGCGACCGCTCCGCGTGGATGTATGCGGACCGGGGCGGGCTCTTGCGGGTGCACCCGGCGCTCGGTGACAGCGTGTCAAAGGGCGACAAAGTCGCGACGCTCTACTCGCTCTATGGCGACGAGCTGAAGCGATACGCCGCGCCGCATGACGGTGTGGTGATCGGGAAGAGCGCGAACCCCGCCGGACCAGCGGGATCACGTATCCTCCACCTCGGTCGCCGTGCGCCGGTGGAGCGGTTCTCGCTCAGGGGCGTGGAGTGAAGCGCGCGTAGAGCGGGACGGATGAAAGCAGAGGGGTGAAGCGACCGAATCGCGTTTCACTAAGGCAAATCCTCTCGTCTTGAGGCACCCTCCGCGCGTGATTCGGCTCGACCACATCGGCAAGGCGCACGGGCGTCAGGTCCTCTTTTTCGATTCCTCGATGGGCGTCTTTCGCGGCGACACGATCGGGCTCGTCGGTCCGAACGGGGCCGGTAAGTCGACGATCTTGCGCATGATCGTTTCCGAAGAGGAGCCGGATGACGGAACCATCATCGTCGAGAAGAACGTGAGCGTCGGTTACTTCCGGCAGGACGTCGGCGAGATGAAGGGGCGCTCGGTTCTCGAGGAGACCATCGCGGGCGCTGGCGAAGTGGCGACAATCAAAGGCGAGCTGGACGCGCTTGAAGCGAAGATGATCGATCCGGCGTTCGCGGACGAAATGGCCGAACTCCTCGAGCGCTACGGCGATGTCCAGGGACGCTTCGAGGAGCTCGGCGGCTATGGCGTGGAGGCGAAGGCGCAAGAGATCCTCGCGGGTCTCGGCTTCTCCGAAGACCGCGTGTCCGGAGACGTCGGGGCGCTCTCGGGGGGATGGAAGATGCGGGTCGCGCTCGCGCGGATCCTGTTGATGGGGCCCGACGTGCTCTTGCTCGATGAGCCGACCAACCACCTCGACCTGGAGTCGATCTTGTGGCTCGAAGGGTTCCTCAAGCAGTTCGACGGCGCCATCGTGATGACGAGCCATGATCGCGAGTTCATGAACCGGCTCGTCACGAAAATTGTCGACATCGACGGAGGTCAGCTGACGACCTACACGGGCGACTACGAGTTCTACGTGCAGCAGCGCGCGCTCGGAGAGAAGCAACAAGAGGCGGCCTTCGCGCGGCAAGAGGCGATGCTCAAAAAGGAGCGCGAGTTCATCGCGCGTTTCAAGGCGCGGGCGAGTCACGCCGCGCAGGTTCAGTCGCGCGTGAAGAAGCTCGAAAAGATCGACACGTTGGAGCCACCGAAGAAGCGCCGCGTGGTGCGCTTTCAGTTTAAGGAGCCGAAGCGCTCGGGTGACGATGTCGCGAAGCTGGCGAAGGTGCGCAAGGCGTTCGGCGAACATGTCATCTACGACGAGTTCGATTTTCTCGTCCGGCGGCAGGAGCGCTGGTGCGTCATGGGACAGAACGGCGCGGGCAAGTCGACGCTGCTCAAGATGGTCTCCGGAGAGTCTGCCCCCGACGACGGCCGCGTCGCGGTCGGGCCAAGCGTGACGATGGCGTACTTCGCGCAACACGCGATGGATGTGCTCGACGGAACGCTCTCGGTGGTCCAGACGATCGAGCGCGCCTACCCGATGGCTTCCGTCGGCGCGCTCAAGACCTTGCTCGGCGCGTTTGGTTTCTCGGGCGCCGATGCCGACAAGAAGGTCGGCCTGCTCTCGGGCGGCGAGAAGTCGCGCTTAGTGCTCGCGCGGATGCTCTATGCGTCGCCGAATTTTCTCGTCCTCGATGAGCCGACCAACCATTTGGACCTGGGGACCAAGGAGATGCTCATGGAGGCGCTCGCGGGATATGGCGGCACGATGCTCTTCGTCTCCCACGATCGCGCCTTTCTCTCCGCGGTCGCGAATCGCGTTCTCGAGCTCACGCCCCAAGGCGCGGTCCTCTACGGCGGCGGCTACGACGAGTACGTGGCGCAAGCGGGACACGAAGCGCCTGGGATGCGCGCCTAGTGGCGCGGTATGTCGCGCTCCTGCGCGGGATCAACGTGGGCGGCAAGCGTCGCGTCTTGATGAAGGAGCTGCGCGGGCTCTGCGAGGACCTCGGCTTCACCGCGCCCGCGACCTATCTCCAGAGCGGAAACCTCGTGCTCAGCGCGGAGCAGAATACGGCGACGGTCGCCCACGTATTGCAGGAGGGCATCGCGGAGCGTTTCGGGCACGCCGACGTTCCGGTCTTGGTCTTCTCGGCGCGGTCGTATCGGGCGATGGCGAAGGCGCATCCCTTCGAGGGCAAAGGCGCGGATCCAAAGGCGCTCCACGTTGTCTTCCTCGCGAAGAAACCCAGCGCCGCGCAGGTCCGCGAGGTTCAGGCGGTCTCCTCGGGCGACGATGAGGTCTCGTTCGACAAGCGCGCGGCCTACCTGCATCTCCCGCGCGGGGTCGCGAAGACGAAGCTGAGCCAGACGCTCTTCGAGAAGAAGCTGAAGATGACCGCGACTGGGCGGAACTGGAAAACCACGCGAGCGCTCCTCGACCTGCTCGTGGGTTGAGCGGGTCCACGGCGTCCACTCAGACGAGCGCGCGGTAGAGCTCGCGGGGGTCCATCTGCTCGGGGAGGCGGACGACCTCGAGCGCGTTCAGCTCCATCACGCAGAGCCGTCCGTCTCGCCTGCGCGCGAGGTCGACACAGAAGTGCTCGAGTCCGACGCGCCGAACCACCTCCGGTATGAGCTCAAGCGCTCGGTCGGTGAGTCGGTCCACGTCGAGGTCGTGGTAGGGCGCGTGGGCGGCGACCTCGCCGTTGACGACCGCGACGCGATGCTCTTCTGTGATCACGCGGCGACCCTCTCGGTAGGGGAGCGGCTTCAGGTCGATGAACTCGCGGACGGCGTACCCGCCCGAGAAGAGGTCGCCACGGACCGCCTTGAGCGTTCGCAAAATCGCGAGGAAGTCGTCATCGGAGGCGCCTTCCGGGATGAAGCACGCGCCTTCCCAGTCTTCCTTGGCGGACTTGAGGTGGTCACGGACGAAGAGCGGTCGCGTCAACGTCTTCGCGAGCTCGAGCGCGAGTTCCGGAGCGTCATCTTCGGTGCAGACCGTGCGCGGCGTGAGGTCGCCGAGCTCGTCAACCCAGCGCGGCAAGTACATCGCGTTCGCGTACGCCTCGGGATCGCTCAGGAGCGTGACGCCGTGCTCAAAGCAGACCTCAAAGACCGTCGCGTATTCGTCTTCGCTCAGGATGAAGGAACGGAGCAGCGCCGGGCCGGGAGCCATCCCCTCGAGGTCTCGGCCGTCAGCCTCCATGAGCCGTTCAAGGGTCGCGACGGCGAACTCGATGTGAAGCTCCTCGAGCGCATCGATCTCGCGATCGAAGCCGTCGATTTCGTCCTGTTCGACGTGGGAGCGAGCGAAGAGGACGCGCGTTTCGGTCGGCATGGCCGCGCAACATGTGTCGTCGAAACGAGAGTGCACGTGGAAACCGGCGACCCGCGCGGTTTCCGCATGAACATTGCGGGATCAGCACGGGGAGGCGCGGCGAACGGGTCGCTTCGCGCTCAATTCAGTTCGGCACGCGAGTTGCTCTGACAAAGGGGCATGAACAACTCGAACCTTCTCTCCGTCCTCGCCCTTGTTCTCTTCTCCAGCGCGGCGCTCGTGGTCGCGCAGCCGCCAGGTCGACGCGGCCCTCCGCCTGAAGCCATCGAGGCCTGTGAGGGCCAAGAGGAGGGCGCCTCCTGTTCCTTCGCGGGGCGTCGCGGAGACACGCTCTCCGGGACCTGCCGTTCGCCTCACGACGAGAGCGCGCTGGCTTGTGTGCCCGAGGGACACGAGCGTCGCGAGCGAGGCGAGGGGGAGCGAGGTCGCCGCGGAGGACGGTGACTACTGCAGGCCGTAGGTCTTGAGCTTCTCGTAAAGCGTGCGGAGCCCGATCCCGAGGTGCTCCGCGGCTTTTCGGCGGTTACCTCCGAAGTGCAAGAGCGCGCGACGAATCGCTTCGCGCTCGACCTCTTCCATCGTCGGGACCGCGCCGCCGGCTCCGCTCACTGCGCGTTGGATGAGCATCAAGTCATTGACGCCGATCACGTCGCCCTCGGCCATGATCGCCGAACGCTCGAGGACGTTGGAGAGCTCGCGGATGTTCCCTGTGAATCGCGTCGTCGCGAGCAAGGCCTCGGCGTCCGGTTCCAGCGTGAGAGCGGCTCGGCCGAGCGCGCGGCAGGCACGCTCGAGCAAGACCTCGGCGAGTCTCGGGATGTCCTCGGGGCGCTCAGAGAGCGAGGGCAACCGCACCGGGAAGACCGCGAGGCGATGGTAGAGGTCCTCGCGGAACTCTCCTGCGTCGATCATCGCGAGGAGGTCGCGGTTGCTCGCCGCGATGAAGCGAACGTCTGCCGCGATCGACTCCGACCCGCCGACCCGCTCAAACGTTCTCTCTTGCAGCACGCGGAGCATGCGCGCCTGCAGCGCGGGCTTGAGCTCACCGACCTCATCGAGGAAGAACGTCCCGCCGTTGGAGAGCTCGATGCGCCCCTTCTTCCGTGCGGTCGCCCCCGTGAAGGCTCCCTTCTCGTGACCGAAGAGCTCGGACTCAAGCAAGGTCTCCGAGAGGGAGGCGCAGTTGATCGCGACGAATGGGCCGCTCGCGCGATCGCTCCAAGCGTGAACGGAACGCGCGGCGACCTCTTTGCCCGTCCCGCTCTCGCCCGAGAGCAGGACGGTGGCTTTCGTTTTCGCGACCCGCCGAAGCGACGCGACGACGCGCTCCATCGCGGGCGCACCGTAGGTCAGCTGCGGAAGGCGAGCGTCCGCGTGGTCGTTGATCTGCTGGCGCGCGAGCGCTCTGCCGACGAGGTCGCGAAGCGCGGCGGGAGACGACACCGGCTTCTCGAGAAACTCGAAGGCGCCTAGCTTCATCGCTTCCACCGCGACGTCGACCGAGCCGTGCGCGGTGAGCACGATGATCACCGGTCGCGAGCCTCCGGGGTGCGCGCAGACGCTCCGGACGAGGTCGAGGCCGCCCCGCCCGGGCATTCGAAGATCGGTCAGGACGACCTGGTAGGAGTGCTCTCGAAGGCGCGCCTCTGCTTCGTCCACGTTCGACGCCGTCGTGACGACGCGTTGGTTCGCCGAGAGCGCGTCCGCGAGGAAGGTGCGGATCCCTTCTTCATCATCAACCACTAAGATCCGCTCACTCATCTCGATTCCTTCTTGCTGTGAGGACAAAGCGCGCGCCGCCGCCGTCGCGGTTCTCCGCGGTGATCGTACCCCCATGCGCTTCGGCGATCCGGAGCGCGACGGCGAGGCCAAGGCCGGTGCCACGTGTTCGCGAGGTGACAAAGGGGTCGAAGAGGCGCTCCCGGATGGACTCGTCGATCCCGTGCCCACGGTCGTCCACTTGGAACCTGAGGACGTCGCGGGTTGTCGTCACGGAGATCGACACCTCGCCTTCGCCGGCCTGCAGCGCGTTCTCCATAAGGTTGGCCAGCGCTTGCCGAAGCCGCGGGGCGTCGAATGGCCAGCTGCCGGGAGCGTCGTTCGTGACGAGCTTGACCCGTGGCTCTCCGTCGCGAACGTCTTCCACGAGCGCGACCGGATCGCGGTCCGCGATGGCGATGTCGCCCGACCGCAAAAAGGTGAGCAGGTCCGAGGTCAGCGCTTCGAGCCGAATCGCTTCGGTGACGATGCGGCGCGCGCGGGATCGATCTCGCTCTTCGGAGGCGTCTTCGACGAGGAGCTGCGCGTGTCCTTTGAGCGAGGTGAGCGGGTTGCGGATCTCGTGGGCGAGGGTCGCGGACATTTCTCCGAGCATCGCGAGCCGCTTTTGCTTCTCGAGCATCAGCGACTGCGCCTTTGCGCGACCGAGCGCGCGCCAACCCACGAGAAGCGTGAGGAGGAGCGCGAAGAGGACGAACACCCCACCAATGAGTTGCCGTTGGGCCGCGATCGCGAGCTCTGTCCAGGCGAGCGGCTCGAACTCAATGACGACGTGATCGAAGCGCGGTCCGATCGGTGGATGGCCGAGGTGCGGGGGCGGCGGTGGTCGCAGAGGCAGCGGTCGGGCGCTTCCGCGAACGCGATCGGACCGTATCAGAAGGTCACCCGGGCGCAGATGTTGCCGCATGAGCGCGGTGCCGGCTTCGACGGGCGCTTGGCGAGCGGGTCCGGGCCGAGACTCGAGCGCGACGTAGCGAAGCCCATCGGCGTGTTGGTCCGCGAGGACCTCCTCAAGCGACTCCGCCGTGGGTTCGTCCGGGAGCCGTAAGCGAATCGCGGAGAAGAGCGCGTCCGCTTGCCCGCGGATCACGCTCTCGGCCGCGGCTTGGGTCGCGCGGTATTGCGCCCCAACCACGAAGACTAGCGCCGTGCTCGCGAGGACCACGACCGCGACGAGGATCCCGCGCGGTGACCCGAACGCGTTCATCGCTTTCCGTTGCCCACTATCCAAGCGTACGTGCAATCGCGGTGCCGATGCGAAGCGACCTATAAGTTGGCGCCGTCAGGATGATGGCTGGCTGCAGGCGCCGCAGTGTACTGCGGAAACCGCACGCTGCTTCCGTTGGACCTTATGGGCGCGGGGTGAAGCGCCACCCATAGCGGAAGTTGTAGGTGCGGTGCTGGAACTGCGCGACCCAGCGCGGGAAAAAGAACGTGTAGCCGCGCTCCGGAGGCCAGAACTCGTAGTTCATCGAGGCGTTGGTCATGTCCGCCATTTCCGTCACGCGGAGCTCCATGCTCGTGCGCACGCCGCGCATCGGAAACGTGACCCGATAAGGATAGTCAATGCCTGCGGGGACACGCGCGATGGTCTCTTTGCGGTTCGGCAGCGGCATGTCCGGGGTGTCGTCGTCGCGGATCGTGACGTTGCGGAGCTGGATCTTCTCCTGACGGATGAGCGAGAGGAGCCACCACATGCTCTTGGTCCCGGTCGCCCCGTTGTAGTCGACGCTCATGTCCACGTTGTAGCCGTGTGGCGTGACAGTGATCTCGCGGGTGTATCGCGCGACCCCAGGCCAGCTTCCATGGATGCGAAAGCGATAGCGACGCGCGGTGTGCTCAAGGACTTCACGGTCGGTGACGGTCGCGTTCGTCCCCACATCACGACGCACGCCTGAGGTCGTCCCGGTCGGTACGTAGCGCCACTCAAGGTTGTCGAGGCCGTAGCCGGAGCAGCAGAAGCGACCCGGCGAACCCTCCACGACCGACTCCGACGCGTCGGCCGGAACGCGAACGTCGTAGACGGTGCCGCCGCCGGGCAAACGCGTCGAGCCTGAGCTCGGGACCCCGAAGGTGATCTTCCACGTTGGGGCCACGGTCGAGGAGACGACGATCCGGTCCCCAAGATCTTCCACGTCGAGCGCAGGCTCAGGCTCGGGCTCGGGCTCGGGCTCGGGCTCGGGCGCAGGCTCAGGCTCGGGCTCAGGCTCAGGCTCAGGCTCAGGCTCAGGCTCCGCGTCCGGCTCGGCGTCTGCCGTGTCGAGAAGCGCGTCGGTCAGCCCTGCGTCGCCATACGCGATGGGGTCGTGGCGCTCTGTTCCGATGGTTCCTTCGCACGCGAGAAGAAAGACCAAGGAGAAGCCGAGGGTGAGGTGGAGACGCATGCCCGCCAATAGAGCGAAGCGCGTGCCAACCAAGGAAGGCCTGTTTTTAGAGCGTTTCGGAGCGCGATGACACACGCGCGGTCCACCTGGAACCGCGGGCGTTCTACTCGACGGTCCAGTGAACGACGACCGGATCGTCCTCCAGCGCGACGACGACGTTTCCGCTGCCGATCGTGAAGCTCGAGGAGCTGGTCTCGGCACGGTACGTCGAAGGTACGCCAACCGCGACGGGGTCCCCGGCGTCCACCACGCGAACGGTCTCCAGCGTGATGTCGCTTCGGGCGCTGACGTCGAGCGCCTGCACGACGTTGTAGGTCCCGAGGTTGCTTCCGCCGGCGTCGAGCACGACCACGACCCCGCCGCGCTCGAGGAACTCGGTGATGGCCGCGCTGAAGAGCGTTCCCAAACGCGCGAGCTCTGCGTCGTCGGCGTCCGCTTGTGCGGAGACGATGAGCAGGTTTCGCCCGACCAGTGAACCGGTCACGAGCTGCGCGGGAACGGAGCGGTCTCGGTACGTAAACCCGGAGCTCGCGGCGACGTCGGTGATCGCCGCGTCTACGCCGCGGAGCGAAGAGGGACGCGCGTCTCCTTCGAAGACCAGGCCCCGAACGTCATCGCCGGCCAGTCCGGCGGCGTTTCCGACGATGCGGTCCATGCCGACGCGGCTCTCCCGAAAGTCGTGACCGATGAGCACCAGTTCGCCGGGGCCGGTCTCGCAGGTTCCGTCGATGCAGAGCCCTGCGCACGGGGAGTCGCATCCACCACAGTGGTTCAGGTTCGATGACGTATCGACGCACGCTTCGTCGCAGACCATCAGCGGCGCGTCGCATCCAAGCGCGCAGACCCCGCTCGCGCAGATCTGCGCCGAGCCGCAGCGTCGGCCACACGAGCCACAGTTGTCGCGATCCGAAAACGGGTTTGTGCAAACGGCTCCACACGCGATCTCGCCGAGGCTGCAAACGGTGACCGCCGGGCCGGTGTCCGCCGGGCCGGTGTCTTCCGCGGCGTCGACGCCGGTGTCCTCGGGAGGCGTGGTGTCCGGGGCGTCCATCGCGGTGTCGGGGCTCGTGTCCATGATCGACTGGCAGAAGCCGTCGGTGCACAGCTCGAACGCGCCACAGACGATGTTGCATCCGCCGCAGTGGACAGGGTTCCGACGCGGGTCGACGCAGATGCCGTCGTCGCAGGTGAGGAGATCGTCGCCGCACGTGGCGCCGGTCACGGGGCTGGTGTCGCATCCGGCGACGAGGCTCAGCACCGCGAGCAGCAGAAGCAGGAGATGGGAGCGCATCAGTTCTCCTCCTCGAAGACCATGTCTTCGGCACCGTCTTGAACGTCGCTCGCGGGATCGCCTCCCTGCCGACGCACGGGAGGCGCGGGAATGGGATCATAGCTGGGGAGACGTTCGGCCGGGAGCTCGGTGGTGGGGCGACCGGGAAGGCCGGACGGGGCAGGGCGCGCACCGACGGCGATGACCTCGATCCGCGCGTCATGTCCGCCGTCGCGTGGGCGTTCCTGGCCGAGACCACGAACCTCGGTCGGCAGGACCAACCCGGCGTCGGTCAGCTCTCGCGCCAAGACCCGAGCGCGGCGCGCGGCGAGTCGGTTGGCGCCGCTCTGATCGGCCTCCGCAGCTGCGTGACCTTCGATGACGAGGCTCTGGAAGTCGCGACGTTGGCCAGCAAGATTCACGAGCGCGGCGACGTACCGGCGGCCGCTTGGTGAAATGCGCGCGGAGGCTTCCGCGAACAAGAGGTGGTCATCGATGATGATGCGGTCGCCGACCATCGCGATGACGCCTTCGTCCGGGCAACCGTCCTCGTCGTCGTTGCCGTTGACGATCTCCGGTAGGTCGGCGCACTGGTCCTCGGTGTCGGGGATGTGGTCGCCGTCCCAATCGTCTTCCGGGCATCCATCTTCGTCGCCGAGACCGTCGATGTCCTCAGGCTCCAAGACGCACTGGTCGTCCACATCGGGAACGCCATCTTCGTCGTTGTCGACATCCGGGCAACCGTCCTCGTCGTTGAAGCCGTCGATGTCTTCGAGCTGAAGCGGACAATCGTCGTTCTCGTCCAACACGCCATCGCGATCGTCGTCACCAGGTGTGATGTCGATCCCGATGTTGTCGCGCTCGGGCGCGGTGACCTCTTTTCGGACATCGCCCAACACGATCTCGAGCCCGAAGAGCAAGAGGTGCGCGTCGCTGTCGAGCGGACCGCGACCTTGCTCCACAACATGGAGGTAGCGGATCGCCGGGCCCACCGCGAAGCGCCGGAACTCGAAGCCGTAGCCGACGCCCACTTCGATCATCGCGCGCCACAGGTCACCCGTGATTCCGCCCCCGAACGCGCCTTCAACGTAGAGCCCGGTTCCGCGTCGCGGATCGGCGTCAGTGGCGAGCGGACGAATCCGAATCGATAGCGAGAGCGAGCCGACGGTGCCCACGCCGGGGTCCGCGAGGTTGGGGTCGCCGGGCGCGGGTGCGTCAAAGAGTAGCACCCCGCGA
The DNA here is from genome assembly GCA_938024995.1 of uncultured bacterium. Taxonomy (GTDB): domain Bacteria; phylum Myxococcota_A; class Polyangia; order Polyangiales; family Houyiibacteriaceae; genus CALJDU01. Next base: position 147,824 of record CALJDU010000034.1, read on the forward strand.
AGACGCAGCCCGAAGAGCAGCCAGCTGGCGGCCGGTCGCTGGACGGAGAACGCCCCTGCAACGCCCGGGTCGAACAGACCTCGAGTGTCCCCCATCGGCATCGCGAAACCTGGCTCGAGAGTGATGAGCCACGGTTCCGCGGCGTGGGCGGTGGTGGGGGAAGGCGAGACGCTCAAGAAGGACGCGACCGCGATAAGAAAAATGAAGCGGCGTAGCACTGCGGGGTTCTATCCCTGGAAGCGGGGCGTGGGTCAAGCCTCACCCCTCGCGGCGCGCTGCCGATGGGCGACGAAACCACACGGACGAGCCCGGGAGAACCCTGAATGACCGGTTCGTCGAGGGCGTCAGACGTCGATCAAGGCCGCGTCCGCTCGGGGAGCGTGCTCCATAATGAAGTCGTACCGAGGGGTGGCGTCCTTGCCCATCAGGTCGGAGAGCAACTTGTCGGTCGACAGCTCGCCATCGATGACCACGCGGAGCGACTTCCGCATCCGCGGATCCATCGTCGTCTCCTTCAGCTCCTGCGGCGTCATCTCGCCGAGGCCCTTGAAGCGGGAGATCTCGGGTTTGACGTTCTTCGGGAGCTTGTCGAGCACCTCGTCGCGCTGCGCATCATCGAGCGCCCAGTGCGTCTCTTTGGCCGCGTCGATGCGATAGAGCGGAGGCTGCGCAATGTAGATGTGACCTCCCCGAATGAGCCCGGGGAGCATCCGGTAAAAGAAGGTCAGCAAGAGCGTCGCGATGTGATGCCCATCCGTGTCTGCGTCCATCAGCAAGAAGACGCGGCCGTAGCGCAACTTCGACACGTCGAAGTGCTTGCCCATTCCGCAGCCGAGCGCGCTGACGATCGCCGACAGCTCCTTGTTCGCGAGGATCTGGGCCGCGCTCGCGCGCTCCGCGTTGAGCACCTTTCCGCGCAGTGGGAGGATCGCTTGGGTCCGCCGATCGCGACCTTGCTTCGCGTTGCCACCTGCGCTGTCACCCTCGACCAAGAAGATCTCGCTCTCGGCCGGATCCTGACTGGAGCAATCGCTGAGCTTGCCGGGCAGGTTGAGCCGCCGCGAGACCGCGGACTTACGCCGAACCTGCTTGCTCGCCGCGCGACTGGCTTCCCGTGCACGCGCCGCCAACACGATTCGTCCGACGATCGACTCCGCCAGGTTGTGGTTCTCGAGCAGCCACTGCTCGAGATCATTGCGCACCATCGACTCGACGACCGCGGTCACCTCGGGGTTGTTCAGCCGGTCCTTGGTCTGGCCTTGGAACTGCGGCTCCTTGACGTAGACGCTGACGAGCGCGACCAAGCCTTCGCGGATGTCCTCGGCCGTGATCTTCACGCCCTTGGGCTTGATCTTCTTGGCCTCCATGTAGCCCCGCACCGCGCGGCCGATCGCTTGCTTGAACCCCGTCTCGTGGCTGCCGCCGTTGCCGGTCGGGATCCCGTTCGCGAACGACTTCACGCGGTCGTCCGACGCTTCGGTCCACTGCATCGTCAGCTCGAGACGCACGACGCTGTCGTCGCCCTCGCGCTTGAGCGTAAACGGCTCGGGGTGCACCGGGACCTTGCCCGATTCCATCACGAGCGTCTCCAGCAGCTCGGTCAGCCCGCCTTGCCGCTCGAGCTCCACGCGGACGCCTTTGTGGTCCTTGAAGACGAACTTCACGCCGCTGTGGAGGTAGGCCTTGAGCTCGAGTCGCTCGCGCACCTTCTTGGCGTCGAACTTGAGCGACTTGCCGAAGAGCTGCGGGTCGGGGCGGAAGTGAATCTGTGTTCCGCGCTTGCTGGTCTTTCCGCCCTTCTTGAGCTTGCTGGTGGTCTTGCCGCGCGCGTAGGTCTGCGTGAACGTCTTGCCGTCGCGCCACACGGTCGCGGTGACCTCTTCGGAGAGCGCGTTGACGACGCTCGCGCCGACCCCGTGAAGCCCGCCGCTGACCGCGTAGTTCTTGCCCTTGAACTTTCCGCCGGAGTGGAGCTTGGTCATGATCAACTCGAGCGCCGGCACCTTGTACTTCGGGTGCTTGTCGACCGGGATGCCGCGACCGTTGTCGGCGATCGAGGCGCCGCGGAGGTCCTTGTCGATCTCGATCTCGATGCGGGTCGCGTGCCCGTTCATCGCCTCATCGACCGAGTTGTCGACGACCTCCCACAGGAGGTGGTGGTAGCCGTGGGTGTCGGTGCCACCGATATACATGCCGGGACGTGCGCGGACGGGTTCGAGCCCCTCGAGAACGTCGATCTCTTCGGCGCCGTACTTGCCGCTTTTCTTCGGTGACTTCTTGGCGGGCTTCTTCGCGCTCTTCTTGGTCGCCATGATTACTCATCCTCCGGAGCCGGGAAGCCGGGCAGGGTGGGCTCTTGGTAGACCACGCTCCCGACCGAGCCGCGCGTGAACATCTGGTTGCCCTTGCCGCCACGGCCGACGACTTTGTATTTGCGCGTCGAGATGCGGTACTCGCTTCCGCCTTCGCGCTTCACGATGAGGGCGTCGCTATCATCGACGAGCAGCTTCGCGCCGATGACCTCGTCGCCCTTTTCGAGCTTGATCAGTTTGACCCCCTTGCCGGCGCCGGAGAGCAGCGAGACCTCGTCCGCTTCGCAGATGAGCGAGCGGCGCTTCTTGGTCGCGCACGCCAAGCGTTCACCCGACTCCATCCACGCGACGTAGATCACCTCGTCGCCTTTGCCCACGCGCGCGAATTTTCGTCCGCTGCGCGTGGAGGGCTCGCGATGGGGGCGCAACGAGAAGCGGAGCGACATGCCGCCCTTGGTGACCGCGAGGCCCCATGGTTCTTCCGGCTCGTCGGCGTCCTCGCTGGGCGGCGGCACCTCCATGAAGCGCGGATCGAAGCCCATCATCGCGACGATGCGCTCGCCGTCTTTCATCTTAAAGAGTGACTGCACGGGCGAGCCGTAGCCGGTGGTCTGCGGAAGGTCGACGGCCCGGGTGACGTAGCAGCTCCCGAGGCTCGAGAAGAACGCGATCGAGCTCTTGGTGGACGCCGCGACGACCTCGAGGACCCGGTCCTTGTCGCGCACCCGGGTCGTGCTGACGTCTTTGACGCGACCTTGGCGCTTGACCCAGCCCTGCATCGTGAGGACGACCATCACGTCCTCATCGACGATGAACGCGTCGGCGTCGAACTCCGGCTCGTCGAGGTCGTAGAGGACCTGCGTCTTGCGCGGCGCGCCGTAGGTGGACGTGAGCTCGTGGAGCTCGGCGCGGATCAGCTTCCAGCGATCGGCTTCGCTCTTAAGCAGCTTCTTGATCTGGCGCGCGGCCTTTTTCTTTTCCTTGAGCTCGTTCTCGACCAAGAGGATCTGGAGCTTGGCGAGACGGTGGAGCCGAAGCTCCAAGATGGCGTCGACCTGGAGCGCGTCGAGCTTGAAGCGCTTCATCAACTTGGCGGCCGCGTCCTTCTTGCCCTCGGACTTTCGGATGATGCGGATGGTCTCGTCGAGCGCATCGAAGATGGTCACGAAACCGTCGAGGATGTGGATCCGGTCGAGGAGCTTCTTCAGCTCAAACTCGAGCCGCTTGACCACGACCTCCATTCGGAAGGTCAGGAAGTGCCGCAGCATGCTCATGAGATCGAGCCGCGAAGGCGCGGTGATCTCAGGGTGCGCGGTCGGGACCAAGCACGTCAGGTTGACGGAGACCGTCGTGGACAAGGGCGTGTGCTTGAAGAGGTAGGCCATGACCATCTGCGGGTCGGCGCCCTTCTTGAGCTCGCACACGATGCGGCAGATGTCGGTGCTCTCGTCGCGAACGTCGGTGACCGAGGGGAGCTTCTTGCCGACGATGACGTCCGCGATTTTCTCGACCACGGTCGCCCGCTTCACCTCGTACGGGATCGACGTGATGATCAGGAGGTCCGGCTTGCGGCCCTCTTGCTTCTCGATCATCCACTCGCCGCGCAGCTTCAGCGTCCCGTGCCCTGTCTCGTAGACGTGAAGGATGTCGGCCTTGCTGCTGATGAGCTGACCTCCGGTCGGGAAGTCCGGCCCCTTGATGGTGCGCAGCGCGTTCTTGAGCGAGAGCTTGGGCTCGTCGATCAAGCGGATGCAGGTCTTCACGATCTCGTTGAAGTTGTGCGGCGGGATCGAGGTGGCCATGCCGACCGCGATGCCTTGCGAACCGTTGATGAGCAGGTTCGGAAAGCGAGCCGGGAGCACGGTCGGCTCGAAGCGCGTGCCGTCGTAGTTCGGCCGGAAGTGAACCGTCTTCTGACCGAGCTCGCCGAGAATCTCGTCGGAGAGCTTCTGTAGCTTCGCTTCCGTGTAACGCATCGCCGCCGGGGAATCGCCATCGGGCGAACCGAAGTTGCCGCGACCGTCGACCAGCGGGTGGAGCAACGAGAACGTCTGCGCCATGCGAACGGCCGCTTCGTAAATCGCGGAGTCGCCGTGCGGATGGAACTTGCCCATGACGTCGCCGACAATTGCCGCGCTCTTTCGGTAGCGGCCGTCGCTGCGCAGTCGCAGCTCGTTCCACATCGTGTAGAGGATGCGTCGCTGGACCGGCTTGAGGCCGTCGCGGACATCGGGAAGAGCGCGCGATGTGATGACGCTCAGCGCGTAGCTGAGGTACCTCCGTTGCATCTCGTCTTTGAGCGAGGCGTCTGCGAAGTTCACAGGGAGGGGGAGCTGACTCTTGGATTTTGGGGTGGTTTTTCGGCGTGCCATAAAACTGGACTCTCGTTCAGGGATCGAGACCCTCGGCTATATCCAAAGGTGATCGCCCCGCCAAGGATCACCCATGATTCGGTCCATTTCCGAGGGTCTGGGGGCGCTGTGGACCGATGGTGTGGAGACCCACTGCGCAGTGCTCTTTTCCGGTCGCCGCGGTATGGTGCGCCCGAGATGGACCTGACATCCAAGAGCCGGGGCGACAGCCAGATGACCCCGCTCGAGCCGAACGTGGACGCGATCTTCGACGCCTTTGTCCGGAACGCGAACTCGTATGGCGGGCAGAAGAAGACCCAGCCGCCCAAGATGGCGTATTTCGGTCCTTCGATCGAAGCGTCGGGTCACATCCCGCTCCCGATCGATACCGGTGAGCGACGTCTCCGCGTTGGGCCGGTGGGGCCCAATGAACCGAGCGCCATCATGCCGCTCACGGTTCGCAAGATGCCGGTGGTCGCGCCGGAACCTGCGCCCATCTTTGAAGATGTGATCCGTGGTGACGCGCCTCCCGACGATCCCGCCGCGCGCAGCGAGTTCGTTCCCGATGTCGCGAACGTAGAGGTGAGCCGACCGCCGATCGCGGAGCGCAGCGAAGACGGCCTCATCCCCGCCGGCGAGCTCGACCGCATGATGAACGATATGTCGGTGCTCGTTCGTTACGGCCATCGTGAGGATGTCGGCGCGCGGCTCGATGAGCTTCTTCAGAAGTACCCTGAGGACCTCTTGCTGCTACGCCGCATCGCGGAGTTCCACATCGAGAACAAGCACCCCAAGCTCGCCATCGAGTGTCTCTTTGCGTTGAGCAGCTCGCTCTTTGAGCGTCGAAACTTCGACGGGATGCAGCAAGCCCTCGAGCAGGTCTTGGTGATCGACAAGAGCAACGGCCGCGCGTTCAAGCTCCTCGCGTTGCTGGACCAAAAGAAAAAAGAGTAGCGCGGGTCGCGAACGCTCGGTGATCCGGAGCGTGATCAAAGCGTAACCGCGCCATAAGGCTTAGCGTGGCACTCTGAGGTCGATGATGAGGCGCCTCTTCGTGCTGATGAGCTTCGCGCTCGTCGTGAGCTGCAGCGGCGTGATCGACGAGCCAGAGGAAACCGCCGACTGGCGCGCGAGGCGTGATCGGAATCGACCCGACCGCGAAACGGATATCCCGTTTGAGCCCCTCTCTCCGCTGGCGCGGCGACTGACGCGCGACGAGTACCAAAACAGCTTGCGCGATTTGGTCGGCGTGGCGCTCTCGGAGGACGACCTCACCATCTATCCGCGGGAGCGGCCGCTCGAAGGGTTTATCCACATCGCGACGTCGCAGAGCGTGAACCCCGAGCACGTCCGCGCGTACCATAGCTTGGCCGCGACCGTCGTGGCGGACCCTGGCTTTGACGACTTCCTCGATGCGGTAGCGCCATGTCGCGAGACCACCGCGAGCTGTGGTGAGCAGGTCGCCGAAGCCATGGCGACGCGTCTCTTTCGCCGGCCCGCGACCGAGATGGAGACCAGCGCGTTCGCGACGCTCTTCGTCTCGGTGGCAGGCGAAGACACCTCGTTCGGAGACACGGCCCGCGCGGTGGCGCGCGCGATGTTGCAGTCGCCCCAGTTCCTCTACTTGATCGAGCGCGAAGACCTCGCCGAACGCGTCGTCAGTGACTACGAGCTCGCGTCACGTCTCAGCTACTTCCTCTGGGCCTCGCCCCCCGACGCGGCGTTGCTCGACGCTGCCTCGCGTGGTGCGCTGCAAACGGACGAACAGATCGCGAGCCACGTCGATCGCATGCTCGCGAACCGAGCGCGGGTGCGGTTGGTCGCGGAGCGTTACCTCTTCGACTGGGCGCGGTTCGAAGCGCTCCCAGACGAAGACGGATTGAACGAGCAACTCATCCAGAGCGCCCTCGCGTTCTACGTCGACGCGGTCGACAGCGGGGAGAACGTCCTCAACCTCTTCGGCGTTGAGAAGGTCTTCCTCACCCCCGCGTTGGCTGAGCGCTACGGTTTTTCCCCGGGCGGGGTGGGCGTCCGGGAGTACCCCGGCAACCTAGCGCGCGGTCGCGGAGGTTTGCTGGGACAGCCCGGGATCATCGCGGGCATGACAAACGCGGACGGCGGCGAAATCGTCGCCCGTGGGCTCTTCTTACAGTCCCAGCTGTTCTGCGATCACCCGCCCGAACCTCCCGCCGCGCTGCAGTCTGAGATCGATGACTTCGTCGCCGAGCTGCCCGAGGGCACCTCCGATCGAACGATCGCCGAGCAGCGCCTGGAGCGTGATGAATGCGCGACGTGCCACGGTCAGTTTGATCCGATCGCGTACGCCTTTGAGAACTTCGACCATCGCGGCGGGTTCCGCGCAGAGGACGAGTTCGGTAACGACCTGCGCACGGATGGCTGGCTCCCGGACTCGGTCACGGACAGCGGGCGACAGCTACCGTATCGTGACTACGCCGAGCTTATGGGACTGCTCGGGGAGAGCGCGCGCATTCGCGATTGCTTGACCCAGCGACACGTGGAGTTCGCGCTGGGACGAACGCTCGCAAAGGAGCAAGGCAGCGCGGTCATCGAGATCGCGGACGCGGGACGGGACGCGGGCGGCTCGTTCGTCGCGCTCGCGAAGATCATCGCGACCCATGAAGTGTTTCGATCGGTTGGAGGCGCCCGATGAAGGTCCATACCGGAAAGCGCCGCTTGAGCCGGCGAACGTTCCTCCGCGGCACGTCGTCGATCGCGATCGCGCTGCCGTTCCTCGCGGAGATGGCTCCCTCGCGCTCGGTCGCGCAGGCGGAGGTCCCGACGCGACTCGTCACCGCGTTCTTCGGTCTGGGTCTCGACCCGAGCTGGCAGAACGACTTCAGCGGACCGCTTGAGCCGCTCGCGCCCTTTCGCGACAAGATGGCCGCGTTCTCCGTGGACCTCGTGCAAGGCAACGTGGGCGGCGCGCACTGCAACACCTCGACCGTGGTCTTCGTCGGCGAGCGACAGCGCTCGGTCAACCGTGCAGGGGGCGCGTCGATCGACCAGCTGCTCCGCGCCGAAGTGGATCCGAGCGCCCCGACCCTCGCCTCCGGACTGTGGTGGCGACGCGGCGCGTGCGACGCACAAGCGCTTCGCGTGTTTGGTCTCGACGGCAACGGACGACCTCCGGTCAAGCGACCGTCCGAGGTCTTCGACCGCGTCTTCGGGAGCTACCGACCGCCGCCTTCGTCCACCGAGCCGCCGCCTCCGGCGGACTCTCCCGAGCGACGCGCCCGACGGATTGAACGCAGCGTGCTGGACACCGTGCTCGGACAGTACCGCTCGCTCACGGGCGACCGCTCTTACCTGGGCGCGGAGTCCAAGCTGAAGCTCACGCAGCACCTCAACTCCATTCGTGAAATCGAGCTCTCGCTCGCGCCGGCCGACGACGTGATCGACATGGGCGACCCGATGCCGCCGATGGGCGCGACCTGCGACGTTCCGGACGTACCGCGTGATCCGAGCATCGCGGACTACGACCGCTTCACATACGGCACCGGAGACGGCGCGCCGCGGATCGATTGGCAAGACGTCCAAATGGTCTTCGGGCTCCACGCACAGCTCTACGCGATGGCGCTTCGCTGCGACCTCGTCCGCTACGGCAACTTGATGTTCGAGTCAGCCGGCGGACACACCAACCTCGGCGGCACCTACCGCGCGATGGGCGAGTCGACCGACTTCCCCGGTAACTCACAACACGACTCCTACTTCCATGGCAACCAGCCGCGGGAAGCGCGCCTCTACCAACACTTCGCGCTCAGCTCCGTCGCGGCGTTCCTTGAGGCGCTCGACGACGACGACTTCCGCGAGGCCAACGGCGCGACCGTTCTCGAGAACGCGACCATCGTGCTCGGGACCGAGTACGGCTGGAACCACAACAAGACCGACGTCTTCCACGCGGTCTTCGGAGGCGGCGAGCGTTTCCAGCGCGGGTTCTTCACCGACCGCCGCATGAACGGGATCGATCTCTACAACGCGATCCTGCGAGGCCACGGCATCGAGGCGGGGATCGGGAGCGCGTCGGGGATCGCTTCAGGCGGCGATGGCAACGTCCTGCTTACCTGAGAGGTCTTTGGAGCGTCATCTTCAGGAGCCATTTGGTCCTCGAGAGACAAAGTTTGCTTGAGTGTTTGTTGCCTTCCTCGAGTGTTGTCTTGCTTGAGTGGCTGTCCCTCAAGAAACGGGACCCGGTCAACCTTCGGGGTCGTTGGTGAAGCATTCAGAGTGTGCTTCGCGGCATTCCTCGATCGTCTCGTATGCGGCGTCGCAGTCTTGGCCTTCGCAACCGCACCCTGAGGAGCTGCGGCACCTCATGCCGTCCCAATGGTAGCCAAACCACTGGTCGCAATCGCCGCCAACGTTGGCTTCCTGTGGATGACAGCTCTGCGTTCCGCCACCCACCAACATCGGCGCCTCGTCGACGACCGCCGGTTCGCTTACCTCGCTGTGCGTCGTGGCTTGAGCAGGGGCGCTCGCGCCGCAAGCGGTCATGGTGGTTGCGGCCAGGGCGGCCAAGGTCCAGGCGAAGGACAACTTGAGTCGAGAGGAGACGGCGTTGGGTCGGAACATCGCTGGCGAGGGTACGGCAAGCGATCGGCAACAGTCGACTCTTACGCTCCGCTGACGACCGCCAGGGACGCCTGCTCGGACTTTTCCTCGTCACGTCAGGCTGATAGACGGAGACATGCGAACGACGCTCTGCGTACTTCTCTTCTCGGTCTCATTCGTCGCATGTGGCGGGGCCGCAGCACCCTCTCCAACGCCGAGATCCACGTCGGCGAGTACGTCCGCCGGAGTTACCCACACCCGCGACGATGAGCCCGCAGTGATCGAGCGCGTGGTGGAAGAGCCTCGCGCCACGTCGACCGATGAGCTCGTTCAAGTTGCGCAGACCGACGCCACGACGAGTGACGCGCAGACCGATCTTCCGCCCAGCGAGCCGGCGGCTCCCATCGCCGACTTGGAAGAGCGCGGACGTTTTCGTTTCCCACCGAACGGTCGGCATCCGCGTGCGCGGGGCCAGGTGATCGAGACGCTCGCCGCGCTCGCGCGTGAACTGGAAGCTCAGGAGCCCGGGCAGGGCATCCAAGAGGTGGTGTTGACCGGACACGCTGAAGAGGGGGAGCGCAACGTCACTGAGCTGGCGGAAATGCGCGCCGAGATGATCAAGCGGATCATGCTTCAGGAAGGCATCGACCCACAGATCATCCGGGTGGCTCCGGTCGGGCTCGCGGGCCGAACCGTCGTGCTTTCGCTCCGGCGTTAATCGGACGAAAGCGCCCACCTCGGTTGCCGCGCGAGCGCATTCTTCCGTCCCCCTTGTCGTCTGCCTTCCGTGGTCGCAGAATCACCCGGTGACGACGGTGACAGAGGCTGTGAAGCACGTCCCCCGACGTGAGCTCGACCGCGCGATTGAAGCAGGCGACCTCGACCGACTGTGTGGGAGCGTCGAGCTGGCACGCGAGTTCGCGGAGCGTCTAACCGCCGCAGCCAACGCGATCTCACCGGGTCGCCGCTGGACGAAGGACGACCTCCGCGACGTGCTCGAGGTCGCGCTCCGAGGTGTTCCCGTTCGAGGCGGCGCGCGCTTCGTGGAGGGGCGTCACCTGCGCAAGTGCCTCCGCGAGCAGACCCTTTTCGCGGAGCGCTACGGCGACCCGTTCGCGATGATCGTGGTCAAGGTCGCGCCCGACGCGGCCGAGGAGATCTACGACAGCGTGCTGGACGCGGTGACCGATCGTTTGCGTCGCACAGATCTGGTCTTCCTCTATCGCCGCCGCTTCGCCCTCGTCCTTCCGCACACGCGGGAAGAGCTCGCGATGGCGTTGCTCGTGCGGATGCGCGAACTGCTGACGGTGGGCATCGGGGCGGGCGCGGTGCTCGAGATCAACGTTCTGAGCTACCCCAACGCGCGCTACCCAGACGCGTCGAGCGTGCTCGATTGGGCCGAAGACGAACTACGCTGAAGTCGTCGTCTCTGTTCCGCGCCGCCCAACTGCTGACGGCGGGACCGTTGGCTCAAGGGCAGTGCGCGCCGAGGCCGCTGAAGTCATCCTCGCCGAAGGCGTCCCACTCGACGCCCGGGTCGAAGGCGTCCGCGCTGTTGTCGTCGCCGGTCCCGATGCTGCACTTGCGGCGGAGCGAGCTGTTCAACGTGGAGACCGTTTCGTCCGCGCTCTCCCACTCGCTTCCGGGATCGAAGCCCACCTGCCCAAAGCTGTCGAGCAACGAGCCGCCACACCGGAGCTCGTAGGCGTCGTCGCCGTTGTGGTTGAGAACAGATCCCATGTCGATGGTGTCACAGAGCGCGGGGGTCGCGAACCTGCCGTTGCAAATGACGATGGAGTCACCTGGCGCGAGGGAGCCGGAGAGCGTGAGCTCGCGTGACGGCGTCGCGGCTCCGTTCGGGAAGAGACTGAGCGTGCACGTCGCGAGGTCGAACGCGGACGCGCCGCGGTTCGTGAACTCGAGCGCCTTGTTGTTGCTGCTGCCCTCCACGTACTCGGAGATGATCAAGTCGCCCACCACGGTGCCGGTGTCGGGCATCGACGTGTCGGGCATCGACGTGTCGGGCATCGACGTGTCGGGCATCGATGTGTCGGGCATCGACGTGTCGGGCATCGACGTGTCGGGCATCGACGTGTCCATCGCGGTGTCAGGCATCGACGTGTCCGGCGTTCCGGTGTCGACTCCGCCGTCCGGCATCCCCGTGTCTGTGCCCGCGTCGGGGACGTCTCCGCCGCACACGCCAGAGACGCAGTCTCCATCTGGGCAGACGACGTTGTAGCAAGCACGGGTGAAAACGAGCTCGAGGTCGACGGTGCGTCCGTTGACGAAGGTCGCGACAGCGCTTCGCCGGATCCGGGAGCCGCCTCCCTTCAGTCCGGTGACGGTGACCGTGACCTCGCCGCGGGTGCCGTTCGGCAACACCGCGAGGCTCTGCGGCCAACCGCCCGTGATCGGAAGCGTCTCGTTGACCATCTTTCCGCCGGCCTGTCCGACCTCGAAACGAAGTCCGTCGAGGTCCTCCGGAATGGTCAGGTTCGGTGAACGAACGATGATCATGATCGCGGTGTCCTCGGCACAGCTCACCATCGTGAGCGAGGCCAGCGCGAGAAGAGCAAAGGCTAAGCGGGTACGCACAGCGGGACTGTAGCAGAGCATCGCGCTCAGGAAATCGCTCGGCCCGCGGTCGCGACGGGTTAGGTTGTTTCGTCTTGATCCGCGAAGAGATCGAGCGGCCCGTTTCCCGCTCCGAGGCCCGGCGCGCCGGCGATCGCCCGGGCGACAAAGGCGCGCGCGGATCGAACCGCCGCGCGCAGGGGGGCGCCTTGGGCCAAGCGCGCGGTCACGGCAGCTGAGAGCGCGCAGCCGGTTCCATGAGTGTGCGGGGTCGGGACCCGCGGAGCGCGAAAGACCTCCACGCCCTGCGCGTCGGCCAAGATGTCGACCACCTCTCGTGTGTCCAGATGACCCCCTTTGAGCAAGACCGCCGCGCCGCGATCACGAAGCGCCCGCGCCGCGCCGAGCGCTTGCTCTTCGTTCCGCACTTCGCGCCCCAACAGCTCTGCTGCTTCTTGCGCGTTTGGCGTGATCAAGGTCGCGACGGGAAAGAGGACGTCCGCTCCTTCGCTCAGCGTTGCGCCGTGCGTGGCGAAACGGATCGGGTCGACGACCAACGCGCCCAGCCGATCCGCACGGTCGGCGATCCCGCGCGCGATCGCGACGCTCCCGAGCGCGCCCGTTTTGCTCGCGCAGATCGTGAAGTCGGCGAGGAGGCAGTCGAGCTGCGCGAGCACGAGGTCCACAGAGAGCACCTCGACGCGCGCCACCTCCGTGGTGTTCTGCGCTGTGATTAACGTCGCCACGCTGGCGCCGTAGACGCCGTGGTGATGAAAGGTCTTCAGATCCGCGCCGAGCCCTGCGCCGCCCGAAGGGTCGAGGCCCGCGAGGGTAAGCGCGATCGGGATGTTCGCCTGGCCCACGCGTTCAGTTCTCGCTGAGCGTTTCTTCAAGCACCGAACGCGACCGCGGGTGACGACGTCTCCGCGCGCAGTTCACTTCCTCAGGTCGCTGACGCGGGTCGGTCCACGAGCGCTTCTCGTAGAAGGCCATCCGCGTCTTGTGACGCACGCCAGGACGGAAGAGGGTGACCGGATCGCAGTTGCGCTGGTCGTAGATGAACTCGAAGTGCACATGCGGTCCGCGGCTGCGCCCGGTGCTCCCGACCTCCGCGATGACGCCGTTTCGCGGGACGCGCTCGCCAGCGACCACGAAGTTCGCAGAGTTGTGTGCGTAGACCGTGATCCATCCACCTTGGTGGATCAGGATCACGAGGTTCCCGTACCCGCTGACCTCGTCGCCCGAGTAGCCGACGATGCCGGGAGCCGCCGCGCGCACGTTCCAGCCGATCTCGCCGATGATGTCGACCGCGAGGTGGTAGCCGCCTTCACCGGAGCCGTAGCCGCGCACGAAGCGCCCATTGCTGACGGGCCAACGGAGCGTGCCGGGGAGCCGATTGGGGTCTCCTCCAGCCGCTTCGATCCAGGCGCGTTCGGGTTCGCCGCGGAGGAGCTTCTGCGCGACGTGACGCGGCCCGAGGCCGAGCTCTCGCGCAAACGAAAGCGCGCGCATTTGTCGCTTCGTGATCCGCCGACGCACGCGGCCGCCGCTCCGCTCCACACCAGGGATGACCAAGCGAGAGCCCGCGCGGAGGTTCTGGACGTCGTCGCGCGACATCCCGTTCGCCGCCATGATCTCGGACGTGCTGACCTTGAACGCGCGGGCGATGTCCCAAATCGTCTCGCCCGGGTCGACCGTGTGACGAACGCGAGCGCTCCGCTCCACCGGCTCGAACTCGGCGACCTGACTCTGTTCGATTCCTGGGATGACCAGTGCGCTCCCCGCTCGGAGCGCACGCACCGCTGCGTCGTCGAGCTCGTTGCGCTCCATGATCTCGTCGACGGTCTTCTCGTAGATAGTCGCGATGTCCCAGAGCGTCTCGCCGCGCGCGACGATGTGATACGCGCCGTCTTCGATCGGCGGGAGATCTTCAAGCGAGACCGTTCGTGATCGCATCTCGGTTTGAATCTCGGTCGCCCCTGGGATCTTGAGGACGCGCCCCTTGCTCAAACGTCGCGCGTCTCGCCGCGTCATCTCGTTGGCCTCAAGGATTCGCGCCATCGGCACCTCGTAGGTCCGCGAGATGTCCCAAAGCGTTTGGCCAGGCGCCACGGTGTGCTCAACGAAGGGCTCTTCCGGTTCCGGTTCGGGAACGGGCTCAGGGGCCGGCGCGGTCGTCGGCTCCGGTTCGGCGACGGGGGGCGCCGGAGAATCACTGCACGCCAGGCCCGTCAGGGTCATGAGCGTCGAGAGGAGAGACGCGATGAGCGGTCCGCGCACAGCCCGGACTTTATAGCTCATGGGGGGAAGAAGGCCGCTTTTGTTCTTGAAGGCCGCGGGACGCACGTGGTGCCCTCGTCCAGAGGTCCTTATCACCGACACCCCCATCAGCCCGACATCGCGGACCACGGCTCTCGTGACCGCGTTCGCCGTCGGAGCCTGCGGGATCGCGGCGGAGCTCTCTGCGTCGGTTGTGCTCGCCGAGTGGCTCGGGTTTCAGGTCACGACCTCGCTGGCGGTGCTCAGTGCGTTCTTCATTGGGTCGGGGCTTGGCGTTTCGGTTCTGCCCGCGCGCTTGACGGTTCCCGCATGCGTCGTCGGTGCGCTGACGGCGCTCGCCCTTGGCCCGGTGAGTCGCGCGTTTGATCCTCCGCGAATCGGAGGCGATCCCGCGGTGGAAGCATTCCTCATCGCGCTGCTCGTGATGATACCGCTCGCGCTCGGGGTGGGCGCGGCGTTGGCCCGGGTGTTCGAGCGCGGCGCGACCGGGGCGCGATACACCGCCGATCTCCTCGGCGGCACGCTCGCGGCCGCGCTCGTCGTCGCGGGGATCATCCCCGTGGTGGGCAGCCAAGGAGCGATGCTCTTCGTCGCGGTCTTACTTTTCTTACTGGCTTGGAGCATACGGGGCGCGCGTGACCCGCGCGCGACGGAACAACGGAACGCGCAAGCGACGACCCGGTACGCGCTTTTCGTGAGCGGAGCCTTGAGCGTCGCGGTCGAGAGCACGCTCTTCGCGCTCGTCGCCGACCACTTGATGAGCACGCTCTTCACGTTCGCGGTGATGCTGGTTTCTTACTTGGGGGTCGGCGCGCTCGGCGCGTCGGTCGCGCGTCGGGTTCACGCGCCTCGTGGACTCGCCGTGGCTGGCGGGCTGGGGACCTCTGCGGCGCTCGCGCTCGCGGGCGCGTCATCGCTCCTCCTCCCGCCTGACTCGGGGCCCTCGCTACTCCGCGAGCTCGCGTTCTGCGCGCTGGTCTTCGGTCCGCCTGCGTTCGCTTCGGGGGCGCTCTTCCCCGCGCTGCTCGACGGCGCCACGGATCGGCGACGGGCGCTCTCGTTCAACGCGTTCGGCGCTTCGCTCGGGCCACCTTTGGCGGCGGGCTCGATCGCGGTCGCGGGCTTTCACGGCGCGGTGTCCGCATACGTGCTTGGGTACCTCGCGCTCGCGTTCCTGATGCTCGACGACAGCGCTCGTGACGCGGAGGGCACGTCGTCGCTCACCTCCAAGCCTCCTCGCGCGTGGATGCTCGCGGCGCTCTCGTTTTTCGCGCTCGCGTTGTTGCCGTTGGGGGGCAACGGGGTCCCGCTCGCGGACGCGCAAGAGCGCGTCACGAAGAAGCGTGAGTCGCTGGAGGGCACGGTCGCCGTCATCGCCGGGCCCGATCCGGTTCAGCGTCGTCTCCGCATGGGGCGCTACTTCGCGGGCGGAGGCACGGGATACGTCGAGCGGCGGCTCGGTCACCTCAGCGCGATGTTCGAGGTGGACGCGCGCTCGGCGTTGGTGATCGGCGTGGGTACCGGCGGTACCTTGGCGGGCGTGACCGCGCACGTGGAAGACGTGGACGCGGTGGAAATCTCGCGCGACGTGTTGGCGATGCTGCCGCACTTCGAATACCTGAACGCGGGGAGCGACAGAGCGCGCTTGCACGTCGCCGATGCCCGTCGCTTCGCGGCTGACCAAGTCAGCCGAGGCGCCCGCTACGATCTGATCACGACCGACTTGGTGCACCCCGGCCGACGCGGCGCCGAAGGGCTCTTCACGGCGGAGCACTTTGAGACGCTACGCCGCCTCTTGTCGGAGGGTGGGTGCGTCGTGGTGTGGCTGCCGCTCTATCAACTCGGCGCAGAGCAACTCGCGACCATCACCGAGACGTTCCTGAGCGTCTTTCCAGAAGCGAGCGGGGCGCTCGGCCACTACGGAGCGAGGATGCCGGTGCTCGGCTTGATCTCGGGCGGGGCGACGTTGCCGGCAACCGAAGAGGAGGGGGCACGCGTGTTCGGCGGGGGCGCGGGGGAGTTCGTGATGGGCGGCGCCGATCTACTGAGCGCGCGCTCGTTTGATGTCGACGCGCTGACCTCGTTGGCATCGCAGGGTCGCGGTGTGCATCGGCGAAGCGCGCCCACGCTCACGCTCTCGGCGGCGTGGAGCGCGTACGGGATCAGGCGCTCCAGCGTCGAGGCGGTGCTCGCGCTGACGTCGCGTCCGCTCTCTGTTCCGCAGGGCGGTGAGGCCCAGGTCGGGCGTTTTCACGCGGCCGCGATGCGCTACCTCGCGGCCGATCAGAAGGCGCAGGTGCAGGGCGAGGATGAAGAGGTCGCCAACGCGATGCTCGAGTCGCTCGCGACGCATCCGGGGTTCGCACCCGCGCGTGGTTACTTGCTCCGCATGATGAGCGAGCACCCGTGGATTGGGGCACGTGTCCTCGCGATCGATCCGAACGACACACGCTTCGTCGCGCGGTGAGAACACGTTCGAGATCGCCCGCCCGCGTCTCAGATCATCACGAATGAGTCCGAGACGGTCGTTTCTGCTCGATCCAGCGCGAAAAACCGCGCCGGCCGTTGCTCTGGTCTGGATCTCTCGCTTAGCGTGCAGACGAATTTTTGAAAGCTGACCAATCGTCCTTGCATTGCAGGACCCAGCTCAAAAACGTCACACCCACAAAGGAAAAGACCATGGGAAAACTCGACGACGAAGTTGAAAAGTACGTGAAGTACTGCGCCAAGCAGGAGATCAAGCTCACCAAGAAGGATCGGGACCTCCTCCGCGCGGTCGCCAAGGGCCTCGGCCCGTCCATCTACAAAAAGGACGCGGCCCTCGTCGCCGCCGGTGACAAAAAAGAGCTTGAGACGATCAAGAAGAACTTCCTCATCCAGAAGCTCGGCCTCAAGGACACCCCGAAGCTCGATGAAGGCATGCAGGCCGCCATCGACAAGATCGGTCGCTCGAGCCGCACCAAGTACCGCCCGGTGCTTTACCTCTTGCTCGTGAAGCAGTTCCGCAAGAGCAAGGTCTACCTCCCGTAGATCCGTCCCGTTTTGGGAAAGAGGCCACGCGTTCGTCGCGTGGCTTTTTCTTTTTCGGCGCCTCGACAGTGCAAACCGTGTCGGAAACTTGGAGCTGCGATCCCGTTCTGATCTAACCAGATCAGCAAGCGCTTCCATAACCGCTTGCAGGAGGACATCCATGACTGGTTCGACGATGACGCGCTGCGGGACCTGTACGCGCGAGTTCGAGGTTCGCTTCCGCTATCAGACGCGTGACGTCAGCGGCTCATTTGCCTACGCCTGTTCGCATCGCTGTCTGCAGCAGCAGCTCGCGTCGGAGTGTGTCTGCGAAGTGTGCTCGTCGCGCTTCGAGCTGGAGTTCCCGTACCAAGCCGTCGCGCAGAACGGCGCGCAGCGCTATTTCTGCACAGAGGTCTGTCGCGCGCGAGGGTTGACGCCCAAGGCCGCTACGCCTGCGCCTCGCCGCACTCGCCGGATCGCGGTGTTCAACCACAAGGGCGGGACCGGCAAGACCACGACGGCGATCAGCATCGCAGCGGGGTTCGCGGAGAGCGGGCAGAAGGTCCTTCTGATCGACGCGGATGCGCAGGGCAATGTCGGCGCCTCGCTCGGGATCCGCGGAAGCAAGTCGCTCTATCACGTGCTCGTCCACGGCATGAACGCGGAAGACGCGGTCGTCCCGGTGCGCAACAACCTGGACGTGCTCACGTCCAACGAGACCCTCGCGGCTGCGGAGCTACACCTCGCCGGGCTCCCCAACCGACATCGCGTGATGCGTGAACGCTTGGGAGCCCGCGTGAGCGGCTACGACGTCGTCGTCATTGATTGCGCCCCCGCGCTCTCGCTGATGAACCAGAACGCCCTGGTGTACGCCGACGGGCTCATCGTCCCGGTCGCGTGTGACTACCTCTCGCTGGTCGGCGTGAAGCAGGTGCTCAAGACCGTCAAGAACGTCCGCAAGCTCCTCAACCACGACGTTCAGCTCCTCGGGGTCGTGCCGACGTTCTACGACGGCCGTAACAAGATCTCGGCTGACGCGCTTGAGGCGCTACGGAAGCATTTTGGCGATCGCTGCTTCTCGCCCATCCGCGTCAACACGAAGCTGAAGGAAGCGCCGAGCGTGAAGAAGACGATCTTCGAGCACGCGCCGAAGAGCCGCGGCGCGCTGGACTACCAAGCGCTGGTCGAGACGATGATGACGCCCGTCGAAGCAGTCGTTCGCAAGGGAGCGGCCGCGTGAACCCCCCCGGCGAAAAAGCAATGGACGCGCTCTTCGATCGCGACGAGGTCGATGAGGTCTTGCGCGAGAACTTCTACGCAGGCGATGAGCCGCCCAAGGCCAAGAAGAAGAAGAAGAAGGTGAAGAAAAAGCCGGACCACTATCGCGTGATCTGCATCTCGATCTACGAGGATGATCTCGCCCGGCTCGATGACAAGGTCACCCAGCTCAAAGAGACAGGCCACCGCAAGATGAACCGAAGCGCGCTCATTCGGTTCGCGCTCGATCACATCGATCTTGAGAAGCTCCCCCGTAGTTACTGAGTTGAGCCGACCCCGGCGGAGCTCGCTACAGGTCGGGCGCGAGGGTCCCGAGCGCGATGGCCGGATCGCCAAACTCCCCGTCGAACATCCGCAACATGTTCGGCGCGGTGATCGCGATCCACGCGGCCGCCTCTTCGAACTCCATGACGAGGACGTCACTGATCGTCGCGCCGCTCTTCAGCGCCTTCTCACACTCCGTGCGCCACTCGAGGTACGTCGTGAGTCGGGCGCTGAAGTCCGTCGCGGAGAGAAACTGAACCATGTGCCGGTTAAACTTCACGAACGCGCCAGCGTCACGAGCGCCGAAGTGTTGCTCGAATCGCGCGCGGTAAGCGGCGTATGCGGACTCTTCGTTCCTTGGGGATCCGTTCGTAGTCACCGCGAGACGCTACCAGACCGATCGCGCTCCCGCCCGTGATTGGTGCGTCGCGATACCCCCCAGGAGGGTCAGTCGCGTCTCTGTTCCGCCGAGCCCATACGCGAGCGTTCGAGGTTCCCCGAACGGGTAGATGGCGAGGTCCGCCGGTGCGCCCACTTTGATCACGCCGCCTTCGACACCGGCGGCGCTGGCTGCGTGGACCGTCATGCCCAGGATCGCTTCTTCCGGCGTCAGGCCGGCATCGCGAACCGCGAGCGCGCTCGCGAGCGGCAGATCCAAAAGCGGACTGGTCCCCGGATTTGCGTCGGTCCCGACGGCGATCTTCACGCCCGCGCTTCGAAGCGCTGCGACATCAGGAGGTTCTTGCCGAAGCGTTCGCCAGGCACCCGGCAAGAGCACCGCGACCACTCCAGCTTCTGCCATCGCGCGTCGACCGTCATCGCTCAGCGCCTCAAGGTGATCCGCGGACAGCCCGCCAAGCTCAGCGACGAGTTCAGGCGCGTGGAGGTCCGCGAACTGACCCGCGTGTGCCCGGACCTGCAGACCACGAGACGCCGCCGATTCGAGCACCCAGCGCGCCTCTTCAAGCGAGAAGGCGTTGGCGTCGCAGTAGACATCGCAGCTGTCGGCGACCTCCGTCACCGCCGGGAGCATCTCCTCGACAACCTCACGTAGGTAGCGCGCGCGATCGGTCTCGCCCGGGGGCAAAGCGTGCGCGCCGAGGAACGTCGTCGTGACCCGCGCGATGCCGCGGCGCTGGACCTCCCGAGCGACCGAGAGGCAGCGGAGCTCATGTTCCAGCGAGAGCCCATAGCCGCTCTTGATCTCGATCGTCGTGACCCCGTGCCGCGCCATCTCTTCGGCGCGGGCGATCGTGAGCTCGAGCAACGTCTCGCGACTCGCGCTCCGGGTTGCGCGGACGGTGCTCGCGATTCCTCCGCCGCGCGCGGCGATCTCCGCGTAGGGAACGCCGCTCATTTTTTGCGCGAAGTCGTCCACGCGGTTGCCGGCGAAGACGAGGTGTGTGTGCGGATCGATTAACCCGGGGAGGGTGACGCAGCCGCTGACGTCGATGACCTCGCGCGCGCGCGCGGAGTCGTCCAACCCGATCATCGCGACGCAGCCGTCGCGGATCCCGATGTCCACCCGACGCGTGGTGACGTCGCCGTTTTCGCAGGTGACGACGTCGCCACCAATGAGAAGGGTGTCGAGCTCCACTTATTTGCGATGTGGAACGTGCACGCCGCGCTCGTCCGCGGTCTTCTCCGCGAGCTCGTAGCCAGCGTCCGCGTGACGAATGACGCCCATCCCGGGGTCAGCGGTGAGGACACGTTCGAGACGGGCAGCGGCGCGGTCCGTTCCGTCGGCCAAGATGACCATGCCCGCGTGGATCGAGTAGCCGATCCCCACTCCGCCGCCGTGGTGCACGCTCACCCAAGTCGCGCCCGCGCTCGTGTTGATCATCGCGTTGAGGATGGGCCAGTCCGCGATCGCGTCGGAGCCATCCTTCATGCCTTCGGTTTCACGGTTGGGGCTCGCGACAGAGCCGCAATCGAGATGGTCGCGACCGATCACGATCGGCGCGCTGACCTTGCCGCTCCGCACGAGCTCGTTGAAGGCGAGGCCGACGCGGTGCCGCTCGCCGTAGCCGAGCCAGCAGATCCGCGACGGGAGCCCTTGGAACGCGACCCGTTCACGCGCGAGATCCAACCAACGGTGAAGCGCGGGGTCGTCGGGGACGCACTCTTTGACCGCGGCATCGGTCACCTCGATGTCCTTGGGATCGCCAGAGAGCGCGACCCAGCGGAACGGGCCTTTGCCTTCGCAGAAGAGCGGCCGGATGTAGGCAGGGACGAAGCCAGGGATGTCGAAGGCGCGCTCGGCGCCGGCGTGTTGGGCTTCAGCGCGGATGTTGTTCCCGTAGTCGCACGCGAACGCGCCGCGCTCGACCATCGTGAGCATCGCGTCGATCTCGCGCTTCATGCTCTCGCGCGCGCGATCGATGTACCCGCTGGGATCGGATTCACGAAGCGCGGCGGCTTGCTCCAGGTTGAGCCCGGTCGGAACGTATCCGCGGAGCGGATCGTGCGCGGACGTTTGCTCAGTGACGAAGTCCGGCGTGACCCCGCGGCGCACCAGCTCGGGGTAGACGTCCGCGGCGTTCGCGATCAGCCCCACGGAGACCGCGCGCTTGTTGTCGGTCGCTTCTTTGATGATCGCGAGCGCTTCGTCGAGGTCATCGGTCGCCCGGTCGACGTATCGCGTCTCGAGTCGTCGCTCGACCCGGCTCCGATCAATCTCCACGCCCAGGAACGAAGCGCCCGCCATGGTCGCCGCGAGTGGCTGCGCGCCGCCCATTCCGCCGAGCCCGGCCGACAAGATGTAGCGCCCCGACCAGTCCCCGCCGAAGTGCTGCTTCCCCGCAGCGACGAAGGTCTCGTAGGTGCCTTGAAGGATCCCCTGCGTCCCGATGTAGATCCAGGAGCCGGCGGTCATCTGCCCGAACATGGTCAGGCCTTCGCGCTCGAGCTCGCGGAAGGTCTCCCAGTTCGCCCACTTCGGGACGAGTAAGCTGTTCGCGATCAGTACGCGCGGGGCGTCTTCGTGGGTGCGGAAACGGCCGACCGCTTTGCCCGATTGGACCAAGAGGGTCTCGTTGCCTTCGAGCGTTTCGAGCTCACGGACGATGACATCAAACGCTTCCCACGATCGGGCAGCGCGACCGGTCCCGCCGTAGACGACGAGCTCTTCAGGGCGCTCCGCGACCTCGGGATCGAGGTTGTTCATCAACATTCGGAGCGCCGCTTCCTGTTCCCAGCCTTTGCAGCGGAGGCTTGTTCCGCGAGGGGCGCGAACGATTCGGGGGCCTGAAAGTGGGGGCGTGGTCACGGGGCGACGTTACCGCAGGAAAAACCACCGGTGAATCTCTTCCCAGTGGAATCGTCCCACTCACGGCCACGCCCATTGACCTCGCGCCGCGCGCCTTGCGACGCTCCCGAGAATTCCATGAAGTCGAGACTTGAGCCCTTTATCGCTGCGATCGTTGCCTCTATGGCGCTGTGCGCGGTTCCGTCCACGGTGCACGCCCGTCGCGCTCCTCCTCGACCCGTCATTGAGCGCGTGCAGCCCACCTCGGGCGCTGCGGGAACACAGATTCAGATCGTTGGCCGGAACCTGAGCTCAACCCGGAGCGTGACCATCGGCGGGGTCCCCGTCGCGATCACCTCCCGCAGCCCGTACCGCTGGACCGGAACGATCCCGGCGGGCGTGCGAAGCGGTTACCTGGTGTTCGAGAGCGCGATGGGGCCCGTCCGCGGCCCGTACTTCCGCGTCACCGCTGCGGCGCCGGCGCCGCTGGTTCGCTCCGTGGTGCCGAGCGTCGCGGCCCCCGGCTCTGAGGTCACGCTCTCCGGACAGAATTTCTCTCCACGCGTCCACGACAACACCGTCCTCCTCGCGGGTCGGCAGGTCGTCGTTCGGAGCGCGACCCCAACCGCGCTCCGCGTCATCGTTCCAACCTGGGCGCAGACCGGACCGTTCACCGTTCGCGTCGCGGGTTCCGGAGAAGCGATGTCTCCGCCTCTGACCGTGGACGTCGGCACGCAGATCACGAGCTTCTCCCCACAGCGCGGTGAGGCCGGAACGGTCGTCACGATCGACGGCACCGGGTTCAACCGACGACGTCGCGCGAACCAGGTGTACTTCGGCAGTCGCCGCGCGCGCGTCCTCCGCGCGTCTGCGACGCAGCTCCAGGTCCGGGTCCCGACGCGCGTCGGCGACGGTCCCATCTTGGTCGCCGTGCGAAGAGGGGGACGCGCGACGAGCGCTCAACCCTTCATTGTTCAGGCGGCGCCGCGGATCGACTCGATCGCGCCTTCGTCCGGGCCGCCCGGCACCGTGATCACCATTCGCGGCGCGAACTTCGGAGCCGACGTTCGTCGCGTTCGGGTCATCTTGGGCGGGCAAGCGCTTCGCGTCCGATCGGTCCTCCCTGATCGCATCGAAGCGATCATCGTGCCCGGTATCCGAAGCGGAAACCTCGAGGTCTACGTGCACGACCTGCGCGCGACGAGCGGCAGCGAAGTGGGCGTTCGGTCTCAGCTTCAGGTGATGTCGTTCCGGCCGCGTAGCGGTGACGTCGACACCGAGATCCGTGTACGCGGGATGGGCTTCTCCCCGCGCATCTCGGAGAACACCGTGACGATCGGCGGAACCGCGGCGGCGGTGGTCGGCGCGTCACCCAACGAGCTTCGTGTTCGCGTCGCCCAGGGAACCCCAAGCGGAACGATTCAGGTCAGCGTCGCGGGTTCCGGAACCGCGACGAGCCGCGAGGCCTTCATGACGACCACGCCTCCCTTTATCGCGAGCTTCTCGCCGATGTCGGGCGGCCCGGGCACCGAGGTCACGATCACCGGCGCGAACTTCGGGACCAACCCCCAGCTCGTGCGCGCGAGCATGAGCGGCCGCTCGATGGAGGTTCGCTCCGTGCAGAACAACCGTTTGGTCGTCGTGGTCCCGCGCGGATCCACCTCGAGTCGAATCACGATCAACGTGTCGACCAACGGGGGCACCGTCACCGGCCGCGAGTTCTCGGTGGAAGCGCGTCGTCGTATCTTCGCGCTCACGCCAGGACGGGGACCGAGCGGCAGCCGCGTGACGATTCAAGGCGAGGGCTTCCCTCAAGGCGCGATCTTGGTCCAGTTCGCGGGCTCGTCCGCGGTCGCCGCGCGTCGACTGAGTCCGGTGGAGCTGAGCGTCGTGGTGCCCTCCGGCGCGACGACCGGTCCCGTCACGGTGCTGCTCCCCGGAGGGCGAACGATGACGAGCCCAGAGCCGTTCGAGGTGGTCGACATTACGGCGCCTCCGCGGAACCAACCCATCTCGATTCAATCGATTCGAGCGCGGTGTGTCCGTCCAGGATGCGAAGCGACGATCTATGGCACCGGGTTCTCATCGAGCACCCGAATGAACCGCGTGAAGTTCAACGGCCGGCCTGTTCGGGTCTTGGTCGCCACGCCCACCTCGCTTCGCGTCACGCTCCCCAACGCGGTCGGGACCGGTGTTTTCGAGATCGACGTGCGCGGTGGTGGGGAGGCCTCCTCCGCGCCCTTCGTGATTCGCTGATTCCGCCCGGGCGGGGCTGTCCGCCTACCGCTCACGGGCGTTGTTTGGTACCTCGGCTTCGCGGCCCAACGGTGTCGCGAGAGAGGCACGTCCATGATCGAAGAGAAGCTCCGCGAAGCGCTCACCTTTGACGACATCCTGCTCGCTCCGGGGTATTCGGATTTCCTTCCCAAGGACGCTGCGCTCGACGCGCAGCTGACGGCGTCGCTCGGGCTTCGGCTCCCGATCCTCTCGAGCGCGATGGACACCGTGACCGAGTGGCGGACCGCGGTGACGATGGCGCGCGCGGGCGGGCTCGGCGTGATTCACAAGAACTTTACACCGGAGGGTCAGGCCCGTGAGGTCTTCAAGGTCAAGCGCGCCGAGAGCGGGATGATCGTCGACCCGATCACGATCGCGCCGACGCTCTCGCTCGCCGACGCGCTCGCCATCATGCGGCAGAACGAAATCTCTGGCTTGCCGGTGGTCGAAGGTGATGTCCCCGTCGGGATCCTCACCAGCCGTGACGTCCGTTTCGAGAAGAACCTTGAGCGACCAGTCGCCGCGCTGATGACGAAGGCGTTGATCACCGCGCCGCCCGGCGTGGACCAGGAGCGCGCCCGCGAGCTCCTCCACGCGCACCGCATCGAGAAGCTCTTGGTCGTCGGCGAGGGAGGACGGCTGGTCGGACTGATCACGATCAAGGACCTCATGCAGGCCGAGCGTTATCCGGACGCCGTCAAAGATGAGCTCGGCCGCCTGAAGGTCGGCGCGGCCGTCGGCGTGGGTCCGGATCGGGAAGCGCGAACGGCGGCGCTTGTCGACGCGGGGGTGGACGTACTGGTGATCGACACCGCGCACGGTCACAGCCTCGGCGTGATCGAGGCTGTCAAGGCGACCAAGCGCGCGCACCCTCATCTTCAGGTTGTGGCGGGGAACATCGCGACGGCCGACGCGGCCGAAGCGTTGATGGACGCTGGCGCGGATGCGCTCAAGGTCGGCATCGGGCCCGGCTCCATTTGCACAACGCGGATCGTCGCGGGCATTGGCGTCCCACAGGTCACCGCGATCAGCGATTGCGCGCGCGTGGCCAAGCCGCGCGGCGTCCCTGTGATCGCGGACGGTGGCATTAAGTTCTCGGGCGACATCGTCAAGGCGCTCGCCTGCGGCGCGAGCACCGTGATGATCGGCTCGCTCTTCGCCGGAACCGAAGAGGCCCCCGGCCAGCAAGTGCTCTATCAAGGGCGCACCTACAAGTCGTATCGCGGGATGGGTTCGCTCGGCGCGATGGAGCGCGGGAGCAAAGACCGTTACGCGCAGGCAGACGTCCTCGACGCGCGCAAGTTGGTCCCTGAAGGGATCGAGGGACGCGTACCGTATCGCGGACCGCTCTCCGCGGTGCTCTACCAACTGGTCGGTGGTCTCCGCGCGGGCATGGGCTACACGGGCTGCCGCACCATCAACGAGCTGAGCGAAAAGACGACCATCCTGCGCCAGAGCAGCCAAGGCCTTCGCGAGAGCCACGTGCACGACGTGGTGGTGACCGAAGAGGCCCCGAACTACCGCATCTGATGAGCGGGACAAAAGAGGACACCGGAATGGAGAGCGGCATGAACGAGAGCGGACCGGTCGTGATCTTGGACTTCGGTTCGCAGTACACGCAGCTCATCGCGCGGCGCGTCCGCGAGCAGCACGTCTACTGCGAGATCCATCCCTGTACCAAACCGCTCGACGAGATCTGGGCGCTCCGACCTCCCGCGGTCATTCTCTCGGGCGGACCGGCGAGCGTGTATGGCGAGGGCGCCCCCACCGTCGACCCCGCGCTGTTCGAGCGAGGCGTGCCGGTGCTCGGCATCTGCTACGGGATGCAGCTCATGTGTCACCTGCTCGGCGGGAAGGTCGAGCGCGCAGATGAGCGCGAATACGGTCCGGCGACGATCTCGGTCGAGCGTGGGGAAGGCTTGCTCCTCGAGATGGGCGGCGAGGACGTCGACGTCTGGATGAGCCACGGAGATCGGGTGGCGTCGATTCCGGACGGTTTTGAAGTGTCCGCGACCTCGCCGAACAGCCCTTTCGCGGCGGTCGCCGATCCCGGGCGGCGCTTCTTCGGTGTCCAGTTCCATCCTGAGGTCGGCCACACGAAGCGCGGCGCGGACATGCTGCGCGCGTTTCTCGTCAACGTCGTCGGCGCGCCCGCGAACTGGACACCAGAGAACTTCGCGACCGCGACGATTCGCAAGGTGAAGGAGCAGATCGGCGACGCGAACGCGATATGTGGTCTGTCGGGCGGCGTCGACTCCTCGGTCGCGGCCATGCTCGTGCACCGCGCGATCGGAGACCGACTGACGTGTGTCTTTGTCGACAACGGCTTGCTCCGCGCAGGAGAAGCAGAAGAGGTCGTCGCGATGTTCCGCGGCCGGTTTGATCTCAAGCTGATCCACGTTGACGCGCGAGACGAGTTCTTGAACGCGCTCGCGGGCGAGACCGATCCAGAGCGGAAGCGGAAGATCATCGGGCGCGTCTTCATCGAGGTCTTTGATCGGGAAGCTCGCGCGCTCGGGGAGCGAGGCGAGGAGCCGACCTTCTTGGTCCAGGGCACGCTTTATCCCGACGTGATCGAGAGCGTCTCGTTCAAGGGGCCCAGCGCGACGATCAAGAGCCACCACAACGTCGGAGGCCTCCCTGATCACATGAAGCTCAAGCTCTGCGAGCCGCTGCGGCTTCTTTTCAAGGACGAGGTTCGCGAGGTCGGTACGGCGATGGGGCTGCCGCGAGACCTCCTCTGGCGGCAGCCGTTCCCTGGTCCCGGGTTGGCGATCCGTTGCCCGGGTGAGGTGACGCGGGAGCGCTTGCGGATCTTGCGGGACGCGGACGTGATCCTTGACGCGGAGGTTCGCGCGGCCGGGCTCTATGAGTCGCTCTGGCAGAGCTTCTGCGTGCTGGTGCCGGTTCGCACGGTGGGCGTGATGGGAGACGAGCGCACCTACGACTACGTGATCGCCATCCGCGCGGTCACGTCGTCCGACGGGATGACCGCCGACTGGGCGCGGCTCCCATATGAGCTGCTGGCCAAGGTGAGCTCTCGGATCATCAACGAGGTCCGCGGCTGTAACCGCGTTTGCTATGACATCTCGAGCAAGCCTCCGGCGACGATTGAGTGGGAGTGACGCGCTCCTCGAGCACATGGCGTTCGCTCGCTTCGGCTTCCGTGGCCGCGGTCGCGCTTGCGGTCGGCGCGCTCGGCATGCCGACATCGTCGGTGCGCTCCCAACCCGAACCCGAAGCCGAACCCGAGCCGCAAGCGCGCGCCCAACCGCGGGTGCCCTTTGATCTCCCGTTCACCGATCGGGCCGCGCGGCTCGACCGGGACCGCGACGCGTTAGTCGTCGCGACGCTCGGTCGCCCAGGGCGCGCGAGTAAGCTGGCGGCGCGACGGATCAACGCGCGACGCGAAGCGGAACGACGCGGCCGCGCGCAGCTGCACGCTTTCATCGACGACGCGCTCGCGGAGGCCCACGCCTTGCCACGTGACGCCGACGCGGCGCATCGCGCGGTTCGAGAACGCGCGCAGGTTCGCGCGGCGCGGGCGTTGGTCGATGGCGGGGTAGTGCTCGCGCTGGAGCTCCCGTGCGCGATCTTGCGAGACGTCACGCGAACGCATGGGGTACCGTGGCGACCGTGACGCGCCGCGTGCTTCTCCAACTCGCCTGCTCCTTCACGCTCGCGGGCTGTGGTCTGCAGGGCGCGCCGCCGACCCGCGCGACGCTCAAGGTGATCGCGGTCCCGCCGACCGCCCGCGTCTACGTGGATGAGCGTTTTGTCGCCAGCGCGCAGGTCCTCGAGGGCCGTCCCCGCGCGCTGCGGCCGGGCACCCATTACGTGACCGTGCAGGCGCCCGGGTATTTTCCGCACGACCTGGAGGTCGACCTGACGGCGGGAGAGACCGTCCTGCGGATCCGACTGGAACCGATCCCGCGAAAGTAGCGAGTTCGAGCCGTCGCGCCCATTTCGAGTGGCGAGAGCGAACGACGATGCGCATAGTTCTCGGGTGGAGATGCTCTACCAACGGGGGGGAGCAGCGATCGCCGTTTCAGGAGATCTCCTCTTGTCCCGCTGGACCGGCGTGGTCGACGCCGCACAGGTGGACGCGTTCTTCCAAGGCCACCTCCAAGCCACACCTGGCGTGCTCTCGTTTTGCTTGGCCAGCTCGGTCGACCCGCGCCTGAGCGCTGAAGTGCGCAAGCGGGTCTATCGCGTGATGAGCGTGACCGAGGACACCGCGGTCGCGACCGCGTTCGTATTCGAGGATCGCGGGTTCGTCGCCGCGAGCCTCCGCGCCTTTGTCTCGGGTCTCTCGCTCCTGTCCCGCGAACCGACCGCGGTCTCCGCGTATCGCGCGGAGGGCGCGCGCTTCTTGAGCGCGCGAGGAGGACGTGACGTGGAGCCCGAGGTGAACGCGTTTCTCGGTCGGATCGAGATCGACGCGTCGCGGGCGTCGCTCTGAAGGTCAGCTCGCGCGGACGAGCTTGCCCGCGGGGATCCGCAAGGCCATCGCGTCGCGCGCCTCGATCGCGCGAGCGTCATCTCGGCTGTCGAATGTGAGCTTCACGCTGTGGTCGGCGTCATCGTCTCGCGGCCAGCTCACGTAGCTCCCGATGAGCACGTCAGGGAACGCCATCGCGACCTCGGTGAGGGCCTCCGCGATCTCGCCTTCGTCGCACCAGGTGTAGAGCCCGCGTGATTGAAACCGAGCACCGCGGTCGAGCTCTTCCAGGATGACGTCGAGCTTCATCTCGAAGATCGCCGGGACACCTGGGAGCACATACACGTTGTCCATCACGACGGTCGGCCAGATGAGCTTCCCGGAGCGGAGGAGACGCGCTCCGCGAGGCGCGTTGGCCATGCGGAGGTGCGCGTCCGTGATGTCGTCGCCGTAGCGCGAGCGGAGCATCCGCGCGACTTCCTCAAGCTCGACCAGCGGTTGGTCGAAGGCCTGGGCGACCGCGTCCATCGTGATGTCATCGTGCGTGGGACCGACCCCGCCGCTCGTGAAGACAAGGTCGTGGCCAGCGCGCAGCGTGTTGAGGTCGCTGACGATGACGTCCATCTCGTCTGGACAGACGATGACGCGGCGGAGCTCTACGCCGATCGCGAAGAGCCGCTCCGCGAGGACGGCGACGTTCTGCTCGCGAACCTTCCCAGAGAGGACCTCGTTGCCGATCACGAGCACCGCGGCGGTGCGCTTCTCCGCTGAGTCCTCGAGCGACGCGCTAGAAGTCGTCGTCGTCTTCATCGTCGAACGCGAGATCGTCGTCTTCGTCATCGAAGTCCGCGAACTCTGGGTCGTTGTCCATCGCGTTGACGTTTGGACCGAAGACCGCCGTCGCGAGGTGAATCGTCGCTCCCGCGAGGACCGCGAAGATCAGCCAGCCCGCGATGTACTTGCCCTTCGGCTTGTCCTCTTTCTTCACGATGTTCTTGATGAGAAGAACGAACGAGACGAAAGACAGGAGCCCGAAGACCGCGCCGAGCGCGTAAAACGCCATCCACATAATCGCTAGGACCTTTCCGGGTGGAGCCCGTGGTTACAAGAGTACATACCGCCGTCGCGTCGACCGCGTCTATCGGAAGCCTGTTTGGTTTGCACGTTCGTGAACCTACGCTCCGAGCTCAATGCCGACCGCCCGCGCCGTTCGCGCGAGCTCGCCGTTGGGCGGAACGAGCTTCGGCGCCGCGGTGGCCTCTTCAATCGGGACGCTACGAACCTCTGTGCCGCGGAGGCTTACGATACGACCGGTCCGCGCTTCCTTGCAGAGCTCCGCAGCCTTGACGCCGAACCGTGTACCGAGGAGGCGATCGAAAGAAGACGGGGAGCCGCCGCGCTGGAGGTGACCCAGAACGGTCACGCGGACCTCGTGGTCGACCATGTCCTTGAGGAGGTCGCCGACCAGGACGCCGGCGCCGCCGAGGCGAGGAAGATGGCCCTCCTTGCCCTTGGTGATGGTCTGGGTGCGACCGCCCTTGGGATGCGCGCCTTCGCCCACCACGACGATGCTGAAGGTGGCGCCCATACCGGCGCGTTGGCGGATCTTTTTCGCGACGCGCTCGATGTCGTACGGGATCTCCGGGATGAGGATCACGTCCGCGCCGCCGGCCATTCCAGCGCACATGCTGATCCATCCCGCGTAGCGCCCCATAAGCTCAAGGACCATGACGCGGTCATGCGCCTCAGCCGTGCTGTGAAGCGCGTCGATCGCCCAGGTCGCGGTGGTCACGGCGGTGTCGAGCCCGAAGGTAAAGTCGGTCGCGGCGAGATCGTTGTCGATGGTCTTGGGCACGCCGATCACCGGGACGCCCAGCTCCATAAAGCGCATGCCCATGCTCATGGTGCCGTCGCCGCCGATGAGCACCAAGATGTCGATATCGTGGTCCTTGAGTCGTTTCACGACGCGATCGCTCACGTCGATCAATCGCTCCCGCCCACGCGCGTCTGTCGTGGGATACGAAAAGGGGTTCGCGCGGTTGCTGCAGCCCAAGATGGAGCCGCCGCGCGGGAGGATCCCGCGGACCGAGTCCTTGGTGAGCTTCGCGAGATGTCCTGCCTCGATGAGCCCCGCGAAACCGTCTTCGGAGCCGTACACCTCAATGTCGAGGTCGATCGCGGTCTTCACGAACGCGCGGAGCACCGCGTTGAGACCAGGCGCGTCACCGCCGCCGGTCAGGACGCACACGCGACGTGTGCCGGACTTGCGAACACGCGTCGGCGAAGAGGTCTTCGCGGACGTCTTCTTCTTGGCCGCGGAGTTCTTCTTGGCCGCGGAGTTCTTCTTGGCCGCGGAGTTCTTCTTGGCCGCGGAGTTCTTCTTGGCCGCGGAGTTCTTCTTGGCCGCGGAGTTCTTCTTGGCCGCGGAGTTCTTCT
>CALJDU010000035.1 GCA_938024995.1 uncultured bacterium
CGCCGATCGTCTCAAACTCAGTCTCGGACCAGAGCGAGCCAGGGAGCGCTTCACGAAGCTCACCGGGTGCAACACGACGCACCTCACCGACGACCAGCTCGGTCTCCATCGACTCCCCCGCTTCGATTTCGCCATCGTCGACATGGCGCACTTCTCCTATGTGCACACGGAGACATTCGGCCACCAAGGCCAGCTCATCCCGAAAGAGCTCGAGCTCACCGACATCGATGACTACACGCTTCACCTCCGCGCGAAGCTGTCGACCGTCGCGCCGCCAGCGCAAGCCGCGAACACGCAGATGCCGGAAGGCGAGTCGTCGCGCGTCATGAACATCACGTGGTTCATGCCCTTCGTCGTTCGGCTCGACCTCGCGTATCAGAGCGGCCTTCGCCACGTGATCGTCAACTGCTCCACGCCGATCGACGGTGGGCGCGTTCAGGTCGTCCAGTTCCACTATCGCAGCGACGACGAGGCGACCGTTTCGACGGAACAGCTCATCGCGTTCGAGTCAAAGATCGTGGCCGAAGATCGCGCTGTGCTAGAAGCGACCGATCCCCACGTAGAGCTCTTCGACTTTCAAGAGGAAGCACACATGCCGACCGATCGCGCAGGACTGATGATGCGAAAGAAGCTGGCCGCGGCCATCGCCGCGTTCGAAGCCGACACAACCCAAGCGACGCCACGCACGCGTGGTCACTTGCCCGCTGCGCAGCCGACATGTTGATCCCGACCTTGGTGGCGCTCGCGATCGGCATATGTGTCGGGTTGCAGCCCGTGACGAACGCGTCGGCGGCGAGCCAGGTGGGCGTCGGACCGATCATGGTCGCCTCGAGCGCCCTGGTTCTGATCGCGTCGGTCGTCTTCGCGGTGGTCTCGCCCGGCAAGGCGAACTGGCCAGCGCTCTTGTCGCTCCGACCCGATCTTCTGCTCGGCGGCGCGGTCTATGGATGCATCATTGTCTTCGGTGGGCTCTACGCGTTCCCGAGGCTCGGAGCGTCGCTTACGCTGGCGCTGATCGTCGCCGCGCAGTTTTGCGCAGGCGTGATGATCGACCACGACGGTCTTTACGACATGCCGACCCGCCCCATGTCGGGCGTGAAGTTCGCGGGGCTAGCGTTGATCCTCGCGGGGGCGTGGTTACTGCGGCCGACCAACAATGCCCCCGAACCAACCCACAACGTCGAGTCCATCGCGGGCGATTCGATCACGGGCGCGACGCCCAGTTCCTGAGAGAGCTCGTTTCCTAGAAGTCGGCCTCAAGAACGCACGCATCGGTCATCACTCGGACGGACCCCGCGCTGAAATCGAACTCGAGCGTGACGGTCGTGCCGGACATCGCGATACACTGACACGAGGCGTTCAACGTACACGCGCTCGGGTTCCCTTCGGGGTCGGTCAGCGTGAGCGTCGTGCCGCTCTGCGCGATGGAGATGGCCCGCCCCTCGAGCGCCCCCGCGACCCCCGAACAGTCGCCGGAGACCAACCGCTCTTCGCCGAAGGTGATCCGGGTCGGTACGCTGCACATGCCGGCGCAGTCGGGCGAGCCGGCGCAGCCGCTGTCATCACAGTCAAACGCGCCGTCACCATCGTTGTCAGCGCGGTCGGTGCAATCGCCCGCGACCTCACCTTCCGCAGCGCCCCCGCACGCGAGCGCGAAGATCGCGATAAGCACGACGACGATTCTCTTTATGGACCCATCCACCGAGTAAGGCATGGCCGCGATACTCAAATTGGGTACGCGCAACGTCAAGCGCCGCGCCTACCTAGCTTGCTGGGAAGCGTCCGCCGCGAACGCTTCAAGCACGACCCTCACTCGACCCTCGGCGAAGCACCGTCACCGCGGCTCCCGGGACCTCAGCGCGGTAGCTGTTGCCGGTGACTCGGTAGTCGCCGAACGTGACCGCGCTGGTCCGAAACGGGAGCGCGGTACCAAACGCGTGCATCGCGAAATCGATCGGGTACGTCTCGTGCTCGATCGCCTCCCACTCGGTCCCGGTCGCGACGTCGTCGAGACGAAACACCTTCACGACGAGCTGACCCGAGCCGCCGCTCTCATGAATCGTGACTCG
The DNA here is from genome assembly GCA_938024995.1 of uncultured bacterium. Taxonomy (GTDB): domain Bacteria; phylum Myxococcota_A; class Polyangia; order Polyangiales; family Houyiibacteriaceae; genus CALJDU01. The sequence continues at coordinate 2,070 of CALJDU010000035.1, forward strand.
CCGCGCGATCACCGGATCGACACTGAGAAGATCGACCACGAAGGGTTCGCGTTCAGACGGCGGCAGCGGCACGCGTCGCACCTGCCCGCCCGTGATGATCGACAGCGCCGACGAGCTCTCGCCTTCGAGAGCGAAGAGCCGCCCCGTACGTTCGTCGATCTCAAGGGTGCAGGCGCCGCTGATCCCGGTCTCCGCGACGAGCGTTGGTTCAAAGTTCGGTCCCTCGCTCGCCAGCTGAAACACGCGACACTCACGGTCGAGCACAAATGCGTCGCGTGGGCTCATCGCGATCGTCTTCTGCGAATACGACATGTACTCGTTCCCCGAGAGCGCGGCCCATGCGTCACCTTCGCGATGAAGCAGCTGACCATCGGACCATACGTAGATCTCATCGCCGGTCACCGCGATCCCCTGCGCGACCGGAGCTTGCCCTCGCTCGCGAAGCCCGTGTGCGCTCAACTCGAAGAGCGCGCCTTCGCGATCTTGAAAGAGCACTCTCGTTCCCGTGCGCGCGAGCCCCTCCTCGAGGCTCACCGGCCGACGACGCGGGTGGGTGTACTGACGCCACTGGTCACCGTGACGAACGAACGTCATCGCGGGAGAGAGCAGCGCGAAGTCTCCACCGACCATGGCGACCGCGTCCGGGCGGAACGATCCACACGACTCGCACGATGGATGATCGCGAACAGACTCCATCGACTGAAGCGTCTCCCGCGCGTAATCCACCGGAGGCGCCTCGCTCGAGACCACGTCCTCATTCGGCGCTGGGACGTGTGATGCTCCGCACCCCATCGCGAGGATCACGAGAACGGCTCTGTGACACATCGCAGAAGAGTAGCGGGCCAACGTCCGCGGAACATCCGAATGAAACGTGTTCGTCACGCGATCCACTTGGTCCCGAGTCGCTCCGCTACCGTTCTGATGGTAAGCAGCCCGCATGCGTAGAACTCAGCTGCTCATCCTCTCTCTGTTCGTGCTCGGCGCGTGCGCGTCCGAGACCCCCGAATTCGAACCGACCGTAGACGACCCTGCGGTCGACACCGCGGTCGCCGCCGCCAAAGCCGATGGCGCTTTTGGTGCGCGCGACATCAGCGTGGGCGACACGGTGACCGGCGAGACGTCGGGCGATGGCCTCGTGCTCTTCACCTTCGACGCGGAAGCGCTCGACCAGATCCAGATCGAGGTCACGCGAACCTCCGGCGACCTGCGCCCCGCGGCCTACCTCTTCGAGGGCGTCGAGAACCAGCTCTACCCCGACGACTTCGACGCGTCCTCGGACAACGTCCGCTTGAACTACAGCCTCGACGTCACCGGCGAGTACTACATCGTCGTGCGCGCGTACCGCGGCGAGGGCGCGGGAGAATTCTCAGCGACCGTTTCCTGCGTGGGTGGACCTTGCGCCGGCGGCAGCCGGCTCACCGGGCTCGCGCGCGCGGACCAGTGCTTGATGCGCGCCAGCGACTGCGCCCTCCGTGAGGTTCCTTCGTACGGCGGTCGCGTCGGCGAGGTCACCGCGGCGCGGATCCTCGACGAGTGCCTCGCGGAAGAAGGAAGCGACTGCACCGATGCGTGCGACGCCCACCCGCAGCTCGACCGCGCTTGCGATGTCATCAAGTTCGAGCTCACCTTCCTCGCGGACCAGAGCCGCGGATGCCTGGTCGGCGCGAGCTACTGTCTCGACGCCTGCAACGAGGCCTCATTCTACGGCTACGGTGAAGAGGACTACTTCACCTCGGCGACCTGCTGGGACGGACATCAGGGCGACAGCAGCAGCGCAGAAGGCAACTGTGTCGACTACTACGCGGGCCTCGTGGATTGCGGCGGCAGCGACTACGAAGGCGACACCTACGACGGTTGCGTGGCGCTGTGCGAGGCGACTGACGGAGCGTGGGACGAAGGCCCTTGGGACTCGTGCATCGACTACTGCGACGCCTAGGCGATCCTCTCTCTTCCTGAAAAACGCGCCCGCGGAGGGCGCGTTTTTTCGTCCGTCCCGCTCCCGGCGTGTCGTGGTCAGATCCCCATCCAGGCGTCCCACATGTTGAGCCCAAAGAACAAGAACCCGCAGCCCGCACAAACGGTCACGATGAACATCAGCGCGATGCCAGCGCCGATCGCGACCGCGACTTTGCCCGAGTTGTCTTGACGCGGCGCTTCTCCGCGATTCATCGCGCGACTCGCTTCACCACGACGACCCCGAACGGCGCGCCGCGTTCGTTCGTTCGACTCTCGCGACCGCGTTCGCGAGCGCTTCCCGCGCGAACGCCAACGCAGATTCCAGATCAGAAACCATGGTGTACGGATAGACGGGCGGTGAGAGCCAAAAGATCGCCGAGATGACGCCGCGCTGGAGCGCGTCCTTCACGATGATCGCCGACACGGCGCAGTGCTCGGCGTCCTTTGTGGCGATCGCGCGCTGATGCTCGGCGTAGAGGCTGCGCATCGACGAGTCGACGGTGGAAGCACGGAGCTGAGAGAGATCCGTGATGACCGCGAATGGCCCATTGACGTTGTCCGCGAACTTCCGCGCGCACGAGATGTAGTCCCGTAGCTGCGCTTCGTTGAACTCCCTAGGCGGGGTCTGAAGAATCAGGCGCGGTTCGTACCACTCCACCCACGGGTGGAGGTACTCAGGAAGTGGGGGAAGTCCCAAGGGGGAAGAGTAGCGAACGGAACCCGATGCGTCATCGCGCCAACGCGCTGAGCACGTGATGGTCAGTGAGGGATGTATCTTTGAACGATGCCGTACAATCCGCGCACCTCGACAGCGCTCATCTTCATGCTCACGTGGATCGTTGGGTGTGTCGAACCGCCGCCGCTCTTCGAGCTCGACGTCGACGGACTACGTCGCGCGTATCGACTCGCGGTGCCGACGATGCCTCCTGCTGGTGAGATGCCGTTGCTCCTCGTCTTTCAAGGCGGGGACGGGGGTGACGCGCCCTTCCCGCAAGAAGAAGAGTTCCGCGCGCTTGGCGAGTCGGAGGGTGTGCTCATCGCGCGCCCGATCGCGCGTCAGCTCGACGGCAACGAAGGCGCGTGGCTCCTCAACGCGGACGCCACGTCGAGGCGGGATCTGGAGTACGTCGAGGCGGTGATTGAGGACATCGCGGCGCGCCACCCAGTTGATCGCGCGCGGATCTACGCGACCGGCTACTCGCTTGGGTCCATGTTTACCTACGAGCTCGCCTGCCACCTGAGCACCCGGTTCGCAGCCATCGCGTCGTTCGCCGGGACCATGCCTGTGTCGGCTTCCTGTGAACCCGAAGAGGTCGTCCCGATCATGCACATCCACGGCGTGAACGACGGCATCATTCCGTACGCCGAGACCTGGAACTGGAAGGACTGGGACGCGGTCGGCGCGATGCGCGACGTCCCGAGCCTCGTCACCTTCTGGAAAGACACGTACGAGTGCTCCTCGCGCGAGGAGCGACCTAGCGCGTCATCGACACACATCGTTTATGGCGACTGCGCAGAGGGCGCACGTGTCGAGCATCACCAGCTCTCGCGAGGTGGCCATTTCTGGCCTGATGAAATCGACGGGACCTCAACTCACGAAGCGATCTGGCGGTTCGTGTCTTCGTTCTCGAAGCGCTAGGTTCGACGCGTAGCCAAGCGCTTGCGAAGGGCTACACGCGACGATAGACCGACTTCATGCGTACCCCTTTCTTTGGACGAGCGGTTCCGACCTTCGTCTTGCTCGCGGCCTTCGCCGTCGGTTGTCCCAGCCCGCCTCCCACGCCGAGCGACGCGCTCTCGGTGGAGCCGCTCTTCACGGCGGACGAGAGCGCCGGCTGCTACTACGCCTCGCCGCTCCGGATCACGTCACAAGGCCAGGAGAGCATCTTGATGCTCGACCGGCTCGGGGTCTTCCGCGCGTTTGATCCGAAGACGGGTGCGCTGAACTGGCAGGCTTCCCTCCCCGCTGTTCCCGAAGGCGCAGGCGAGCTCCGCGCGCTGACCACACCGGCGATCGTGGACGGCCTCGTCGTGGTGGGCTGGCAAGCGTTTCGAACCCACCACTACATGGGCGTGCTCGACCTGGAGACCCGCGCGATGGCGCTCGAGTACCCGATCATCGAGCTGGGCGGTTCTGTCCCGAGCTTTGACGGTTCCGAAGAGGTCCGCTTCCGCGCTGACAAGCAGTACATGCGCGGCATTGTTCGCCACCTCCCGCGCGACGGAGAGCCGCTCGGGTACGTCTACCTCTCGCTCGGCAATGCGCCCAACTCGTCGCCGCACCACGGCTGGATCTTCGAGATCAGCCTGGACGCCTGGAAGCGCGGCGAAGAGCCAGTCCTGAACCGGCTCGCGACCACCGCGGACAACGACTGCGGCCCGGAAGGAAGCCCGGATCCCGGACTGTGCGGTGGAGGCATCTGGAACGCGGCCGGCATTCAGTTCACCAAGGACGAAGACGGGGAAGACGTTCTCTACTTCGCGACTGGCAACGGGCGCACAAACTTCAACCGCGGAAGCTTCGCGAACACCTTGATGCGCGTTCGGCCTGGGCTCGACTTTGACCCTGGCTGCGACGAGGCGCTCTGCGAAGACTACGACGAGATCAACCCAAGCGAGGCCTGTCTGGCCTCGTGTGAGAACGTCTTCACGCCGCGCTTGATGCCGGGTGAACCCATGCTTCAGCCAGAGGACGGTGGCTGCGACGGGCTCACGTTCACCGAGTGCTACCGTAAGCTAGACGCCGATCTGGGCGCCAACGCGCCGCTCCTGGTCGACCTCCCATCCGGGAGGAAGGTGTTCGTTCAAGCTGGTAAAGACGGCGCGCTCTACTTGGTCGACAGCGAGCGCATGGGTGTGATGCACCAACGCCTGCAGGTGATGGACTTCTGCGGCACCCCCGACGACGGCTGCTACGCGTTCTGGCTCGGGATGTTCGTCACGCACCCGGCGGTCACCTACGTCGACGGTGACCCGATCGTGATCTTGGCCTCGAACATGGCGGACACCACCCATCCTTCGGGGATCACGGCGGTCCGCGTAAAAGAGGACGGCGACGACTTGCAGATGTCGATCCTCTGGCAGGTCCCGGACTTTGATGATGACTTCGCGAAGGACGTCTTCCGGAGTCACCCCGGTCGTCCCGTCATCTACGAGCACGACGGCGAAGCGTATGTCTTCGTGGTGGAGACCCGACGTGGCCGCTCCACCCCACCGCCCGGAACGCTGTGGGGCGTACGCGTGAGCGACGGCGAGCTCATCACGCGCATCGCGCTCGAAGACGCAGGGCAACGCTGGAGCCTCCCGCTCATTCATGACGACGTCATGTACGTCGGCGTGTGCGACGCCCGCGCAGGGGACGTGCCGGAAGATGAGCGCGGTCTGTTGCAAGCGTTCTCGATCGCGGGGAACCCATGACGCGGTGGTGCGCCCTCCTCGGCCTCTCGCTCGCGCTCGGGATCATTGGGTGCGGAGATGACGACGACACCGCGACCGACAGCGCGATGGACAGCGCGATGGACGTCTTGAGCGACGCGCCGGAGCGGAACGACACCGCAGACCCGCCTGAGAGCTGTACCCCGAGCGGGCTCTCCTGCCCAGGCGACGAGCTCTGTCTGCGCGGCGGCCGCTGCGAAGGTCCCGGCATGTGCATGACGCCTCCGACGGATTGCCCAACTCCAGAACCGGGGGACGAAGTCTGCGGTTGTGACGGAACCCGCTACGCGAGCACCTGCTTGTCGAACCAAGCGGGGGTCGACACCGCGTTCGACGACACGCCCTGTCTCTAACAGGCTGCTCGCAGCCCGTTAGACGTCTCCGTCCCATCCGCGAGGCCGCGCGCTCGGTTGCTAGCGAGGGCAGGTCACGTCGTCGCAGGCGTGGCAGAAGCGCAAGAGAGTGGCCTCGAAGAGCCGGGCTTCGTTGGCCTCAACCGCGTGGTCGGTACCCGCGAAGTCGATCGGCATCGACTCATCGCGCGCCATGCTGTTGTGCTCGTTCGCGCCGGGCGGCGGCGTGTGGTTCGTAAAGGAGGCGGGCGTCGGCGGGTCTAGATCCACGACATCGCCAACCGCGTCGTCAAGCTCATGCGCCGCAGGACCGAAGCCCGTCGCGACCAAGCCGGGATGCAGCGTCGTCTGGGGAAAACCACGCGCGTGATAGAGGATGAACTTCGGACGACCCGCGCTCGCGTCAGGGTCGGTCAGCCAACCCGCGGGAACCTCGCCGCCGGCCGCGTCGGTGCAGAGGTCCGCGCCCCCGTCAAACATCACCAGGCCTTGCACTTCGTGCTGCCGCGAGAGGTAAGACGCCATGCCCGCGCCCTGCGAGAAGCCGGCCACGATGATCTTGTCCCAGAGGATGTCATCGACATCGACCTCACCCGCGACGTCCTCCGGAGCGAGGTACACCGCGTAGTCGGGATCGAGCGTCGCGGCGTGTCGAAGCGCGCGGTAGAGCCGCGGGAGGATCCCGTCCTCAAAGAGAACGTCGCGCCCCGCGTCTGCTGTGATGGGGACCGTGTCGATACCGGTCGCGACCTCTTCTCGAACACGCGAGCGGCAGCGGTCGACACAATCGCTCCGCATCTCGCACGCGCTCTGCACGCTGCTCGTGTTGTCGTACGCCAAGCCGATCGTTCGGTAGCCCGCGTAAGCCGCGGTCTCGAGCAGACGTTCGTGCTTGTTGGGCTCCATGTTGGTCCCCGGAAGGAACACCACGAGCGGCTCGAGCGCGTCACCGGTCGGCGTGTAGACGAGGTGCGGAACGCACGGAGAGTTCCCGTTGACCGCAACAGGCGCCGCGCAGAGCGACAGCGCCGGGTCGAGCAGCGGAAATGGATCGATCTCGACCCGCGTGAACGCGGAAGTGTCGTACGCAGAAGGATCAGCGCACCCCAGAAGCGGCATCGCCCCGTCCGCGGTGTCGGTCGCAGCGTCGACCGCGGCGTCTTCACCTGCATCATCGCCCGCGGCGTCTTCACCTGCGTCGATCCCAACATCCGGATCGTCTTTGCCTTCGTTGCAACCGAGCTGCGTGACCGCGAGCGCGAGCACGAGCGCGAAGGTGGACTGACTGGAAAGAGAGTTCATGTGGGCTCCAACGAGAATGAGTAGGCCGGTCGTCACGATACGACCCCGGTGAACACAACGTGAAACCGGGGATCGGAAAAGCCACTCGCGCGCGACCCAGCGAATCGTCATCTGTTTTCAACCGCTTAGCGATGCGGCGATCGAGTTTGCTCACGACCCCTCGTCGACACGAACGAGGTCACGCGACGGTCTCGTTGGCTGCGCGAACAGGTTCCGAAACGCCTACACTCGACGAAGGGGGAGAAGGACATGCCGAACGCGCTCAACCTGCTCGACGAGCTGCTCGATGATTGGCGCAAGACGCGGACGATCGCGCTCGAGTCCGCGATTCATAAAGTCAGCGCCACGCTCGCGCCGCCTGACGCGCCGTCGGATCAAGAAGCGTGGATCGCGCTCGCGCGACGTGACCGAACGAGCGACCTGAGCGCGCTCCTGGAGACCGCGCACGACTGTAAGAAGGCGGCGATCCCGAACCGCTACGACGCGCTTCTGTCGCGGAGGCCCGACCCTCGCCTGGGCGTGTTCTTTCTCGCTTCGATCGCGGACCCGCCCACGCTCTCGCAAAGCAAGTACTCCATGTACACGGCGATGTTTCGCGCGCTCCCGGACCTCGTAGATGAGCGCGCGGCCGAATCGATGCGTAACGCGGCGGAGAACCCTAAAGGGAAGTCGAAGTTTTGGGCGAAGCTCGCGAAGTCGATCGAGAACACCATCCCCAAGCTCCCGCCAGCGAAGAAGGGTAAGCCCTTCAAGGTTCCAGCCAAGCTGACCGTTCCGGATCTGAGTCAGGTACGTGACGACTCGCCTTCCCTGCCGAAGCGCCAACTCGCGAAGAGCCTCGCCGGGCTTACGAAACAAGCGACGCCGGAAGACGCGCTCGACCAGTTGGTGGACGTGTGGGGGACGACGCGCGACCCGGCACTCGCGGACGTGATCGCGGCGCTGACGGACGCGCTCAACGCGCCTCCCTTTGAAGGCACGGACGCCGCTTGGCTCGAAGCGGCGAAGACCACGAAGCCCTCTCAGCGTGGCCCGCTCCTCGCGACCTACGCGGACGCCAAGACCGGCACATTGATTAAGCGAACCCGGGCGATGCGTGGTTGGTCCTCCGATCCGCGCGTCGCGGGGGCGCTTCACGAGGTCGTCGCCGATCCTCTTCGGGGCGGGAACCGAGACCTCTGGGACGAGGTCTACCGCGGGTTCATCCAACACGCGGACCCGCGGACAACGGACGAGATTCAGTCGCGCCGTGACGCGCACGAGGGGTACGGCGACGGCGATCGCGTACGCGCCGAGCGCGCGGCACTACGAGCACACACCGACGCGATCATCGCGGCGTCGACGCCAATGGCTGGGATCTCCGCTCGCGACCGCGAGGAGCTCGGCCGTCTCGTGATCCCGAAACGGCGACCTCAGGAAGGCGCGGCGGAGGAGACGTCCTTGCTCGACGCGATCGTCAGCGACCGCGAAACGCTCGGCCCGATCCAGGTGTACGCGGATTGGCTCGTGGAGCGCGATGATCCCCGCGGCGCGTTCATCCAGCTCGAGCTTGCGCTGGCGGCTGGGAAGCGCGTCAAGAGCAAGCGTGACCGCTTCTTCAAGAAGCACCGCGGCGCGATCCTCGGTCCGCTCAACGAGATCCTCACCAAGTTCAACGTGGTCTTTCGCGACGGTCTCCTCTCCCGCGCGCCGCTGCGGCTCACAGAGACCTCGTTTCGCAAAACCGACGCTGAGCTCGAGCGCCTCGTGACCGATCCGCGATGGCGTACCGTCGAGTGGCTCGGTCGACCCATTAGCAACGTCTCCATGGTGCCGATCTTGTCGCGCGCGCGTCTGGACCGGCTAAAGAAGATCGGCCTGCATCACGCCGACGAGCTCCGCGCGCTCGCGCGTCAGTCGCCTCCGCTTGAGGAGCTCACCCTCTGGTTCAGAGACGATGCCTGGGGCGCGTTTTCAATGCTCCAAGACGCGCCGCTGAAGAAGCTCGACTTCTCCGCACAAGGCGAGGAGAGCATGCCGGTCCCGAAGCCGCTTCGTCCCGTGCTGGGCGGACTGACAGAGTTTACGGTGCGGCATCGGCCGCTTGTCCTCTCGGAATGGCTCTCGGCACTCGAACGCGCAGAGCGGGTAGAGCTCTCCCTCGATGACGTGAGCGCGGTCCTCTCTCGTCGGGGCGAGGTGTTCGACGTGGAGGTCGACAGCTTCCGGCTCGAAGAAGCGCCCGGGTGGGAAGCGATGCGCGCGATGTTGCGAGAGGCGGTCGCGTTCCTCGGCACCCTCAACATCGAAGGGCAAGACCCCGTCGCGGCGTCGACGTGGGCGAAGCGCTGAGTCGGCGATCAAACGTGAACGGACGCAGATCCGCTATCATGTGAAGGTGCGCTTCATAACGCGACCACCGACAAAGGAGCTACGCGGCATCGTAAAGTCGCTCTGGTTCTTGGAAGGCGCGACGCCTCCACACGCGGTGGAGCGACGGCTCCCGTCGGCCGAAGCGCAGCTCCTCTTCAACCTCTCTCACGATTCCTTTCGCTGGTTTTCCGGGGCGCGTCTCGACCGATCCCAGCGAGCCGGGCCCGCCCTCCTGAGCGGACCGAGCGACACGGCCTTTGGGATCGACCCGCGTGACCAATCGAAGCTGCTCGGCGTGGTTCTTCACGTTGGCGCGGCGCCGGTCGTGCTGGGTCTCCCGATGACGGAAGTCGCGAACACACAGCTCGATCTGGGCGACATTGTCGCGACCGAATCGCTGTACGCGGAGCTTATCCACGCCGCGGACCCACGCGCGGCGCTCCACCTGGTTGAACAGTGGCTCCTCTCTGTCGTTCACTCCTCACCAGACGCGGCGATGACTGCCGCGGTCGCGCAGCTCTCCCGAGGCGCGCTCGTGAGCGAGGTCGCCGATCACGCGGGACTCAGCACGCGCGGGCTTCGAAGGCGCTTCAGCGCCGCGGTGGGTCTCTCGCCCAAACGCTTCGCGGGTCTCGCTCGATTTCAACGTGTGATTCACGACATCGCGAAGCGACCGCCGACCTGTTGGGCGACCTTCGCGTACGCGCACGGCTTCTTTGATCAAGCGCACCTGATTCGCGACGTCCGCGCCTTTTCTGGCCTGACCCCTGCGACCTATCTCCCGCGAAGCGCCGACGTGCCCATGCACGTCGTCGAGCGGTGAGTCCGATTCGTCCAATCTGCAACGGCGCGTGCTGAGTAGGATAGCGACCACGATGACCCAACGAGAACGACCCACGCTCGCACCCCGCCTGATCGTCCACGGAGCCGATGCCGCGATCGCATTTTATCGAGAGGCCTTCGGCGCGGAGCTGATCGAGCGCTACGAGATGGCCGGCGCGGTGGTGCACGCGGCGCTGCGGATTCGGGGGTCTGTGTTTTCACTCGCAGAGGCCAACGCTGCGTGGGCGATGAGCCCGCCGTCGAAAGACACCGCGTCGCACTTGCTCACGCTCACCGTCGACGACCCCGACGCGACCTGCGCGAAGGCGGTCGCGCTGGGAGCCGAGGTCATGATCCCGATCGCGGACCGACCGTATGGTCATCGCGAAGGACGACTCGCGGATCCGTTCGGGCATCTCTGGATTCTCAGCAAGGTGATCGAGGAGCTGAGCGAAGACGAGATCAACCGACGTCTGAACGCATAGCGGAACGTTATGTCTGGCCGACGACCACGCGACCGCTTGGGGTGACGCTCCCGCTCCGTTTGTTCAATCGTGGTCTTCGTTGTCGCCCTCGGATATTGAAAGCGACGAAGGAGCGCAGAGCGGAGCGAACATGGGAGGGAGGCTCCAAATCATTTACTTATTTGGAGGGAGGGGCGGACAGTCCCTCCAGAGAATATTGAAAGCGACGAAGGAGCGCAGAGCGGAGCGAACATGGGAGGGAGGCTCCAAATCATTTACTTATTTGGAGGGAGGGGCGGACAGTCCCTCCAGAGAATATTGCGCACACGCGTCGATTCGTTTTAGGACTTCCTTATGTCACGCACGTTCCTCTCTGTTCTTGTTGGCCTCGGGCTCACGCTCGGATGCGCCCCGCTCGATGACGACTTCGTCAACGACGAGCTCGCCAACGAAGAGTTCTTCGACGGTGTGGACCTGATCGAGGTCCCGTTCACGCCGTCGCTTGAAGAGTTCCCGAACCTCCCGACCCGAGAGCTCGCCGCGGAAGACGAGGGCGACGGAGTCGAGACACCGCTTCCGCCCGATCGCGGCGTGCCCGTGGCCGTCTGCCTCGAGCGCACCTTGGACTTCGACACGTGCGCGGACGGCGAGATCATCGCGGCTGGAGATGACCTCGCCGATCTCTACGCGGGCTACGGCGTCACCATCACCGCGTACGACTTCGACGGAGCGACCGAGGGCACCGCGCTCGCGTTCAACACGTCCGCTCCGACCGGCGGCGACGACGACCTCGGCACGCCCAACGCCGCGTTCGGTGGTCCCGGCATCGGCGCAGGCGGCGCCACCACCAACGACACCGCCATGGGCAACGTGATGATCCGCGCCGAGAACACCACGGACCGCGACGGCGACGGCCTGGTGGACGACCCCGACGACCACGCCCGCGGTGCTCGCTTCGTGCTCGACTTCAACGGTGACGTTTGCGTCGACCAAGCGGACCTGCTCGACATCGAGTCTCGCGAGCGGCCTGCTGAGTTCGTGCTCTACGACGCCGACGGCGAAGAGATCGCGGCCTACGAAGGCGGCGGCTTGGGCGACAACTCTGTGGAGCAGCTCGAGATGCGCGACTGTGGCGTCCGCCAGCTCGTGATCTTCCTTCGCGGCAGCGGCGCGGTCGACAACATCGACCTCTGCGTTCCGCTCATCGAGCTCCGGCCCGACCCGATTCCTGGGCGAGAGCGCGGATAGGCAGACAGGCCCAAAACGGAGAGCCGTCTCGTCTTTTGCGACGAGGTCATCTAAAGCGCGAGTCGGACTCGACTCTCGAGGAAAACGCCCAGTTCACGCTGGGCGTTTTCCGTTCCGTTCGACACGTCCCTACAACCATCGAAACGTGGCGCGAAGGTTGATGGACACGAGGAGGCGTGTGATCACTACGAGGTGAGCGCACGGGAAGAGTTCGAAGCCGCGATCTTCACGAACCCAACTGACGAGCAAGCGTTCCGCGTCTTCGCGGATTGGCTCACGGAACAAGGTGACCCGCGCGGCAAGCTGATCACGCTCCACCAAGACGGGGACACGCGGCGGGCGGAGGACCACCTCGAGGAGCACAAAGAAGCGCTGCTGGGACCGCTGCTCCCGCATCGGCAGGTTCAGGACCCCGGATGGAACAACGCGCGTTCGCACCTCCGCCCGATCGCGGAAGAGAAGGCCTGGCAGAAGACCCAGCGGAAGGCCTTCTTATGGCGCAACGGCTACATCCACCGGGTCCGCCTCAGCAACGACATCTATGCCGAGGACAACGGCGATCCGATCTTGGCGCCGGTCGCGGAGATCCTGGATCTCGTCCTCGCGCATCCCTCGGGTCGCTACGCGGTCGAGTTCGCTTTTCAGAGCAATGGAGATCCGAACGAGGACGACCTCCAGACCATCATCGACGTTCTCAGCGAGCGCGCACCGAAGACGACGCGACGGATCACCTTCGGCGACAACGTCGACCAAATCAGCTGGCACCAGACCGGCAACCTGAGCCGCCTGTGGGCACGCGTGCGACAGCTCCGCACCTTCGAGATCGAGAGCGGCCACTTCGAGGTCGGCGAGATGCGTGCGCCCAACCTCTCTCGGGCTGTGTTCATCACGGGCGGATTGACGCACTCCTGCGCCCGAGACATCGCGCGCGCACAGATCCCCAACATCGAGCACCTCGAGATCTACTACGGCACGCCCGACTACGGAGGCAGCGCCTCGCTCGCCGACGTCGCGCCTTTACTCGCGCGTACTGATCTCCCGCGGCTCAAGACGCTCGGCCTGGAGAACGCGATGTTCACGAACGAGATCGCGGCGGCGCTCGGGGACGCGCCGGTGCTGAAGACGCTGACCACGCTGAACCTCTCCCAAGGAACGCTGACCGACGAAGGCGCGCGTTCCCTGGTCGAGCACAAGGCTTCGCTCGCTCACCTCCGCACCCTTGACCTCTCCTCCAGCTTCCTCACGAGCGAAGGCGTGGAGCTTGTCAGCGGGCTCTGCCCGGAGGTGCTCGTGGACGACCAACGCGAGCCGTGGGACTGGGCCGAAGAACCGATCTACTACGTCTCGATCTCGGAGTAACACTCGTCGCGTTACGGCGAAGCGAGCGCGATCGTGCCCGGGAGCAAGGACGCGCTCGGGTCAGCGTCGCTCGGTCATCGTCGCTCGGGTCATCGTCGCTCGGGTGAGGTCACCGTCGCTCGGGATCACGACGCGGACGTCAGGGCAACGCAGTTCGCTACTTCGCGATAGCTGCTCTGGAGCACAACAAGTGGACTGAGCCGTTCAATGCGCGCCGTCTTCACTGATGGCGGGCGCGGTCAGCGGAACGGGAGGACGCACCACGTGAAACTCGACACGTCGATTTTGCGCGAGGCAGCGAGCTCGGCGGTGCCCCCGAAGGTCGTCGCATTGCGCTCGCGGTTGCGAATCGCCATAGCTCCGCGCCGTGAGGCGTGCGGGATCGATCTCCCCGCGGTGAAGGAGCGCAGCGCGAACCGAGTGCGCCCGGTCACGCGTCAAGCGACGTCCACAATGCGGACAGATCGAATCGGAGTCGGTATGCGCGGCGACCTCCACGCGTACAGTCGGGCGCGCCTGGAGCGCGATCACGATGGCGTCGATCAACGGAAGCGAGCGGGAACGGAGCTCCGCTTTGTCAGTACGAAACGCGACCTCCTCACGAAGCATGATCTGATCACCGTCCCACCACGCGAGCGCCGTGGCGGGATCGGGCAGCGGTGGTATCTCCCGCGCCGTATCCGCTTCGGGTTCGTGCGCCGGAACGTGATCCGCCGCGACCACGTCGTCATCCACATCACTGCCCACGTCCTCCGTGATCGCCGTCGTCGCGCGCGACGCCGGCGCGCCGCCACAGCCAAGGAACGCGAGGGACCAGAGCACAACGATCCCTGCGGATGAAACACGCATCTCGACACTCTACTCTCGCGCGTCTTCCATGCGAAACCACGTTCGCTGGCTGGTCCACGCGAAGACACTCCGCGCCGCGTCAACTCATCGCGTCGCGCAACGCTTCCTTGAGCGCGGGTTCGACGGTCTCTTCGAGGGTGTACGAGAGCTCTTCTTCTTTGGCCACGCGCACCTTGGGTCCTAACGCGCTCAGCGCGATCGCGGCGCCGACGCGTTGATCGAACGTCGCGCTCGGATCCCCCACGACGTGCACGAGCTCATCCAGCGAGAGCCCGGGCCCGCGGTAGCGCGGACCGAGGTCAGACACGCGGGCGCGCCACTCGTCATCGGTCTCGTCGCGCTTCTCGAGGATCGCCGCAGGCGCGAACGCGGGGCGCTCCTGGAACGAAGCGTGCGCGTCGCGCAGCGCCTTGCGACATCCCTCTTCGTGGCTCCGAATGACCGCGCGCGTTCCATCGTGGAGGCGCGCGACGATGGTCCGCGGCTTGATCACGATCGCTTCGACCTCACGAAACGAGACAAAGTGTTCCTCGCCATCTGGCGGAGCGGCAGTGTTCGCTTCGTCTTCGTGAAGCACAAACCCGTCCGCGCCAACCTCGATGCTGCCCATGTTGGGCGCGCCGCGACGCTTTCGCGTCGTAAAGACCATGGCGCCACCGATCACGACCGCCCACACGACGATCGCGAGCACTCCGCGCGGCGAAGCGCGAAAGAGGTCCGCCAAGGGCCGCGCGCCGAACGCGAGCGCGACGGATCCCGCGAGGAAACCCGCGAGCGCGAAAGGGTTCGCCGCGACGCGCGCGACCGCACCGGGTCGATAGAGGCGAAACCGCTTCACGCCGGAGACGTTCGTCATCGCGCTCACTGTAGCTCACGAGGCCCGGAGGATTGCGAGCGCTCTCGATTGGGAGCGCTCTGGATTGGAAGCGCTGGCACGTGGTCGCCCTGCCGCGTGTTCGTGGTGGACGAGACACGTCGACTCGCCGCATCGGACACGATTCACTGATGGCGCGGTTCTCGCAGTCCAGGCGCTCACCATGCTTTCACGCATCTTCGTTCTCGCGCTGCTCTTCTCGCTCTCCTCCCTCTCTCTGCCCTCGCTTGCCGAAGCATGCGCGTGCTGTGACGGCGGCTCGACGAGACGCATCGTGGGGTGGACGCCCGGCGGCGCGGCGCTCGTCGAGTACCAAGGAACGGTCGCGTGCGAACCGATGCACGCATACGAAGTGTGGCGGGTCGGCGCGAACCGACCGAGCGGTTGCTACGACCTCTTCGCGGAGGACGCCGGCGCGCGCGTGAACTGCGTCGACCTAAGCTCGAGGCGCGACGACGACAGACGATCCCGTGAAGAGAGGTTGGCGGGCGCGGACATCCGGCGCGCTGCGTTCTCGAGCGCCGTCCGGGTCCTTCGCGCGAGTGATGTGCGCGCCGAGATCCGTCAGCTCCGCCCCGAAACGCTCGGCACTCACGCGCGACTCGTCGTGTCTGTTCGCGGCGCCGACGGACACTTCAGCGAGGTGCTGCGGCGGCCGCTCCTCCTCGGCGCGGTAGAGACTCACGACGGAGGTCAGGCGATGCTCAACGCGCTCGGCGTCATCGTCTTTGTCGATCCGTCACGAAGCCGCGCGTTGGTCCGGGTCGACGGTCACAACACTGGCCCCGGCATCGGCCACTTTCCGCAGGACCTCTTCCCTGCGGGTCTCCCCGCAATGGCCGACGCGTCGATCGTGATCGAGACGATACCGACGTATGCGCTCCCTTCCCTGACCGCGGCCGCGACCTCTGAGGAAGGCGGGCGCGACTCGAACCAGGTCGGCCTTCGAGCGCACCGCGCAGGCGAGTTCGTGAACGCTGCTGAGCACTTCGCCGCCGCGGTCGCGCAGAACCCGAGGGTGCCCGTCTACCGAACGAACCTCGCGTGCGCGTACGCCCGGCGTGGCGAAACCGAGAGCGCGCTCGCGATTCTGGAGACGCTCTTCGCGAGCCGGAGCGAATGCCCGCGCTGCGCGGAAGCCCTCGTTCGCGCAGCGCGAGACGAGGACCTGCGCGCGCTTCGAACGAACCCGCGCTTCGTGGTGATCACAAGTGAGTAGGAACGCTCAAGCGGTGCGTCGACGGCGCACGAAGAGCAACGCCAGGAGCGCGGGGAAGAACCCGCTCGGGTCGCCCCCGGCGGAGCAACGCGGGACCACGGTCTGCCCCTGGTCGGCTCCATCAAGCGACCAGTTGGCCATCCCAGGATCGTCACACGAGGTCGCTCCGTCGTAGGTGACGACCGCCTCGCGTCCACCGGCGCGGATGATCGTCCGGCCCGACATCGGCTCGGTCCGGCAGCTATCACTATGGGTGACCTCATCGATCGTCTCGATCGTGAAGCGACCATCCGGTCCACCAATGGTGCCGCTGCCGTTCCACGTGTCGGAGCCATCCGCGTTCTCGACGCGTGTCGGAAGACCGTAGTCGATCACGACCGTGTCTCCTGCGGAACAGGTCCCGTCAGCAGAGAGCGCCATGCCGGTCGTGGTGATGATCATGCGAAGGTTGTTCTGCATTGAACCCGTGTGCTCGGTACGCGACGTCTGCATCGTTCCGCCGCAGTCGATCTGCTTCTCGTCGCCCCAACCGTTGAGCTCGATGAGATCCTTACCAAGAACCTTCTTGCCTTCTTCGTCGACGCGGTAGCCCGCGCGCGCGGTGCCGAGCAGGCGAGTCGTCGCGCCCGTGGAGTCTGTGACTTCGCAGCCGTTCGCGGTGAACGTGATGAAGGAGCCGTCGTCTTCCATCGCGGGACAGGGTCCCGCCTCCGCTTGCTGGAGCGCGCCGTTCAGCCGCATCGACATCATCGCGGCAAAGCCCGTAACCGCCGCCGGGGTCGCCTTGAAGCTCGGCGGCGTCCCCTCGGTCAACGTCATCTCCGGCATCGCCGCGAGACGCGCTGTGATCGGATCCGTCGGGACCGCGTCCGCGACGTCGGTCACCTCCTCCGCGATGTTCTCGGTGAGATCAGTCGGGTCCGCAGGGGCGGCCGGTGCGCCACCACATCCAAAGAGAGCAGTGGCGATGAACATAAGGGTCAGTCGTTTCATGTGTGCGTTCTACGCATGAAGGCCACATGCCACCACCCCCCAAAGTGGTACTCACAAACGTTCAGGACGCGTTCAACGCGACGACGAAGCGCACGGCGAGCTCTTCGTTCTAGTTTGTAATGTCGACGCGGAAGATCTGTCGGCTCTGCATCTGCGCGAAGTAGATCGTCCCCTGCATGACGGTCAGGCCACCGATGCCGGCCCCGAGCCCTGTGTCGATCGTTCGCACGATCTCGCCGGTCGCGCGATCGATCACGCCCAAGTGGCCGCTGACGGAGTCTGCGACGACGAGGGTCTCGTCATCATATGTCGCGAGCCCGCTCGGCTGTACGTCCGGACCGAAGGCCGCACGAAGCTCAGTCGCGCCGACCAAGTCTTGAAGAACCGGGTCTCGCACGATGTCCGCGAGGATGCCTTCGTACGAGCGAAACGTGCCGCTCGGTTCAGGAGTCCCCACAAGCGGCATCGCCGCGATCCGCGCGTTGCCCGTGTCCGCGATGTAGAGCGTACCGTCGACGATCTCGAGGTTGCTCGGGACGTCCGCCACACGCGCGAACTCGACGTCCGGCCAGAGGTAACGCGTGATGAGCGCGTCGTCATGATAGAAGTGACCGGGTGAGTGCGGCGCGACGAAGTCGTAGCGGTCAATCGAGCCGACGGAGCCGTTGAGCACCCAGTAGACCTGGTCTCGCTCCCACGCCATGCCCATGCAGTATTGAGTGGCGTGAACCATGTCGAGATGGCTCCCGTTGGACCACGAGAACGGCAGGTTGTCCGTGAAGTAGATGTCCTCATCGCCGGTCCAGAGCGCGGGCCCAATGAAGGGCGATTCGTCCGTGAGGTTCGCGGTCAAGTGATCCGCGCAGGTCGCGAACACGTCCTGAAAGATCTGCGTCTCGGTGATGAGCGGCTCGCCGCGCGCGTCGAGCGTCCCGGGATCGCCTGGCTCAAGCCGCGCCTCAGCCACGCCAAACGCGATCGCGGAGGGTCGCCGCATGAAGTGAAAAGCGTTCTGATCGCGGACGACTCGTGCGCGACCGTTCTCCGCGGTCGCGGGGTCCGCCGCCGTCGGCTCTCGAATCGCGACCGTCGCGCCTTGCAAGCCGAAGCAGTCATCGTCCTCCGTCGTCGCGGACTCAAAGCCGCTCACCGAACATTCGGTCTCGTCCTCGAACCCGGGGAGGCGATCCATCCGGAGCACCGCCCACAACGCACCGTCCGTGCCTTCGTCGAGATCCACCGGCACCCAAGGACGCTCGAAGCCGCCCGGGTCGTTGACCATCGGGCCGTTGAAAATCGAGACGTAGGTGAGCTCGCCGGTCCCGCGGAGACCCGGGACGCTTGGCGTCACATCGGTGGCCGCGTCTGATCCTGTATCGATCGGACCGTCATCATCATCGCCACAAGCCATCAGGAGCACGAGGAGAACGAGAAGCGCACGAGTCATGTTCGGACTCTGCCACGATGACGCCCTATTTGCTGACAAGAGGTGCTTCCGAAACTGCGATTTTGTACGCCACAGCGGCCCCATGACTCAGACACAACTTCAACGCGCGCTCAAAGGTACGCGAGCCACCAGTCATTCCGTCGGCGCTTGAGCGCCTCGAACCAGCGACTCGGTCGATAGAGAAGCAAGAGCGCGAGCGCCCAAGCGAGGTACGTGATCGCGAGGGGCCACTTGGGATTCCCGTCGTGCTCGAGAAGCGCGTCGCCCCAAACGAAGTAGCCGCACGCCAACGACGTAAAGCGCAGCAGCCACAGATGCGCGACGTAGTAGAAGAGCGGGACGCGACCAAAGACGAGGAGCCACCGAAAGGGAGCGCGCGTCGCGTCAACGCGCGTCAACATCCCGAGCGCGATCAAGAGCGGCCCCAGCGTCATCAAGACAAACGAGAGCGACGGTGGGTATTTCGTCACCTTGAGAAACGAGAGCACGGTGAACACCGGGTCGGGCTGCACGCTCCAAGGCGCGGGATCGCCATAGAGGTTGAGCCCGCGAAGAGCGAAGAAGGCCAGCGTCAGCGTCGCTCCCGTGACGAGGCACACGCGGCGAAAGCGATCGCGAGGCAAACGCGCGAACTCACCGAAGCCGTAACCCACCATCATCACCGCGAGCCACGGCAAGATCGCGTAGCCGACGATGAGCGAGTGACCCTCCGCGGGTCGATAGAAGCCTGTGCCCGTCAGGAGCGTGAGCACAACCTCCGCGGCGCCTTGATGCCCTTCTTGCGCGCTCTCCCACCACGGCGTGAACAAGAGCGCGAGCGCCCCGAGCGCGCCGACCCAACGCGACGACAAAAACGTCAGCGCCGCCATCCCCACCATGCTCCAACCGATCGCCCAGATCACTTGGAGGATCAGGAACCGGTAAAACGGCTCCGGCGCCCAACCGATCTTGACGACGGTGAGCTCAAGGAAGACCAGGAAGAGACCGCGGGTCACCAGGAACTTCGTTCTCTCCGTTGGCGTTCGGCGACGCGCGGCCAGGTAGATCGCGGTACCCGCGAGGAAGACAAAACCAGGCGCGCAAAAGTGGGTGACCCAGCGCGTGAAAAAGAGGACGACGTTCGTCTGCTCGAGGTCCGTTGGACGGATGCTCACGTCCGAGAAGAAGTCGCGCGCGTGATCGAGCACCATCAAGACCATCACGATCCCGCGCAGGAGATCGATCGAGACGAGCCTCTTCTTCTTCGTGACCGGATCCGAGGTCGTCATCGGCCTACTGACTGATGATCGGGTTGGCGCTGCGGAAGGTTTGAATCGAACCGTTGAGCGTACAGACCGCGCGGGACATCAGCTTCGCGAGGCGAACATCAACCAGCTGGAGCTTGGTTTGGCCGGTGCTCAGGTCAAAGTGATCCACGTGGATCACGCCTCCAAGCGGCGGCGGCTCGGACTCGCCAAGGATGATCGACGGAAGCGACCACATATTCGTGAACGTCGTCGGGACCGTCATGTCGACGACGTTGATCACGAAGTCGGACCCGTTCCGGCTCTGCGGGCTGACATCAAAGCTGCGCCCGCGGAGGTCACCGCGGGTGAGGGAAATGGAGAGGCTCCCGGTGATCGAGCTGCCGACCATCGACGTGATCCCCAGGCACGCCGGCGCGCTGGTCGTGACCGTGATCGCGTCCGTAAACCGCGCGTTGACGCCTTCGACCCGGAGGTCGATCTTCGCCGGCGCGCCTCGGGTATCCGCGACGCGGATGTAGTTGAGCCGTCCGCAGTACGCACACGTGTGCGACATGCTTTGGCCAGGGACGAGCGGCGCACCACAGCCGGTGCAGGTGAGCGTCTCGGTCGGCATCGCGAGGCAGTCTACCGCGATGACACTAGAGCGTGTCCGACGGACCGCAGAGCTCGCCGTAGAAAAGCAGCTTCACCAGACAGTAATAGGCGCCGATGAAGACGTGTTCGGCGACGAACCCCGTCGCGACCGCGATCGCGGCGAGCGTCGAGAGCGCGAAGAAGATGAAGAGCGCGATCCCGAACCGGCCCGCGAACTGAACGAAGAGCGCTTTCCCGAGCGAGAGCGAGATCACGTGGCGCAAGAGTCGATGCTCCAGAATGAGCAACGCGATCGGCATCACGATGACGCCGAGAATCGGGATCGCGAAGAGCGGATACGCGGCGGCACGGTAGGTCGCGACCTGACCGCACGCTTCTTTCGACCCACGCGAAAGCGCCCGCATCAGCAAGCCTCCGACACCGCGATGAACGACCGCCGCCAAGCTGCCCAGCGGAAACAAAAACGGGAGCACGCAAAAGAGGATCGCGAGGTCGCGAACGAACCTCGCGCGCGCGCGCTCGGCGAACGCTCCATCCATGCTCATCGACGGCATCGTCGCGAGGCCGTTCAGGAGCAAGAACGAGAGGACCCCCAGCCAAGCGAGCGCGCCGCAAAACGCGACGAAGAAGAGCGGTCGCTTGAGCGTAGGTCGCTCTCCACGAAGGGTCTTGATGATCGCGGACAACATCGGCCGGTAGAGAGCTTACCCTCGTCCGAGACGCGACGCTCAGCGGAATTGAGGACGATCGATCAGGACCGCGCCGAGAGCACTCGGTTTCCCCACCCGCGCGACCAACCTCACCGAAGATCGCTCGCGTTGATTGTCCACGCCGCGCGCTCGGCACCATCGATGTCGACGACGCGAACGATCAAGCGCGGATCGGCGCGGTCCGGCTCCACGTCGACGGTCAAGAACGAGCGTTCGCCGAGGCAATCACGAAGGCCTTCTTCGGATCGGCAGGTGCCCGGCGCGATGGCGAGGGGCGAGCTCACGAGCTCGGGGAGGTTGTATCCGCGCGGTCGATCGATCGACGAGAGCAGCGAGCGATGGATGTCGCCGCTCAGCAGCACAACGCCTTCGATCTCGCGATCCGCGATCTCGTTGAAGAGCGCGTTCCTCGCCGCGTCGTAGCGCGCCCATGAGTCGACGCTGCCTTCTGGGTTGAACCGGCTCCCGCAGGCGATGAATTTGAAGGCCGCGTCGGAGCCGCTCAGACCGTCGAGCAGCCAAGCGGTCTGGCGAGAGCCCAGCGGGCCGTCCTCGACGGGCAAGAACGGCGCGGCGGGATCGGGTTCACAACGGTTCCCCACGTCGCCGACCTCAGGGCGGAACGTTCGGCAGTCCAGAACGAAGAAGTCGGCGGCGCCGAAACGCTGATGGAAGTAGACGCCGCTGCCGTCTTCTCCTGCGTCCGCGTTGGCCCAGTACTCGCCAAACGCTCGGCGCGCGTTGTCGATCCCGAGGCACGTGCCGTTGGAGTTGTTGGCGACGAAGTCGTGGTCGTCCCAGGTCGCGATGGTCGGCGTGTTCGCGATCATCTCGGCGCGTTCCGGCATCGCCCGGTTACGCCGGTACTGAAAGCGATGGGCCGCGAGATGCAGCGAGTTCCCGTAGTGGTTGTCGCCCACGAACAAAAAGAGGTCGGGCCGCGCCGCGGACACCGCGGAGAAGATCGGCTGCTCGTCATCACGCGAGCACGAACCGAAGGCGAAACGGAACGGGGTCTCCGCGCTCGCGGCCGGCGCGGTGGTCAACGCGCGAATGGGCGATCCTTCATCCCCATCGACCTCCACGCGATAGAAGAACGTCCGGTCGCTTGGCAAAGCGTCGACCGTGAGCTCGAACGTGAAGTCATCCTCTGGTTCCGGAATCGCCCACGCGACCATCGCGGAGTCGCTCAGGTCGGGGTTCTCGGACATCCGAAGGCCAACGACTCGACTCGCGTCCGCTCGCCCCCACACGCGCGCAGCGGTCGGCTCTGGGCTCCCGAGCATCGGTCCATGTGTGAGCAGGTCTCCCTGACAGGTGTTGCACGTTTCATGAAAGCCGCGCGGATCTGTAAACGACCGCGTCTCGCCAGAAGAGTCACCGGTCCCGATGAACGCGGTGAACTCTCCGTTGCAATAGACCGGCTCGCCGTCGAAGCGGATCTCAAGGCAAGCTGGCTGCCAACGATCATTGTCGGTCGCCGGATCGGACCGCGTTTGCAGCGTGACCTCGGTGAGCTCGTCCCGCGGGATCCGGACGCCCTCGAAGTGATAGACATCGATCCCGCCGTCGCGAAAGTCGTCGACGTCCTCGACGTTGAGCGGGAAGCATCGGTCTCCGCCAAAGCACAGCTCTTGACCCGAATCGGTTCCGGCGAACGGCGCGTCCGCGGTCTGCACCGCGATCGAGATGGTCTCGACGACGTCGCTCGGCGCAGGCGGCGCGGGGGGCGGCAAGTCCACCAACCCCGCGAAGCCACCCGTGTCCTCACCGACGTCAGTCGCCGCATCCGAACCGGAGTCGACAACAGACGTGTCTGTTCCCGAGTCCACCGCCGTGTCCTCGCCGACATCGGGGCTCGTGTCGAACTCCGCGTCGAGCGCGGTGTCGACGCCGCTGTCCATCGGAACCGGATCATCATCGCCACATGCGCTCACGAGCGTGAGCAGCAACAGGAGTCGACAAAGGGTTGAGTTACAGATCGGAGTCTTCATCGCGCGTAGCACCCGCAACAGGGTAAGCGCGCTCCGCGAGCAAGAATAGAGCGCATCTCATAGCCGTGGGCGTGCCCCGTGCCACACCGCCGGGCGGCGTCGCGCGATCGGCGCTTCCAGAGCCTCCTCGAACACGACGAAGGCGAAGGAGACGCTAACCGTCACGGTCCGACGGACCACACGCGTATGTAGTCGATACGGCCCACGTCGCGATTGATGTTCGCGCGATCGCGCCACACGTTCGTCGCCCAGATACCGACGTCTTCGGGCAGATACGGCGGGTCTGCTCTGAGGTCGGTGGCGTTCAGGTCACGGAGCTTCGCGCCCGAGTTCATCTCGCGCGAGACGACCATGTAGTGCGGGACCTCGGGCACGCGCACGGAGTCCTCCTGCACGCGACGTCCGTCAACGAACCAGACGAATCGCTCCGCGGTCCACAAAAGCCCAACCGTGTGGAAGCCGCGCGCGATGTCGATCCCAAACGCGCCCAGGTCAACGGAACCGCCGGGTGTGTTGTCAGCCGCTTCGCCCGAGATGACCTTGATCTGCAACACGTTCTCTCCGCCTGGCGAGGGGTCGTACTCAAAGAGGTCGTTCTCGACACCGTTGGCGATGGAGCCGTCGTAGGAGTTGCTGGCGTTCTCGTACGCGGGGAGCAGGTACCAAGAGAGCCGGAAACCTTGCGTGTTCATTTCTTCAAACGACACGCGCATCTCAAAGAAATGATCCGGCCCCCAGGTCCCATCCGGACCGTCAGGATCGGTAACGTGACCCCCGGCTTCGTTGCTCCAGACGCGGTCCCAGGTCGAGAGAAAGCTGGTGTAGAGCTTGTGCTCATGGAAGCGCGTCTCAAGCCCGTTGTCGTTGTAAGGCACGCGCGTCGGATCGCGCTCGTCGGTGAAGAGCCCGCCCATCACCAAGTGGCCGTCTTCGATCCGCGTCACCGTGTCTTGGTGGTCGTTGTACCAAGCGCTCCAGCGCTTGCCCGACACGCTGTCGTCTACGGTGAGCGCTCCGTCAGCATCGATCCCAGCGTTGCCCGCGCGGTGTAGACCATCGGACATGTCGATGAACTTCCAGTGCTCGCGTGACACAGTCGCTCCGTCGAACTCATCCGAGAAGACCCGCGTGAAGCGGAGGCGCTCGCCGAGCTCACCGGGGACGCTCGACGCCTCGCGGTCGGGAACGTCCACGCCGACCGCGATGTCGTCCCATCGCGTCTCCGTCGTGTGGTTGATGACGTCGTAGAGCCCGTTCGGCACCACGCAGCTTCGCCCGCCTTCACACATCGTCTCGTGATCCGAAGATCTCTGAACTTGGTACCAGCCGTCGTCGCCCCACGAGATCGTGTTCCCGTCGACGGTGGGCGTGGGCGGCGAGGCGCTCCCGACCACGAGATCGTCCCACCGCATGCCGTTCGTATGGTTGATGACGTCGTACGTCCCGTCTGCCACGACGCAGCTGCGCCCGCCTTCGCACACCGTCTCGTGATCCGCGGATCGCTGCACTTGGTACCAGCCGTCGTCGCCCCACGAGATCACGTTGCCCTCAATGGTCGGCCGCGTGGAGAGCGTCATGACGTTCGGCACCACGATGTCGTCCCAGCGTGTCTCCGTCGTGTGATTGATGACGTCGTAGGTGCCGTCTTCGACCAGGCACTCGCGGCCGCCTTCACAGATCGTTAGGTGATCCGATGCGCGCTGCACCTGGTACCACCCGTCGTCCGGCCACGAGATCACGTTGCCGGTCACGGTCGGCCCGACGCTCGCGAGCGGCGTCGACATATCCGGATCAGGGTCGGGGTCGAGGTCGGGGTCCGGCGACGCGTCCACGCACCCCAAGGCGACGATCATGAGGAAGCAGATCGCGTGTCGAAGGTCAGCCATGGCCCACCGTATCGACACGATCGCGGCGCGTGACTTACGCAACAACGAGAGAAAACAAATCCACCACGCCGAGCGACCTTAGCCAGGCCACGCGATCAATGTCGCCGCGATTGATCCCGCCGCAACGATTCGGCAAACGTGTCCGTCTGGGCCGTCCAAGCGCACGATGCGCGCGGTCTCGTAGACGCCCTTTGGGGACGTCATCTTTTGGTTGTCCGCGCCGCCATCGCTCGTCTGAAAGCCCTGGCCGTGACTGAACCGCCACGCTGGCGAACCATCCATGAACCCGACCAAGAGGTCACCGCCGTTGGTGATCCCGGCCATCGCTTGCAGCCCATCGATGACCACCCCGCCGCCGCCGGACATCGCGCTGACGACCGTCAGCACGAGCGCTTGGGCGTGGTCTCCAGCCGTCGCGTCGACGAAGATCTTGCAGCCGATGTACTCGGTCACCTGCTCGCCGTCGCGAACGCCGAGGATGGTGTCCATCGACCCGCCAAACTGTTTCGCGTACGCGCCCCAGAGTTTCTTGATCCCGTCGAGTAGCCCCATAGCGAATGCTTTTACTGCAACAACGCGATCACGTCACCACGTCCTTCGTCCTCGTCGCGCTAGTTGCATAGTCCGCGGGGGTTCGGGACGTAGACGCGGAAGTGGCGTCGACGCGGACCGCGAATCGATCGATCTCGACCCGCGAAGATCAAGACGCCTCCGGCATACGGTCGCCGACCCGGCTCACTGCAGCGCGGGGAACGGCTCGAGCTCCAAGCGTCGATGCACTCGACGAAGCGCTGCCCGTAGTAGACCTCGCTCGGGATCTGTCGATAGAAGACGTAGGTCATCATCCGGAGCGGATTGCCTCCGCGGCGACTCACGTAGCGGCAGTAGCGAACGAGCTGCTCCGACTGCTTCTTGCGGCTCCGTCGTCGCTGGGTGGCTTCGTCGATCTTCAGCTCGATCGGGAACCCGCCTTCGATCTGTCGCGTGAACCCGCTCCCGACCACGCGTCCGCCGACCAAGAAGTCGACCCCCGCGCCCGGGAACCTCAGCCAGGGCGGGGTGAGCTTGAACGGGTTCGCACAGGTCATCCAGTTCGACGCCGCCGAACCGAACCACGCCTGAACGCGGCCGCCGCGACCGCAATGGTCGACGTCCACTTGGAAACGAACGGTCCGGTTTTGCTGAATCGGTCCGGCGATGTCGTTGCCGCAGAACGCGAACTTCCGGAGCAACGCGTCGATCTTGTTCTCTCCAAGCGCGTCCAGCGCGGCGGCCCCGATCTGCTGCAGCAAGGCGTCCTGCACAGACTTGAAGAGGTAACCGAGGAGCAGGTCCTTGGCGTAGCTCAGCAAGACGCTGCGCACCCGGCCGATCGCGAAGCACCGCGCGCGCATCTGCGCAGCTTGGTTCCGCGCGCGCATCTGGTTCTGCGTACCAATGGTGACGTTGATCTCCGCGACTGAGAACGTCCCGAGCGGATCGACCCGGTTGACCGGATCGCCGAGCGCGTAGAGGTAGCGATGAAGCGAACGAGGGTCCTCCGTGTCGGCGCTCGCTCCGTCCGCTTCCGCGAAGACGCCGAGGTGCGGCGCGTACCAACGAGAGCGCAAGAAGGTCATGCCGCCGACGCTGACCTCGCCCCGATACCGATACGGGAAGTCGGAGGGAAGCGAGTCGGCGCGAGGCGTTCCGTAACCGTCGTAGCGCGCCTCCCCGAGAGAAGCTCCCGCGCTGTCCGTTAAGCCCACGACGCTCCCGAGCGCGTCCTGGAGAACGTGACGAGATCCCGCCGCGGTCCAATCGGCGACGATGCCGGTGGGCCCCATCACGACCGCTTGTAGGCCGCCGCCTCCGCCGTAGTAGGCCAAGCAACCCGAGCGGCTCCCCGGGGTGCGCGGTGCTCCGAGACATCGACGCGCGGTGCCGGCCTCGACGAGCAGACCTTGCGCGTCGTAGCTCAAGCGCTCCGTCGATCCTCCCTCTGTGATCTCGGTGAGGCGATCCGCTTCGTCATGCGCGTATCGACGCTCGCCGGAAGGACCGTTCTCGCGCGTGAGGTTTCCGCGTCCGTCGTACTCGTAGGTCGTCGCCCCTGCTGGCCCCGACCGGCCGGTGAGTCGTCCGTCGCGGTCAAAGGTGGAACGCGTCACGCCGCCCGCCATGGTCTCGACGCGGGTCCGGTTCCCCATCCCGTCGTAACCGTAGCGCGTGAAGTCCACGACGGCCCCCGCGCTGTCCCGCCACGTGACCTCGGTCAGCCAGCCGAACGAAGGGTCGTAGTCGTACGTCACGCGACCGTCGCCGGAAGACTCTTCGACCAGTCGGCACGCGGCGTCGTATCGCAAGACCGTGCGCCGCAGCTCGGTCGCGTCGGGTCCGGTGTGCACGATCAGGGTTGGCCGCAACGACGGGGAGTATTCAATCGTGGTCGTCACGCCGTTCGGGCGCGCGATCGCCGAGGGGCGACGCTGACCTCGGGTGTAGCTGTAGGTCGTTCGCCCGCCCGCGGGGTCGGTGATGGCGACGACGCGATCCATCGGATCGTACTCGTACTCCGTCCGCGCGGTCTCGCCCTCTGCCTCCACGATGACCGCGGTGACGTGAGAGGTCGGGTCCCATTCGTACCGCGCGGTCGCCCCGTCTTCATGCGTGACCGTGATCAGGCGTCCGCGATCGTCGTACTCGTATGTCACGTCATCTGCCGGCGCCCGCGAGCGAACGACCCGCCCATGTTCATCTGCGGTCACGCCGAGCTCGAGCGTTCCGAAGTCCCGGACGCTCTCCTCGCCTTCGAATCGAATCGTCTCGGTCGACGAATCGGGTCGCACGATCACGGTGTCCGCGCCGACATTGGACGTGGTCGTGCGCAGCCCCTCGGGGGTGGTCGCTTCCGTCAACCGACCCGACTCATAAACAAAGCCCCAGGCGTTTCCGTTGGCGTCGCGAACCTCGGAGAGCTCCCCGTCCGCGTCGTAGCGATACTCCGCGGTCGAGACATCGTCGGGGTAATCGACTCCGTCCAGTCGCCCGGTCACGTCGCGCCGATACCCCCAGGTCGCGCCGCGCGTATCCGTCAGCGACGTGACCGGCGGCATCTCGTTCATCCGCATGTCTTGCAAGCGCGTGTCGTAGGTGACGGTCGAGGTGCCGCACGGCGTGGTGTAACGAACGGGCAAGCCGTTGGTCGGATCGTAGCCGAACTCCTCGGTCCACCCTTCCGTGTCTTCCTGCCGAACGATCCGCCCGGCGTCGTCGTAGTCGAACGCGACGCGGCGGCCGGACGAGTCTTCGACCGCGCGAATCCGACCGTGCTCATCACGGGGAAGCGCGACGCGGCGGCCTGAGGGGAAGGTCTGCTCAATCACGGTGCCGGCCGCGTCGTAGGCGAACGAGCGCGTCCCTTCCGGGGTCTCCTTGCTCGTGATGCGACCCGCGTCGTCGTAGCGCGTGCGCTCAAACCAACCATCGGCGTTCGTCACGAGAACCAGACGCCCCGCCCCATCGTACTGTCGACGTTCCTGTTCTTCGCCATCCACGCTCGTGGAGATGCGGCGCCCCTCGGCGTCGAAGCGGCTGCTCGATGCGCGTCCGTCCGGTGTTTCGATCCCGTTGAGGTGACCCATGAAGTCGCGGGAGAACGTCGTGCTCGCGCCGGTCCCGTCTCCGATCTCGGCGATCGTTCCGTCAGGCGCTTGCCGCGTGAACGACTCTTGCCCATCCGCGTTGACCGCGTCGGTGCGCAGCCCCGCGTGGGTCACGTCGACCATGTCTCCGTCGCTCGAACGGATCTGGCGCAGCTGTCCGTCTGAGGCGTAGTCGTACTCCGTCTCGGTCCCGACCCCTCCGACGCGCTCGCGGATCACGCGCCCCTCGTCGTCCACCATCCACTCGTGGAGAATCGAACCGTTCGGGCCGACGATGCGCGAGACGGTGTCGCTGATCGCTTCCGCGCGGAAGGTCCGCCCGTACGCATCTGTCACCCGCGTGAGATCCTCGTCCGTGTAACCCGCGGTCCACGTGCCTTGCCCGGGAAGCGTGCGCGAGGTGAGGAGACCCGAAGCGGTGTAGCCGAACCTCGACACGCGACCCAAGGCGTCCCGCTGCCAGGTCAACCGGCCGCCCGCGTCATGACGATACTCGGTGGCGTTTCCGAGGCCGTCCACCATCCGCGTGACGTTCCCCGAGGCGTCGTAATCGAAGGTCGTTCGCGCGCCCGTGCCGTCCATCAAGACCATCCGTCCCGCTTCGTCGTCGTACTCAAAGACCGCCACGCGTCCGCTCGGGAAGACGCGGCGCACCACGCGTCCCTCGAGATCAAACTCGACGCGCGTCAGGCCGTAGCCATCGGGCAACGTCCAGCGCACCAAGCGCTCCTCCTCGTACTCAAACGTCGCGCGTCCGTCATCCGGGTAGATCACCTGCGTCAAGAGGTCGCCGTCGTAGGTGTAGCGAATCCGTCGATCAAAGCGGGCGTCGTAGATCTCGTCGATGCGTCCATCCGTCGCGCGCACAAACTCAACCACGCGTCCGGTCGAGCCGTAGACGCCATCGTCGCGCAGCTCGACGCCGACAGGTGGCCCGGTCAGATCAATGCCGGTCGAAGAGATCAGTCCGCGCTCTCGCGAGATCACCACTTCGCGTCCGCCGCCAAGACCAATGCGGAACGCGGGAGGCTCGTAGGGCTCGAGCACGTCGGGAAAGAGCGCGAGTCGCCCGCCCGAGGCGAGGAACTGCAAGAATTCGGTGCCGTAGGGATCCCCTCGGTCCGTCACCGTCTCGATGGTCGTCCCTGGCGGCGAAGACCAGATCGGGTTCACGCGCGTGCTCGCGAAGCTCGTGAAGTCGGGCGTGAACTGAAACACGTACACGTCGCCGCTCGGCAGCGTGAGCTCGACGAAGTGTCCTGGGTCCGACTCCAGGTAGCGCCCGAGTCCTCCTCCGGCCGCGCGCCATCCGTTCTCGAAGTCGGCGGGCACGTTCACAGTGGGCTCCACCTCTGCGCCGCGCTCGATGTTGCTCGCAATGTCCCAGCCGAGCCCAAAGTCGCTGACGCCGCGCCGGCGCGTGTCGTACTCACGACCGATGGTCACGAGGTCGTTGTCGACCTTCACGGTGAGGTCCATCATCCCGACGCCGAACTGACCGAGGTGAAGCCCGCTGTCGACGTCGACCTGACGCTCTGTGCTTTGCCGATTGCCGTCCGCGTCGGTCGCGGACAAACGCAGCAAGAGCGGTTCGTCCAAAAACGGGCTGGCGTCCAGCGTCCCGAGCGTGTCTCGGTTCACCTCATCGACGCCGCGCGCGACGGTGATGCAGGTCGGCGCGTCCAAGGGCTGACACCCCTCGAGACGCCACTCCACCAGGCCGGGATCGCGAACCGTCCCGACGACCTCGACGAGGCTCCGGATCGTCGCGCCCTCGGTCGGCGTTTGCAGCGACACGATCGGCGCCGAGAAGTCCGATCCGGACGCCGCGCCGACCGCGATCGCTTGACGGTCAGTCGCGCCACTTGGGTCGCGCGCGATGATCTCTCCCCGGACGACGCCAGGCGCGGACGGCGTCACGCGAACGTTCGTCCCTTCGACACGAAAGCCCTCGCCGCGGACCTCCAGGCCCACCTCATCTCCATCCGGATCAAGCGTCGTGACCGCATACGTCCAAGGCGCGCCGACGGTCCCAGACGTGGTCGGTGGGGTCGAGGTGATGCGAGGAGCGCGGTTCACCGCGGCGACCTCGATGCGCACGCGTTGCGCTGTCGATGCGCCGTAGGGGTCCGCCGCGGTGATGACCAACTCAACGCTTCCGGCCGCGTCCTCGGGAACCGCCCAGAGCACCACGCCGGTCTCCGGCACCATCTCGAGGCCAGGCGGCCCCGAAGACAGCGCGTACGTGACCGGCTCGCCTTCGGGATCTTCGGCGGCGGGCCCATAGAGATAGGTCGTGCCTTCGATCGCCGTCGACGGCGCGTCGGTCACAAACGCGGGCGGGAGGTTCTCGGGAGGAGGAACGCGTCCGTCGGGGGTCCCGCCGTCGGACGCGTCGGTCGCGTCGGCGTGAGGCGCATCCGCATCGGCCGCGTCTCCGTCCGCAGGATCGGCATCCGCGTCTGGCATCCCTCCGTCCAGGTCAAACGGCTCCGCCGAACAGTTGCACGCGGCGACGAGAAAGAGAGAGAGAGCGAGGAGCTGCGTTCGTTTCATGATCCGCCAAGTCGCGAGCGCGACCTGGAAGGCGACCAAGGTCGCGCATCGCACGCTCGCTGGATGAGTGAGTCTGAGGTGGACGAAGTTGCAGCTGTCATGCCACTGATCTCATCGCGAAAATCAGCCCTCTGCAGTTGCTGGCTGAACACTCGCGGCGGTCACCTGCGTGACCATCTCGTGGGTTTCCGCGTAGCCTCCCCGCTTGCCTGACGACTGCACCGTTTGTGGCACCTGTTGCTTCTCGCAGCTCGACACCTACGTACCGGTGACGGGAGCGGACTACGCGCGCTTAGGTGACCATGTCGATGAACACGTCGCGTTCGATGGGCACCGCGCGTTCATGGTGATGACGCAAGGACGATGCTCGGCGCTGCGAATGGACGACGGTCGCTTCACGTGCGCCGTTTACGCTCAACGTCCACAGACGTGCCGAACACTGCAGCGTAACTCGAGCGCCTGCGCGGGAGAGATCCACAGCAAGGGCGAGCGGCCACTGGTCGCGCTCCGGCGAAAGGCGCGCGGCGAGCCGCACTAGCGCTAGAGGTGGGGTTCGGCTTCGCCGATGTTCTTTGTTTCCGCACCTGCGGCGCCATCGCCGCGAGTTCTCCGCTCCGGAAACGACATGTGGCTCAAGCCGGTACAAGGATCGCCCTCGCTCGAATCGAGCTTTGTCGTTCGCGCGAGAAAACCTGTAACGAATCCACTCGACTCGCATATACGGCGCATGCGCCGTCGTCACTTCCTCTATTGCTCCGCTTGTGCCTCCGCCTCCACGTTGATCGGGTGCAAGGACCCCATGGAGATGACCGATGCGTCCATGGACGCCTCCGCGGATGCGCTCGATGGCGATCTCGACGGCGGGGTCGACGGCGGGGTCGACAGCGCCCTCCCCGACACCGCGCTCGAATGTGAGAACACCTTCGCCGGCGGGACCCTCCTCGGCGTGGTGCCCTTCGTCGGGAACGACCGGCCGCTCGAAGTGCGGACCGGACGGGGCTGGGACGGGCGGCTTTACACCGACCTCTCGAGCGTGCCGGAAGAGACCGTTGTTCCGAACGAGACGTTCTACATCCGCACCCTCGACCCCGATCGGCTGGACCGCAGCGCGGCGTGGCAGGTGGAGGTCTCTGGTTTGGCCGAGGCGACCTCGCTCTCGCTTGACGATCTCGTCGGCACCGGTGTGCGCGACATGGGGCTGCACGTGCTGGAGTGTTCCGGAAACGGCGGACCTTCCTTTGGTCTGATGAGCGCTGCGCAATGGGGCGGCGTCCCGGTCATGGAGGTGCTCGACCGCCTCTCGATTGACCCCGAGGCGACCGCGGTCGAGGTTCGCGGCTTCGACGATCACTCCGTGCCTTCTATCGGCGGGCACTCCACTCCCGGGGCGGCATGGATCTTCACCTTTGACCAGCTCGCGTCCGCCGGCGCGTTCTTCGCGACCGAGATGAATGGCGAGCCGCTGCCGAACGACCACGGCGCCCCGGTTCGACTCTACGTGCCAGGTTGGTACGGGTGCTCATGCATCAAGTGGGTCAACAGCCTCCGCTTCGTCGATGACTCCGAGCCGGCCACCGGTCAGATGCGAGAGTTCGCGACCCGCACGCATCAACCCCGCTCCGCGACGCTCGCGTCAGAGTTCCTCCCCGCGATGATGGACCAAGCGGCGATGCCGGTGCGCGTCGAAAAGTGGCGCGTCGACGGCGCGATTGTCTACCGCGTGTACGGCATTCTCTGGGGCGGCCAGCGGCCGACAGACCCGCTCATCTTGGGGTGGGGCGGAGACGCGAACCAGTTGCTCATCGAGACCTGTCCACCTCACGCCATGAACGCAATGTGGACGGTGTGGCAGACCGCGTGGCGCCCGAGCCGAACCGGCGATCACTCCCTTCGCATGCGCATCGAGGACCCGAGCATCGACACCAATCGATTGGACACCGGCTACTACGCGCGCAACGTCGACATCGACGAGATCTGAACACGAGCAGACCCGTTCGGGACGCGATCATCCTGATGGAGGTTGTCTTGGACCGCCTTCCGGTGGGTCTCTTCATGCAAGAGGCTTGAATCGCGCGCGGCAGGGTGAAGCGGTCGACGCGTGACTTTCCGAGCGACCCCTGTGTCTCCAACACTGATCTCATGTCTGCCAACGCAAGCGCTTCTTCCGCTCTCCCCAGCTCCTGCAGCGTCTCTTGGTATCGCGACGGCGTGATGGAGTTCACGTACCGCGGCAACGTGACGACTGACGATCTCACTGGCATCGTCGCGGAAGCCCAACGCATGACCGCGGAGCGTGCACCCACGCTCCAGCTTGTCGACACGCTCGCCGTCACAAGCGTTCCGCCGGAGATCGGAGGGATCCTCAATCGCCTCCTCGAGTCCTACCGCGAAGCTGGCGGCAGGACCGTGGTGATGATCGCGTCGGGGTCGCTCAACCAGATGCTCGGGCGGTCCATGAGCTTTGGAGCCGGCGTCGCGCTCGAGCTTTTCGAAAGCCGCGAGGAGGCCTTGCAGTTCGTGGCGCAGTACTTCGCGAAGTGACACGCGGCGCGACCAAACGTCGCGGTTGAAAATGGCGCGCGCGTTCTCACGTCACGGGACGTACGAGACGATCTCCAGCGCGAGCGCGACGTCTTCGATGTCTTCCTCCGTCGAACCGAAGACGAACTCCAAGCGCTCTCCCTCGGTCGCGGTGAACCGAATGGTCGAGCCGCATCCCAGCTGCCCACCGGCGCCTCCTGCGCTGCACAAATCGTGAAGTGACATGACCATCCCAGCCGTTCGGATGCGGGCTCGATAGAAGCCGGTGAACGGCGCGGTCCACCTGCGACGTCCGGAGTAGACGACCCCGCGCGCGCACGACGGATTGTGCGGAGGGTCATCGCTATCGGTACTCACGACGAAGGCTGCCGGTTCCTCGAAGACGATGTTGAGGTCGGAACCGAGGCTGCCGCTGGAGTAGACCCGACATGAGAGGCCAAGGGACGCGCGCCCGGTGGGTAAATACGGACGGTCACACACCGCGGCGCAGTCGTCGTCCGCGCAGCTCACGTCACCGTCGCCGTCTTCGTCTTCGGGCGTGCTGCAGACCTCGGTTCCATCGTGCGCCTCAACGTCGATGGTGACGGAGTAGATCGTCGCAGAGGACGGCCCCGCGACCGAGATGATGAAGCTCTCTCCGGCGCGTGCGTCGACCCACTGTTCGGTGCGCTGTTGGCAAGCGACGGGTTCCAGGCAACCAGGCAGCTCGCGATGGACGAGGAGAGCTTCGGCGTCGAGCTCCCCAGGCGTGATGAGGTAACGTCCGTCGCGCGGCGCCTCCCACCGCACCGCGTTGCCGACGAGCAAATCGAAGTAAGCCGACGGATCCGCTTCTAGGTCACACGCGCGGAGCTCTTCGAAGACCGTCGTGTCTTCCCCGATTCCGCCACGTCCAGTGTAAACGCGCCCTAAGCCGGAGCGGGCATCGCTGATGAACTCGGGCATGGGCGCGCAAAACGGAGGCGGAGCCGAATCCGGAAGCGACGCATCGGTGCCTGTGTCGGCGCCTGTGTCACTGCCCGCGTCGGTGGCTGTATCGGTGGCGGCGTCGGTCGTCGCATCAGCCACGTCGGAGGCCGCGTCGGCTGGAGCATCAGGGCCCGCGTCCCTTTCCGCGTCCGGCGGCGCGTCCGGCGCGTCAACGCGCGCGTCCATCTCCGCATCAGCGCTTGCGTCCCCGCCCACATCCGCGGCCGAGCTGTCCCCGACGTCTGCCCTGTCGTCGTCTCCGCATCCCGTCATGATCAACAAAGCGAGCAACCCTATTCGCGTACAGCGCATGGACGACAGTAGCCCGTGGTCGCCAATACGATCATCTGGAGGACGAAAATGTGTGGGTCGCGGGTAAACGAGGCTTCAAAGCGGCTCGCTCGCGCCTTGAACTCACTCGGAACGTGGCCGCTCATGACGGCTCGCCAAATCACAGACCACCCCGACCCGCTCGTTGGATGGCGTCGTGACTCGACCCTGGAGGCGACCGTTTTGGGCGGTCAACGTCTCCGTCCGGCTGAGCTCGAGCTTCGCGATGCACCAGTCGTCCCGTTGCATGCGCAAGGACGCGACCCATCCCGAGCGGCCCGGGAAGTCCGTGCCCACCTGAACGCGCACACGTCCGGTGCCGCTCCGTTGGCAAATGCCTCCGAAGCGACGAGGCGCGCGTCGCCAGTTCCCTCCGCGCACAACCAACGCGGGCACGCGTCCGATCGAAGGCTGCGGTGTCTCCACTCGAGGAAGCGGCCTCGCTCTGCGTTCGTACCACCCCAGCAGATCGGCGTTGTAGGCGCGGCGCTCCCCGGCGCGTTCACGACAGCCAAGCTCGATCCGAAGAAGGTCTGGATCGTCGACCGCGAACGACCGCGTCAGCGGGACTTCGAGGTGATCCCAATGCAGGAGCGTTGTCTCGCCGAGGGCGCACGCGACGTCTGAACACCTCACGAACGGAATCGGAACACGCAGCGTGGTCTCCACTTTGTGCCACGTGCGACCTCCGTCACGTGTGTCGAAGACGTGGCCGGTGTTCGCGCCATACGCCACGCCGTGCGTCGCTGTGGCGAAGACCACGCCGCGCGTTCCCACCGGCGCGCTTCGTCGAACGTCACCGCTGGGCTCATGAATCGTAAAGTGAAGTGGACGGTTCGGTTCAATCACACCAGGCGAACAAAACGGCGCGGCGTCGAAGAGAGCTGCGCTCATGTCCACTCCGCCGTACTTGTCGAGGTCGCACCCTTCCCGCCACTTCGGGAAGCTCACCGCGACGTCCCGACCCCCGAGCGATCCACTGTGGCGCCCGTGGTCCACCTCCACGACGCGGTTCTCACCGAGCAACATGACGCGACCTCGCGCGAGCCGCGTGTACTCCACTGCGGTCAATATCTGCGGCGCCCGGAGTTCGCGTGAGCTCGGACGAAAGACCGACGCGCCCAAGACTTCGCCCAAGTCGTGAACCGCGACAGGTGTGACCTCCAGACGCCGTTTCGACGGTAGTCGCGGCGGCGTCCACTGGTAACGATCCACCACGTTCAACTCGCGATGGCTCTCTCCGAACGGCCGAGGTGAACTCAACACGTGAGCTGCGCCGACCTCGAAGCGCAGGAGGTCGCGCGCGAGCTGAGACTCCAAATAGGCAGAACGCTCAAGACGCGCGACGGAGTACTCGATCGTATGGGGACGAAGTAAACGCTGAGCGCGATCATCAGGTTCGGCCTGATACGGCTCCGCGCCTTCGACCTGCTGACCCCGGCGGCCCTCCACGAACAACGTGTGCGACCAACGACGACCGTTCCAGTGACGTCGCACGCGCGCGCGATCGAGCGGAGTGAGCGCCCCATCGTCGAGCTGGATGCGAAACGCCATTCCGTCGAGCGCGATGGCGACGAACTCATCCGGCCACCGCACCCCGTCGCCTCGCGCGGTCGCCGCGAGCGGCAGCAACCGACCTGGAGGCAGCCGAACGATCGAAGAGATCGGGATCGGTTGGTCGCGGTGAAGGAG
Source organism: uncultured bacterium (assembly GCA_938024995.1). Lineage (GTDB taxonomy): Bacteria > Myxococcota_A > Polyangia > Polyangiales > Houyiibacteriaceae > CALJDU01. The sequence continues at coordinate 38,906 of CALJDU010000035.1, forward strand.
TGGACGCGTCTCGCGACAGTCCACGTGGATCGTCGAACCATCGGAGAGGAGAACGTACGCGGACCCAGGTTGTTGCCAGAGCGTTCGTTGGACGCCCGCGGGGAGCTCGTGGGAGATCCAAGGACGGTTGAGGACGTGATCGTAGTCGAGCACCATGCCGTCCCGCGTGAGCACGCGGAACCGCTGTCGCCAGGTCGGGATTCGCTCCGTCCGGCAGTCCACGACGGCGGCGAACTCGGTCACGGTCACGGCGCGCCCCATCGTGAGCTCACCCTCTTTGAGAAACAGGGGCGTGTTGCCGACGAACAGCGCCTTCCCCTCGTACTCGTCGAACGACCAGACCGCCTGCTCCGGTGCATTTTGGAACGCAGGCGCTCTTCTGCTCGCGTCAGCATCGCGCCAACCGCGCGAGCGCGGCGTCACCTCGGTGCTGGTGAGATGCGGAACGGGTGAAAGTCGCGCACGCCCACGAATCTTGAGCCGCCGCGGGAACTCGGTCGAGCGACGAGCGAGAGGAGGACGTGAAGCGACGCGACCGGGTGGAGGGGCATCGTCGGTGAGAGAGAAGAGGTCGGGCTCTGGCTCGGCGACACTTGCGCCCGCGCCGCACCCGACGAGGACGCACAACCCAAAGATCCATCTACCGCGCACCCACGTGCTACGCGCCGCGACGTGAACGTCTCCCCCAGTCACTCAAGAAGTATACTTCGAACCCAAGCTCGACCCTCCGCGTGTCTCACGAAAGGAAAGTCTCTAGACTGAGTTTATGGGCCGCGCGCATCACATCAGCTATCCGCTTCGCCCCACAGAGCACTCGCCCCCAGGCGCGCACTTCCAGTTCCCGCATCCGCGCCTTGTCGCGAACGCTTTGCTCGCTGGCGCGCGCGTGTTCGTCGACTCGAACCGCACCGAGGACATCCTCACGATCGAGGAGGCCATGATCGAAGGGCAGCTGAACTACCTGCTCGAGTCGAACTTCATGGCGCGGGGCGAAGGTGCGGACATCATGCGGGAACGCCCCGAGCTCAAGGACGTGGACCCGGCGCGTTTCTGGGAGATGCCAGAGGGTTCCTTCGGACGCGCGGTCGCCGCGTTCTTGGACCGCAACAGCTTCACATACCTGCCCTATCAGTCCTCATCGGACCGGCTTGAGCGTAACGACCCGACCGCGAACTACTTGCTCCGACGGATCCGCGAATCTCACGACTTTTGGCATGTCCTCATGGACTTCAACACCGACGGGCATGAAGAGATCTTGATCCACGCGTTTACGTTGGCGCAGGTCGGCAACCCCGTGTCGGTCGCGCTGCTCGTGTTCGGGGGCCTCAAACACATGGTCTTCGAGGGACGCATTGGCTGTCTCCGGAGCGGTCTCACGGAAGCGTATCGGCGCGGCTCGAACGCCAGCTCTCTGCTCACGGTCTACTGGGAGCGTCACTTCGACAAGCCGCTCGAACAAGTTCGTCGCGAGCTAGGAGTGACGCCATGGACAGCGGCCGATCGCAACGCGACCGCGCCGTTCAAGCTCCGCGGGCCAAGCCCAACGCAGGCGTAGCCGTCGCGCGAAGCGAGCACGTCAACCTCTTTGCAGGGGCCGTTCGGATCGAGGGGAACCCGTCAGCTCGTTCGACTCAGCTGGTGTAGTTCGCGCGGTAGGCCTCGGCGATCTCCTGAACGACTTCGGATGGAACATCGAACCAGTGCAGATCGATCGCGCCATGCGAACCGACCGGACCGATCACGTGAAGGGCGAGGAGGTTCGGATCGCGCGGGCTCACGCCCAGGGCGAACTCAGTGACCTCGCTCCACGGCAACGCGCGCGCTCCGCTTTCGAACGCGCAGAGGCAACCGTCCGGCGCGAGCAAGAGCACGCGAGGACGTTGGTCGGGGGGCTTGGGCCGACGGTGAAACGCGCCGACGCCGACGCCTCCGATCGCCCCGACGAGTCCGCTGCCCAACGCGAAAGCAACGCCCAGGTCAGTAGGCAACTGCGCAATAGCGCCGAGGATAAGCGCGCCATAGCTCCCGGCGTACGCGAGCGATCCCGACGCCGCGGTGCCGACCACGATCCGCGTCGTGACGGAAGGCGCGTTGGCCGCGATGGGTACGTTCAGCGCGCCTGGAATGGGCTCGCGACGCGACGCCCGGGCGGTCAGCTCTTCAAGCGAGAGGTGAGGACGGCGTGCGGTTCGTCCGTGGCGATAGTCGACGACCTGTGACGCCCGCTCCTCGAAGCGCCGCTTGATCCCGATGATGCCTTCGTCCGCGAGGTCCCCCTGCAACATCGCGTTGTCGATAATGAACCACGGCGGGTGCGGAGAACGGCGCGGCGCGAGGATGTAGCCCTTCTTCCCGCCCGGGATCACGACGCCGAGCACCGACGCCCAGGGAACGAGTGAGCCGCGACGACGATGCACGATCGTGATCCCGACGTCGCCGAGCGTCACGCCTGCGTGGGCCCACGACGGGAGCTGCTCGATCGGCACATCATCCAGCTCAAGTTCGTCTTGCACGCCTGATTGCTATCACCCGGAACGGCTCGTGTGGACCCATGAGCGCGCCGCAGGGTCGAGAACACGTCAGCATGCAGGTCAGACGCCTTCTTGAGAACGATTGAGCACATCATCAACCCTTCCACGCCATTCACGTTGATCGTGATCAGCGCGCCCTTCCTTGAGGCGTGGCGAACAGACGGACGCCCTTCCCTCGTGGAACGTCTCGACCTCTCCGCGAACTTCAGCGAACAGCGAGCCATCGACGGGGTGGTGGGCACTCGTCACTCTCGCCAACACGAGCTGGGAACGCTCTCCGCTACCGCACTCGCTCGAGTTGCCCAGCTCGGACGCGTAGCTGCACTTGCTGCTCTCCGGCGCTGAGCGTGACCAACTGACCCGACGCCTCTCCCTCCACGCTCATCGTCGGCCGGTCGGACTCCGCGATCGTCTCCGGGAGGTCAAACGTCTCGAGCGCGCTCTGCATCACGGTCAGCGTCGTGCCCACGTGAATGTTCTTCAGCTGGTAGGTGAACCGATCCGCGTCCTTTGTGATCGTCAAGAGGTGGTTGGCGTCATGCCGCGACACGCTCGCGCCCTCGGACGCGGCCTGAACCAAGGTCTCGCTTCCATCGAGGAACACAGCGTGCGTTCCCTCTTCGTCGCCCCGGAGCACTGCTTGACCGGCGACCAGCCCATTGAGCCAGAGATGAGCAGGGGCGGTGGTCTCGTAGTTCTCGCAGGCCGCGCCGTTCATCGGGCAGACGTAGTAGGTGTCGGTGGACACGACGAGCACCTCGTCGGTCCCGATGCGATCACTCATCACGCCCGTGCCGAACAGATGCGTCGTCGCCTGGCACGCGCGCTCGGGCCGCGACTCTTGAATCGAGCAGCGACCGATCACCAAGTAGTCCCCAAAGGGCCGGTGGGTGATGTCGCGCGCGAACGCGCGGCGACCGTCGATGAGCCGCACGCGGGTGCTCTCTTCTCCATCGCGAATCGTGATCGCCCGTAGCGTGTCGCCGAGCATGCCGTCCCCACACGACGTGATGGGTCGCGCGATGAAGATCAGGTCATCTCCGCGAAGCATGACGCGGCTCGCGACCTTTTCCCACGAGGCCGACGGCGCGAAGGAGCGCGCGTTACGCATGAGGGAACCATCGGACGCGAGATCAAACACCGCGATCGCCGACATGTTCTCCGGGAACACCAGCACATAGCGATCGTTGGCGATCGCGCGGCGACGGGTCCGCGAGGAGGCGTCTGCAACGCACGCTTGCGTCATCGCCGCGGGCAACGAGACACGCGCGGTCTCTTCGCCTTCCGGCGTCCGGACCACCAGCTCGTCCGTCTCGGGAGCGCCGTCACCGATCCAGCTCTCGGCCGAGAGCGAGCCGTCGGCTTGGAGAAAGCCCACGTCAAACGAGGACGACGTCGGCTCCGCGAGCTCCCACGTTCTTCCGCCGTTACGTCGCGGCGGTCGCTCGGCCTGGAGCGGACGAAGCATGCGCATCAGCCGCGCATGATTTCGAACCCGAGGCATCGCGTTTCCGCGGGGTCGCTCCACGACCGGAGGCGCTTCGTTCTCGCGCGTGATGGTCACGACGGGCTCGGCTCGTTGCAGCGGCGCAGGCTGCGCAGGCTCTCGTCGTTCCGGGGCGGGACGCTCGCCCGCGGCGCCGGGAATTGCGATCATGCTTCGCGCACCGCACGCGGTCGCGAGGACCAAAGAGATCAACAAGAGGGTTCGCACGAGTGGTCCGTCAGGGATTTTGATCGATTGAGGGTGGATGATCGGATCCGAGGTCGTGTCCTCGAAGACGCGTAAGCCCGACGCGGTGGGTCGTCGGCTGTTGTTCTACGAGTTGCTCTACGAGTCGTTCTGCGAGACGCCCACTCCGAAGAAGAGCGTGTTGTCGTACGGCTCCGCTTCCGGCTGCTCGAGGTCCTCCCACAGAACGCGTTCGCGCTGGGAGTTCGCGTAGACCTCGGCCATCACGGCCGCAAAGGGATCGTCGTCGTGGGCGGACCACACCCCCACGACGCCATCACGAGGCACGTGCTGCGCGACCCGTCGCTGACCCTCGACGCTGTAGAACGGTTCGCTGGCGGGCGAGAGTCGATCATTGGGCGCGTGATCGACATCAACCAACACGAGATCGAATTTTCGCGTCGGCGGCGCGAGCAGCTGTCCATACACATCGCCGCGCTCGAGGACGAAGCGTGGGTCAGACGTTAGCTCTTCGGAGAGCGGGAGATAGCCCGCGGTCATCCAGTCGATGACGAAGTCCATCGCCTCAATCACGACCACCTTCTCCACTCGTGGATCCGCAAGCGCGGCCTGCGCGGTGTAGCCGAGTCCAGATCCGCCGACCATGACGGTGAGCGGGCCGGTCCCCGGGTGGAGCGCGAGCGCGCTGCTCGCCAGCCGACGCTCGGACAACGGGCTGACGCTGCTCATCAGGAGATGCCCGTCGATGTAGATCTCGCTGACCTTGTCGTTGGGGCCGCCGCCTCGGACGCCACGCTGCCCAAGGTAGATCATGCCGACATCTGTCTGCTGGTGCTGCGTAATTTCGAGTTCGGTCACGCACGACGATACGGGATGCCGCGCGTCCCGCAACCGAGACCGTCGCTTGAGCAGAAACGAGGCGCTTCCGCGGACAATGACAGGCCGCCGTCGTGGAAGAGCTCTTCGCGGTTCAGCAACACGAGCGGTCAACGATCGCAGGTCAACGTAAAGACGCGGTCAGTCGTCTCGCTGACGCCCTTCCTTACACGTCAGTCGTTTCGTACCTCGCAGAGGTATCGGTAGACCTTGGTGGGGTGGACACATTCGCCATCATTCCAATTCGGCCCCTCGACCGCCTGCGGACGAAGCGCGACGCAGTTCCGCGTCGACTCCCCTCTCGCGCGATCGGTCGGTTGCCCGGTGCCCCACGGAACGAAATCGCCCACGGGAACGTTCCCGTCGACCCATACGTAGGCGTCCTCGACTTCGCGATCATTGAGACCCATCCACCAGGCGTTGTCGATCGCGGTCGACTCCGGATCCAACGGGAGCGAGCGCCCGACCGTCGCGAGGTTGAGGTGCTCCGCTTCGTCTCCGATGGTCGCGAGCTCGTATCCCATCGCGCGACACTGATCCCGCGCGACCTCCCAGTTCGATGGGGTCTCGCAGAACTGGTAGGTGCTCCCGAACGCCACGTAGCGCGAGCAGGCTTCGCAGGCGTGGTCCATGTCCTCGTCGATATCGCCGTTGCAGTTGTCGTCGACACCGTTGCAGACCTCCACTTCGCTCTCCGGTGAGTCGTCGCAGGTGAGCTCGCCATCGGTGCAGCGGACCGTGCCGAGCTCGCAGAGGTCAACATCGTCGCCGTCGCAAGCCGCGCCGAAGGTGGGCTCGGCTGCGCCGTCCGGGGTGCTCGGATCGCAATCGTTATCGACCGCGTCGCACAGCTCATCCTCGATCACGCACTCGCATCCGTCCGCTGGATCGCCGTTGAGGTCGACTCTTCCGCTCGGGCAACCCGTGTCGATGGATGTGTCGATGGATGTGTCGACCGATGTGTCGACGGGTGGATCGAGCGTATCGACAGACGCATCGCCGAGAGCGTCGAACGCGGAGTCCGAGACCTGCGCGTCGCGACTCTCCAAGCCAGGCTCATAGTTCGGGAGGGTGTCGGGATCGACGAAGAGATCAACGCAGGCGCCGTCATTGCAGCTCGTCCCTGGCGCGCACGTGACCCCCGCGCAACGGGCGCTCAGGAAAATCGGCAACGCGACCCTTCGCTCGGAAACAAATCGGGTCGCTCGTGAGACGCTCACGTCGCGAGCGCTCACGCGGATCGTGCGCTCTCCGAGGTCGTCTGCGGGCACGACGGTAAACGAGAACGGAATCTGAACCGTATCTCCGATGAGGTAGCGACCGCTCTTGGTCTCGGTTGCGCTCTCGACCTGCACGTCGACCTGCGCGACGTCCGGGAGATCGGACCGCACGATCACGACGATCTGCGTTGGGGTCGAACAGCCAACGAGGATCAGAAAAAAGCACGCGAGGCGCATCGAACACGCGTAACCGATCCATAGAAACGCTTCAACAGACGGGGTGGTCATAGCGGGATCGCGTCGTGGATGGACTCACAAAGCTGGCGAACATCTTTTTCGTCGTCCGCTGTAAGGAGATGACGACGGCGGTCGTCTTATCAGTAGGAGGGTCGAGAGTCGGCCCCACGAAACGAAGAGACATCATGGAAAAGACCTGCAACTGCCCCTGTCAGCAATGTGAAAACTGCAACTGCGAATGCGCGACGCCCACGGAAGGCCAGTGCTGTTGTGGCGAAACCTGCTCGTGCGGTGATTCGTGTGCATGTCCGCCCTCGTGTGGTTGTCCCGGCACCACGGAGTAGGCACAGTGGAATAGATGGCTGACTCGCCAGAGCACGATCCGCTGAGCGTCATTGCCCAGGCGCTGCGCGATCACGCGCGCGAGCTTCGCGCCTTCGTCGCGGCTCGAACACCGGCGTCCGAGGTGGACGACGTTCTTCAGACCGCGGCGATGCGCGCGGTGTCACGCGCGCACACGCTCCGCGATCCCGGCCGCGTTCTTTCGTGGCTCTACCGGCTTCATCGCAACATCATCACCGACACGCTACGAGCCCAAGCGCGGGCGGATCGCGTGATTGATCGCGTGCAGCAGCTGCCCGATCGCGTGAGTGATCCGAACCCGGGCGACACCTGCCGCTGCAGCTTGTCGCAGATGGAGCAGATGCGACCTGGCTACGCGGCCGTGCTCTCTCTTGTGGATCTCGAAAACGCACCTCTCGCTGAAGTCGCCGAGACGCTCGGGATCTCCGTCAACAACGTCTCCGTGCGTCTTCACCGTGCGCGCAAAGCGCTGCGGAAGGCGATGCGCGAACACTGCGGCGTGGAGAACGCGCGCGACTGTTTCGATTGCAGCTGCGTCGAGAACGGTTGCTGCCCGACGTAGTTGAAACGGTTGCCGCCACACACCTGTTCTTGGACAGTCGATCAACAGCAACGAACCGCGTGAGCAGTCTCTTGCTCGGAACTTCGTTGTGGTATGGACCTCGTATGAACGACGCGACCTACAAAGAAGTCCTCGCCGCGCTCCACTCCGGCGCGACCGCTCCTGATGCGACATCCGCGCGTTCACGCATACGCCTGCGAACAAGCAGGTGACGTGGCTCGCCCGACACACGTCAATGCCGGGCGGGGAGTTCAAGTCGAACGGTTACACGTTCCGGATGCAGATGACTTCGCAGCTCTACGAATCGGTGGAGGGCGCGGAGGGCGCGTACGTCGACTTTGCATACGACGACACCAAGCAAGCCAGCATCTGTCTCCGCGTCGACGACCCTTCGAGCTATTTGATGGCGTTCGCGATCGATCACGAGGGCTTCTTCCGATCCAATCTCGGCGAGTTCTCGGAGTTCATCGCGGGACTGCAAACGGCGTAGAGGTCGTTCCACTGGCTTGCTCCGGACGCCGCTGCTGAGCTCGCGCGCGAAGACGCCATCGTGAGCGCGAAAGCTCGATCACCCATCCGCGCATTCGATCAAAGCCACCAGCGGTCGAAGACGCCCGCGATGTGGGGCGCAGCGGCCGCGCGCGGGGTGCGACCCTTTGCGTCCGTCAGAGACGGGTCTCCGCCGGCCGCGAGCATCGCGCCGATCATATCGGCGTGGCGCCACATCACCGCGGAGTGGAGCGGTGTCCCATCGTAGCCCGTCATCGCGTTCGGATCTGCGCCGTGCGCGAGCAAGAGCTCAACGAGTTCCAGCTTCGCGGACATCCCCCAGCACGCCCAAAACAGCGCCGTTCTCTCCCCCATGGAGCGCCCCAAATCGACGTCAACGCCCGCGTCGAGCAGCGCGTTGACCACCGTCATCGATCGCTCCATCGCCGCCATTCCGATCACCGGTTCGTCGTAGCGAACGCAAACATTCAACCCAAGGCCCGCGCGTTCGAGTCCGCGCAGAACGCCCGCCGCGTCGTCCGCTTCAATCGCTGCGACGATGTCTTTGTAGTCCTCGATGCACGGCAACTTTTCACTCACCTTGACCGAGGGCGCGACGACCGGCTCCTCCACGAACCCTTCTTCGTTGACCGCGAGGAGCCCCTCTTCAAGACGCTTCGCGTAGCGCTTGAACCACCTGCGGAGCGACAGCGCGGCGCGACCGGTCTCCTCGGTACGCGGCTCAACGAACCGGACGAAGTTCGAGGGCGGCTCGATACACAGCAGGTTACCGCACGAGTCCGCCGCGAAAGGGATCCACGAGCTCTCCCATGGGGCGCCGTCTTCGCGCCACTTCTGCATCACGTCCCACCATTGCTGGATCGCCTCACACCCAAGGAGCTCATAGCTCTCAAAGTCACCGGCGCCGTTGTGCACCTTGAGCGACGACACGAGCTCTTTCGGGAGCTCCGCGGCGAGGTGTTGCGAGAGGGCGCGAAGGGCAGCGTCGGTCGCGGGCGCTTGACGGGCACCGATGTTCTGCGTCGCGTCGTGCGCGTCGAACCAATCGTCGATCTTCTTCCAGACTGCTTCAATCGTCATTGCTCACTCCGTTAGGCATCGTATGTCTGTTCCGCGCCGGCGTTGCGATTTTCGTGTCTTACAGACGACTGCGAATGGCGTGAAGCGGACGGCTGGGCGCCGAGGGAGGCAATAAGTTGCGCTCTAGCCTGCTAGTCCCAAGGAGTGAACACGTCGAACCTAAGGTTGAGATCGCTCGACCCGAGTGCTTGGCTAGCCGCATGCACAGCGCTACTGGTTTCCGTGTCTTGTTGGTGTCGACCGTCATGGTCCTTCTTCCTCAACGTGTCACGGCCCAAGACGCGGAGGTTCCTCCGGTCCCGACGGAGTTTCGCGTCGCGGCCGCGCCTGGCGTCCGCACCGTCCAGCCCAGCGCTCCCTCCTTTTGCAACGTGGAGTTCGAGCCGGTTCCGGATCGAGATGTACGCATCAGCCGCCTCCGCGATCGGGTCGGCCTGCGTACCTTCGCGCAGGGTCGCGGGAGGTTTGTGGAGAAGTGGCGCGACTATCATCACGTCGCGCGTTTCGCGTGCACGTACCCGAACGATCCAAACCAGCAGGCCTGGCTCGCGATGTATCGCCAAGTGTTGGTGAACGAGACGGGCGCGCCGGCAAACTTGATCGATGAACTGCTTCACTTTGCGCTGACCCACAGCGAACCGCGACCGACCCTTGAGTGCCCAAGCTTGGCCCCAGATCGCCTAGCGACGCTGATCGAAAACGATCGCACGGCCGCCATCCGCGCGTTGGTCTGCGGAGGTCTCGGGAGCGGAGGCGCGGAAGCTGCGCTCTGGTGGCTGGATCGCGCCGCGGAAGAAGAAAGCGAGCTCTTTCGAGTCGCGACGGTCTTCGTCTTCGCTTCATGGGACGGAAACTTCACCGAGTCGCTCGCGAGCGGGACGGTCGACACAGAGGAGCTGTTGACGGAGGGCGGCGAGGGACTCGCCCGATGGATCGCGATACGTCACGACGGGAAGTCGTTCGACATCGCGAACGCCATCCGTGAGCTCGACGCGACTGAACTCGGAGCGCGAGAGAAGCTCTGGGGAAAGCTCACCATTCATCGCATCCGTCGGAAGGTGCAGACCGTGGAGCATGGATGGCAACAGCTCGCGAACCGGCTCCCGGAACTCGCGCCGATGCTCGCGGACGTTCCCGATCGAGCGTTCCGCGAGTGGACGGAGGCCTATCAACAACATCGCGCGCGCATCGACCGCGCCTTCGCCTTCGAGGATGCCTGGCTCACGCGAAGGCGATCGAATATGGAAGGGTGCGTCGCGCCGCTGCGCGAGAACTTCTTTGACTACGTGGAGTCCCAGCGGCCGCAGAGCAAAGACGAGCTCGAGGCGTTGGCGCGAGCGCCGATCGGTTACATCCTCCTCGCGGCGCTCGGCCGATGCGAAAGCGAGGTCGGCTCAGCGACGAACACGACAGCCGTCCGTCGACTCTTGGAGAACGCGGAGCGACAAAGGGGCCCCCGGTTGGCTGCGTTGCGCGCGGTCCGCCTCGCGGTCGCTCAAGCACGCGAGGAAAACGCCGAGTTCCCCTTTCGGACAGAAGACATGCAGCCGTTCCAGCGCTTCCCTGGTGAGCGAGACTGGGCAGAGATCGTGGACACGTCGACCGACTACTCGGAGGGCGTCGTCGCTCGCGTCACACGTCGCGGAGAGGTCGCGCGTATCACCTTCCGTCGCGACTCTTACACCCGCCCTCGGTATCGCTGCGTGGAGACGAACCGGATCGCGGAGATCCGTCGTGACGGGAGCGTCTCCTATCGCCGAAACTGCGTGCGGGCAGGGACCGAGACCATCACGAGCGTACCCGAGCCAGTGAACGTCCCCGCCTTCGCGGCCAGTCAGATTCGCCCGGGCCGCCACCTTCAGGTCTTCCGAGGGGTGGACGGCGACACCGCTTCCGGCTTCCCGCTCCTCGTTCACGACAGTGCCCAACAGCGACGTGAGCTCGCGTTCATGGGCATTTCGTTCCGTCGCTGATCCTGCTCGCCCTCCGTCTTCCGAGACGCGTCGATTCAGCCGCCCGACCCGCGCTTTACGCGACTCGCGAGCAGTAACGCGATGAGCGTGAGCGTCGGCGGAACACCCTGAAGGCACACGCCGACAATCATCGCCGGCACCGTCGCGAGCAAGACCATCGACGCGCCCAACATCACCATGCTGATGTACATCACGAGCGTGCGACCCACCTCAGGGCGGCGACCGAGAAGCGCGACGCCCGCGAACATTCCGAGCGCGAGGAAGAGGTTGTAGTAGCCCTGGTTCTTGACGTAGACGGCGAGCACGTTCGCGTCCTCGATCGACTCGACGCGAAACGCTTGGTGAATGCGCGGCTGAGACCAGGCGATGCTCTCCATGTAGAAAAAGAGAACGTGGATAACGCCGGAGAGAGAGCCGGTGATCTTCGCGAGCAGGAGCATCGGTCGACGGTATCACCGAGAAGGTCGTCCGCGATGCGTCTCGACCCGAACGCGAGTCGTCCGCAGCGAAGGCCTCCTGATACGCTGACCACGTGAACTGGCGCGCGCTCTTCCTCGCTTTCTGTCTGGCCTCTGGTTGCGGCGACGGAGACCCGCTCGCCGATGCCTCGTCTGACACCTTGAGCGAAGACGCTTCGAGCGACGCGCTTCCCGATGGCGCTCCCGACGCTTCCGTCGACGCCGCGGAAGACGCCAGCGACGACGCGTCGATCGATTCTGGGGACGACGCATCGGTCGACGCGGGAGACGATGCGGCGCTGGATGCCGCGCTCGACACATCGGAAGCGGACGCCAGTGACAGCGCGATTTTGGACGCGGATACCGAGCCGCCACGCGACCCCTTCCCCGATGTCTCCCTCGGTCCTTACGCGAGCCTCACTCAGATGCTCGTTCGCTCTCTCCGCTCAAACGCGCGCTCGCTCGATACCTCCGCGACATACACCCACAGCGCGGGTCAGGGTTACGTGCTCCAAGCGATCGGCGAGCTCCTCTGGGCCGCGCGCGACTACGACCTTCCCGAGCGAGACGAGCTGATCGACCTCGCGCTCGGGGAGATCGACGAGCTCGAGCGCGCTTCGGACCGCGCCCGTGGATCGGGCCCCGGCTTTGGCTTGCCCGATGCTTGGGACGCCTTCGGCGATGGAAGCGTGAACCCGGCGATGACGGCCTACGTTTGGCAGTCCGGCATGGTCGCGCTCGGCGTCGTGAAGATCTTGCGGGTGCTCGACCACCTTGGACACGCTGAAGTGGGCTCCGTGCGTGAGTTCGCGATCGCGCTCATGACGCGCTGGGACGCGCACTACACGCGGATCGCCGACGGTGGCTACTGGTGGTACTCGGCCGAGCCCGCCGACAACATCGCGGTGCACAACACGAGCGCGCTGCTCGCGATGGCCGGTCAGATGTTGAGCGAGCTCGGCGGTCCCGCGTCGCTATCGACCAAAGCGGAAGGGGTCGCGGATCTCTTGGCGGCGCGGCTCTCCGGCAACCCGACGCGTGGCTACACGTGGAACTACGCCGACGACGGGTTCCCGGTTTCGCGGCGGCGGGCGGAAGACACTTCGCACGCCACGATCACGCTTCAGCTGATGCGCTTCGCGCACGATCAAGGTTGGTGGTCGACCACGTACATGCGCGGGGTCGCGACGACGCTCCGCGACAACATCTGGTCGGGCAACCCAGCGCGTGTGCGTGGCGCTGTCGATGGCACCGGCGGGAGCGATCGCGAGTGGACCTACACGCGCGCGGCGACGGTTGGCTACGCCGTGCACGGCGACTCTCCCTCGGGTGACCCGCTCGTGCACGAGCAAGCTCGATCGATCTTCTTCTCGAGCTACCTCAGCCGCTTCGCGCGCAACCTTGAGACCGGCGGGGTGGACTCCGGTCGCTCACTCGGGCTCGCCCTGCTCTTGGCGCGTCGTCCCGATGCGTTCGCGAGCGGTTCACGATGGGAGCGGGTCGCGGGCGCGGCCGATGACGACGCGGTCCCGCGCGCGCTTCCCGAAGGTGGCGGGGTGCGCTTCTACACCGTCGACTGGGCAGAGCCCGCGGACCTCGCGGCGGGTCTCACCCTCCCCGCGAGACGGGCGACGGCGGCCAACGCGAACTTCTTGGTCGATCTCGAGGACGTTCCAGATCGCGTCGCGGTGAGCCTCATCTACCAAGCGGCCACCGGTGGTCAGATCCGCCAATGGGACGGCTCCGCGTACCGCGTGATCGCTCCGCTCACGTCGACCCGCGATGACGAAGGCACGCTTCGCTACTTCCGCACGACCTTCGCGCTCGCGGACACGCGTTTCGACTACCAAGCCGGGGTCCCCGGTGTGAACGTGCTGCTCGACCTGACGAGCCGGGACGTCGCGGTGCACCGGATCGAAGCCACCCCGCTCTAGCAGCAGCTCGCGACGATGCCTTAGCGATAGCGCATGTGGAGCTCGCGTAGATCGCTCCGAGCGAGCGCATCCAAGCAAACGTGCGCGGCGTCTCTCGTGTTCAGGCGGTTCCAGAGGCGCGTTCGGCCGCACTCAGCCGCGGGGCCGCTCTGCACGGTGCCTCGGACCGACGACGCTGTCATCGTTGCGGTTTGGAAGAGGGTGTAGTCGAGCTCGCTCGCTTCGAGCATCGCGATGGCGCGTTTGTGATCTTGGATCGCGGGCCCAAACTTGCCTGGTGAGAACACGCCCATCGTGGCTTGAATCGCCTTCGAGCCACGGTCGCCTTGCGCGGTCACGCCGGCCAGGCTGTAGGTCAGGAAGCGCAGCCCAGGAGGAGCGGCCGCGATCGTGTGTTTCGTGAACTCGGACATCGTCGTGTGTGGACGGTGAAACGATGCCAGCGCGGTCACCACGGCGTCGCGCCCCGCGATGGCGTCGCGCACAACATCGGCAGCGGTCGGGTCGCCCCGCACAACTTCAAGATGTTCTGCCTCGCCGAGGAGGCGACGCGCCTTTTCCACGTTTCGGACGACCGCCCGCACCTCGTGACCGCGCTCCAACGCCACGGAAACGAAGGGAGCTCCACACGCCCCGGTTCCGCCAAACACGACGAGTTTCTGACGCACCATGGGTCTGACCTAGGACGGGTACGTCGCGGCGGCAACCACGGCGGGACTACTCGGCCAACGCGTACACCACGTCCATGCTGATCGAGAGCGGGATCGCGCCGGGTGGAGCAGGTTGACCGACCGCAGCGTCCGCGGGCGACGGCACCAGCATGTTCATCGTCACCGTGGGCACGTTCGTGGCCGTGTGTCCCTCGCTGATGCTCACGACGTGACCGAGCGTGGCGTCCAACGTGTCCGCCATCTCCCGGGCCTTGTCGCGGGCGACTTCAAGCGCTTGGCGACGAAGCGCGGCCTTTCGTTCGACGAGCTCCGTGGAGTAGAAGACAACATCGACGCGCTCAAGTCCCCTCGACGCCGCGTGGGCGACGACGACCGGAATGCGTTCGAAGTCCTTCGTTCGGACGTTGATCTGCGCGCTCGCGACATGACCGGCGATGCGACGCGTCTCGCCGGAGCGCACGTTCGTATAGAAAGGTGCGTAGCGGATGGCGCCGCGCTCCGTTCGGATTGCGTCGTCTTCGCCGAGGACCTCGAGGAGCGCGTCCACTTGTCGGGTGAGCTCGGCGTGGCTCACGTCGATCGCTTCACGTCGCGCCGTCAACGTCAGCTCGACGCACGACTCATCCGGGGCGAGCTCAAGTTGCGCGCTACCGCGAACCGAGACGCTGCGCGTCGCCGCCGGACTGGCGCTCACGTACGTGGTTTCCGGAACACCACAAGCAGTGAGGAACGCAGCGAAGCAAAGCGAGGCAGCGAGGTGTTTGTTCATGCCTCAAAGAAGCACGAGCGGGACCGGCGCGATGTAAGGAGATCGTAAAGACCCACAGGCCGCTTCGTCGTTCGCACCTGTTGTCTTCCGCGCTTCTTCTCAGCGCTCCCTCTCAGCGATAGGCCGACGACGGACCTGGTTTCGCCGCGAGCTCACCCAGGATCGCGCGCAGCGACGCGACGACGCGTGTCATCGGAGACGTTCGCCTCGACCCAAGCGCGCTTTCGGTGCTGCGCAAAAACGCTATAGAGACCAAACATCAGCGGCACGCCACCCGCGATGGCCACGACGATCATGTCGCTTAACGCTCTGCCGGACTCTGGGCAGTCGCAGTCCTCGTCTTCGACAGCGTCCGCTTTGTTGGAAGCAACGCCGAACGCGACATAGCCGCCGAACAGGATGAACCAGAACGCCGCGATCGTTATGAACGCACTGGCGATACGAACGCCTGACTCCACCCACCCCTCATTCCAGGAGACTACGAGCAGACGGTTCGCGGGTACACCCCGGCGACGCAAAGCGCTCAGCGCTCAAGCAATTCGATCGCCGCGGTCCACGGCTTCTGCGCCTTCTTCGGACGAGTCTGCCGATCGTAGGCAGCGTCGATGGGGAGCATCGGCGGATTGGTGCGACTCGCGAGGCGAGGGTTCGCGCCGGCATCGAGGAGCGCGCGAATCACCGCCAACCGCGCCTTCGGCTGCCGTCCCGGACACGAAGCGAAGAACAGCGCGGTGCGGCCAACACTGTCGCGCGCATTGATGACACACCCGGCATCCACGAGCTGCTCGACGATCTCCACGCGGTCCTTCGCGCGAGACGTTCCGCCACCCGCCGACACCTCATGCAGCGGGGTGCACTTGGAGGTATTGCGCAGGCCTGCCTTCGCGCCAGAGCGCAGGAGCAGCTTCACGAGCTCCGCGCTCCCGATCGCCGCCGCCTTGTGCAGCGGTGTGTTCTTTCGATAGTCGCGCGCGTTGATCCGCGCGCCCGCGTCAATGAGGAGGTGCGCGATCTTCAAACGCTTGTACTCCGCAGCGTAGTGAAGCGCGCTCCGGGAGAGCGTCCCCACGGAGTGGATCGAAGCGCCCTCGCGGAGCAGCTTCTTCACCGTAGCGAGTCGACCCGCCTCGATCATTTCGCAAAGCAAAGTGTCGCGATGGAGCGTTGGCATCTCCTCATTCTAGTCGAACGAGCTGAGCCCTTCACTCCGCGGCGGAGAAGTTCAGCGAAGCGGAGTTCACGCAGTGCCGCTTGCCGGTAGGAGCAGGACCGTCGTCGAAGACATGTCCCAAATGACCGCCGCACCGCGCGCACTCGATCTCGGTACGCGACATACCCAACGAGTTGTCCACCTCCGTCCGCACTTGCCCGTCTGCGATCGCTTGGGAAAACGAGGGCCAGCCGGTCCCCGAGTCGAACTTGCTTTCCGACGCGTAGAGCTCGGCTCCGCAGCCCGCGCAGGTGTACACACCCGCGGCGTGGTGGTCATGGTACGCGCCGGTAAACGCGCGCTCGGTCCCCTCTTCGCGGAGCACGTGGAATTGCTCCGCGGTGAGTCGCTCCCGCCACTCGCTCTCGGACAACTCGACCGCGTCGGTTCCTGACTCTTGCGCGGCCGCAGCCCTCGACGCGGTCGCGGTCCGCGCGGGCGCTCGACTTGCCTCGACGTCTTCGTGCGTGCTTCCACACGCGGAGGCAAGAGTGAGGATCGTGAGGAAAAGGAAACTTCGCATGCCGATTGTATGTTCGAGGTGAGAAAGAGTTACGAGGAGACCCTCACGTTGTAGCAACAGATGCGTCTTGCTCCACGGCTACGCGAGCAATTTCCGATCACGCATCGGTGAGTGCCGAACCCGCTCAGGGTGGCGCTTCTTTCCGTCCGAAGCGAAGACAATTGGTGAGCGCCGCTGGGGTTTGCTAACCGTTGGGAATGCGCTGTCTGTTCATCGTCTCGCTGTTGGTGGCTCTCGGGTGCGACGGCGACATCACGTCGCACCGGCGTGACGGCGGAACGGGCGACACGAGCGTGCTCGATTCCGGAGGGGACGCGGATTCCGCCGGTGTGGACTCCGGAGCGGTCGACTCCGGCGTGGACTCTGGAACGGTCGACTCTGGAACGGTCGACTCCGGCGCGGACTCCGCGACGGTCGACTCCGGACCGGTCGACAGTGGCGAGCCGGACGCTTTCGATGCAGCGATGGACTCGGCACCGCCTTCCTCCGCGCCAACGCTTTCAGACGTGCGATGGCTGCATGAAGATATCTCCGGCTGGGAAGTGACCAGCGATCTCACGGTTACGTTTCGAAGCGGCCTCATCTGTCTCGAGTACGACCACGCCGATCGCTGGCCGGTTGTTCCCATCTTCGGCGGCACCGAAGTGGTCGGGAACGCGTGGGTCTTCATCCAGCGTGACGAGGTGTGGTACGGCGCGACCTGGGAGTGGCTTCGCCCGGGTCAACTCTGCAAGGCGATGACCTCCGTCGCAGGCGATCACATCAAGCGCAGCCCCTTCGATGAAGCGTCGGGATGGACGCCGACCTCAGGAGAAGTGCTCTACTTTATGGTGAGCGGACTCGCCCGCACCCCGGAGTACCGCAACGTGAGCGAGCGGACGTCACTCGCGCGAGCCGTCTGGCCATAGGAACGGTCGAGCAGATCGGGATCAGCGCGCGAGGTCACTGACGCGCGCTTACGATTAAGCCACGTTGGGTTTAGAGATCGCTCCCCGACGAGACGCTCGTTCGATCGGAATGACGACGCTTCGCTCGGCGAGCGATTCCGAAGAACAACGCTGGCAGCGAGAGGAACGCGCCCACGGTGAACCCACCAAGTGTGACGAACGCGAACTTCAACACGGACTCGATAATGAGCGGGACGAGCACCACGATGCCAATGATCGAACCGTGGCCACCTGAGCCTGAACGAGGGAAATCAAAGAACCATGAGTTGTGAAAGGGATCCGAACCTGGCTCGAACACGAAAACGAGCAACGCCGAGATCGTGAGCCCAAGGACGACCGGGAGGGCCACCCACGCGCCAGCCAAGTGGTAGACGCAACGCGCGGTCGCGAGGCCAAGACCCAGCACAATCGCAGCGAACACCCCTGCCAGTGGAGCCACAACGACGACGGTCCACGCAGCTTCCCTCGCGAGCGATTCGTGCGTGAACAAGAACCACAACACGAGCAAGGAAAAGCACGGGGTGCCCCAAACCACTGTTCGGCGAAACACGCGCCAAGCGAGGGCGCGCAGCTCGGTACCGTCCGCTTTGATGTTCGAGATGACGCCGATGCGCAGAGTGTAGCCTCGGTTGAGAGATCGGATATCTGGAGACGTGCGCCGAAGACGACGAGTCGGATGCCGCAGACTTGTACTGGCGGAACTCCCGTGGTCCACCACCACATGTCTATTCGAACATGCTCAAAGTGCGAGGGACGGCGTTTCGCGGTCCAGCGCCAATTCCATCTTCCGATTAAGGGGAGCATGGCGTCGCACAAGATCCCTGCGGTGACCATCGGCGGCTCAAGTTGGAAGGTCGGACATCTGGAGACGTGGATTTGTCTGGGGTGCGGCCTGACCGAGTTCTACGCACGCGACATCGACAGCTTGGAAGAGCGCGCGAAACGCTACCCGGATCAACTGAAGATCGTCGATTACACCGCACCGACGACGGGACCGCGCCGGTAACGAGGGCGGGTGTGATGAGCGACGAAGTGGTTCCTACTTTCCTGAACGCGGCGCCCACAGTGTGGCCTCGAAGAGCGCTCGCAGTGAACACGCTCCCACATCGCCGACCTCTCTTCGCGCCGTCTCCAAGACCGAGACTCTTCGTTCACGCGCGCTGCGCATCAAGGTGATGAAGAGGCCTCTCCCGCGGCGCGTCTGTACCCGTGAGACGAGATGCTGGCCCACCATCCGGCCACAGTCGTAGGAGGCCTGAACCTTGTCGCGCGCGAGCGTGAAATGCAGCTCCGCTCCAGACGCCGCGTAGGAGTCGCAGAGCAAGCGAACGTCGCGCGCGTACGGACTCGCCACCTGCGCGGAGCTCGTCGGAGAGGTCGCACCACCGCAAGCGCAGAGCCCGATCATCAAGACCCATGCTGACCCCCAAGCACGCATCCGCGGACGATACCGCACGTGCTCCTCTCGAACAGCATCCGTTGGGATCCCGCCGTGGACGCTTGGAGTCCGCCAGCGGCGCCGCTCCAGGTACTCTTCAGAGGTTCGTCGCGTTAGATAGACGCGCGTCGGACTTCGCCTTCTACTTCTTCTTCTTCTTGCGCACCTTGAGCGTGACCGGAACCCACTCTTCGCACATCTTGAAGATGAGGCCGAGGTCGTGCCCCTTCACGGTTCCACGCACGACCATCATGTCGCCGCGCATCTCGTTCAGGGCGACATCTTCGATCGGGACCTCTTCCCCATCTCGTCTCGCGACGAGCTTGAACGAACCGTCATCGCCCGCGATGTATCGAAGGCCCGTCAGCTCATCGACGAGGGTGGCACCGTGCTTACGCTTCGCGCTCGCGTTAATGTAGATCTCGTCAAGGAATAGGCTCTCAGACGACATGATGGTCCTTTCAACTCGAGACTCTTAAGCATGCGACGGTCTCGCATGGAGCCGCTCAACGGCCCGCGGCCGAGTCAGTCGTGCAGCTCACCGGCCGCAACCAAGTTCGCACCAACGCTCAGTGGCCAAAACGCCCGACGGAGGAGATCAACGCGGCTGGAGATCGACCTCGGCCCACAACGCGCCGCGCAGGTCGCCCAGCGCGTAGCCCGTGGCGCGGTCGGTGGGGTACCGCGCGTTGAGGACGGCTTGAACCTCCGGCGAGATCGACTCGGTTGATCCGTGGCAGTTCAGGCACGGCCCCTCAACCGCGATCGGCGCGATGAACCTCGCCGTGGACCCCTCGATAAACGTACGCGGTCGCGCGCCTTCCGCCCGGGTCCCTTGGTCACGGAGCCACGCCGTCGCCCAGTCCGGACCGTCGTTGTCGGGCTGCCGGAGCTTCACGGATGTCCGCCCCACCCGCGCGCCATGTTCTTGCGCGACCACTCGCGTGAGCTCTTGCGCTTCGTTCGCGCAGACCGTCGCCGCCTCCGCGGGCCCGTCCTGCATCGCGCGCAAGAGCCGGGTCTTGAGCCGCCGGCCGAGCGCCTGTGCCGCAGCGCGCGCCGTCGCTTCCGCTTCCGCTTCCGCTTCGCCGCGCGCAGCGGGCGGCTCGCCCTCGGTGCACCCAGTGATGACGGTGATGACCGTGATGACCGCACAGAGCGCGACGATGACTTGAACCCGCATGACGTTGAATCATAACGGGACGGTCCCTCACGGGACACTCGCTTGAAGCATAACGGGACGGGACGGTGAGGCGACCGCGGGTGGCCCATCGTTACGAAGGAACGCTTCTTCTCTGCGTCTCGTGTCGCCATATCGCGGCGAGGTAGATCGCCAAGGACATCGACACCGACAAGCTCAAACTCGCGAGCACCGCAGCGGTCCATCGAGGGCCAAGACGCTTTCGATCCAACACCGCGAGCGCGACCATCATCAAGGTGACGAGCACAAGGTCGACGATCAGACCCGTCGCGAAGTCAGAGGACGTGAAGGCCTCCGCCCAGCCGCCAAAGAAGTCCCAGCGATTCGCGATCAACCACTTCAGGAACATCGCGTAAGACAGGAGCCATCCGAGGAAGCCAAGTGTCCACAGGGTGACTGGTCGGATCATCAAAGTGCGCGCCCTCTATGCCCAACCGACTCGGTCATCGGGTTGCCGACCGTAGCATGTGCGGTTGCCTGAACGTGTAACCGCGGATCTCTAAAGCAAGGCGGGCCGCATCGTCTGGTCCTTCGGCTCGATGGCTCGGTGTTGCGCGAACAGGTGCGGACCGCTGCGGAGCCGCCCATCGACTCGACGGAGGAGTTTGCGAAATGAAAAGCGGGCGGCGCGGCGACTTAAGATGATCGCCCAAGCCATGGAGCCCCTAGTCGAGGTCGCGTGCACGGTTGACGCCCTTGGGCAGCCCGAGGTGAGCGTCCAACAACGGCCACATGGGCAGACCGCTGGATTTGCCGAGTGTCCACGGGCCGGCTTTGACGTCGAACTCGGACGGGTCGCACCCGATGATCTGGGCGAGAGCGGTGGCGTTCTCGATGTTCGGGGCCTCGCTCGACCAGCGGACACCTCCGACAAGTTCAAGACTCCATGGACAGCCTGGGTCCTGACCATATGACTCAAAGTGCAACACGGGTCCGAGTCCAAGTTCGCGTAGGGCGATTGGATTCTCGGTCGCGATGATCGTCCAGTCACCCTGGGGATCCACGACTGCGTCGAGCTTTGCGCGCTCGAGCGCCTCGATGATCGAGTCCTCGTCTTGGCCACGCACCATTGAGTAGAAAGTGTTTTCGCTCATGCGCGGATTCTACCGGCCGCTTGTGACTCGCGCGCGCTCAAGCCCTTGCTAAGACCTCGCGAGCGAACCGCGGAGATGCTCGGGCTCGATATCATACGCGGTTTTGTTGCAGCAGTCGCAGCTCATCTCAAGGCAGTGGTCGGTGGTCGCCGGGCACACGATGCTGGAGCGGGACGCAGTCATGCGACCTCCTCGTCATTCGCGAGCGTAGTTGCCTCTAAAGTGCGTGTCCCGGGAGACACGGAGTCGACGCGTCCGTGTCCCGTGAGCGACGAAGTCGACTGCGAGCCTTGCCACCCGCATGACGAGGCGACAAGGATAGAGGCCACCACCGACCCCGAGCGAGGCAACTTGCACACTCATCTCTCCGCCCTTCTTCTGCTTCTCTTGTCGCTCGCGCTCACCGCATGTGGAGACGACGACGCGGCGGTCGACGCCGCGCCGGACGCACGAGTGGACGCACCGCTCATGGATGTCACCGGAGACGTCGCTCCCGACAGCTCGCCGCCGGTCGACCCTGAGCTTCAGGAACGCGCTGAACGAGCGGCCGCGCTTCTGCGTCCGTGGTTCGAAGCAGGTTGGTACGACACGGTCGTGATCGGGATGCGGGATGGCGAGTCCGAGGCGTACGCTTCGCTCGGTGTGCTCGCGGATGGCGCACCGGTCGGGCCCGACACGTCGTACGAGATCGGCTCAATCACCAAGCCGCTCACGGGTCTTCTGCTGCGCGACGCGGAGCAACGTGAAGAGGTCACGATGGACACGCCCGTCGCGGATCTGCTGCCGAGCGCAAACATCCCGCGCGGTCCAGACGGCGGCGTCGTCGCCCTCTGGCATCTTGCGTCGCACACGAGCGGCTTCCCGACGTTCCCCGAAGTCCCTGACCCGTTAGCGTACGATCGCGACGCGCTCTTCGCGTGGTTCGAGACGTTCGAGCTCACGCGCGAACCCGGGACCGCGTTTGAGTACTCAAACCTCTCAGTCGGGCTGCTCGGGTACGCGCTCGGCGAGAACGCGGGTTCGACCTACGCGGAGCATTTGCAAGATCGCGTGCTCGACCCGCTCGGGCTGACGAGCACGACGCTCTCCAGCCCACCGGTCGCCGTGCCCCACTCCGCGACGCGCACCCCGATCGACACGCTCTCTCTCGAGCCGATCTCCGAGGCCGCCGGGGAGCTCCGCTCGACCGCACGTGACATGCTGCGGTTCGCGCGTGTGCAGCTCCACCCCGAAGAGGCTCCCGCGCCCCTCGACGATGCAATCGTGGCGTCGCAGGTCGTGCTCTTCGCGGACGATCCCATCGTGCTCGCGACGAACTGGTTCTTCCGCGATGACCGCGAGGTCCTCTGGCACAACGGAGTCACGATCGGCTCGCACGCGTTCCTCGGGGTCGTGCCGTCGGAGGACCGCGCGGTTGTTGTGCTCGCCAACATCTCGAATCACAGCGAGAGCGCGCGTCATCAGATCTGGGCGCTCGACACGTTGCGCGAACGAGAGGTGTTTGATCGCGCGCCGCCTGAGGTCTTCACGATCCCGGATCTGTCGATCCTCGACGACTACCTCGGCACCTACGATCTGGAGGAGACGCCGACGATCGTCCGACGCGTGGGCGACTGGATCGAGATCCAGGTCGAAGGCCAGCTCGCTTACCCGCTTTTTCCGCTCGCCGAAGACGCGTTCTACACACGCGCGATCGCGCACACGACCGTGCGTTTCCTGCGAGACGACGAGGGCGCGGTAAACGCGATGGAGCTCACGCAAGGTCGCGTCGTCGTCGCACCGCGCGTCGATCGCTAAGGCGCTCTCCTATCCTTTGGCGAGTCGGCCAGGAGGCGAGCGAACAACGAGGACGGCGGTTGCCACTGAAGTGCGTGTCCCGAGAGACGAAGTCTTTTCGCTCTGAACGACTGGCGCGCTTGGCGATGTTGAGCTGACGCATGAACCGAGAGAGAGCTCTCTGAGAAACGTGGATCTCGCTGTTCTCAAACTTCGAGCGACGCCCGACCGCCAGAGTCACGCGCCTTGCCGCCATCTTCGCTCCTCGAAGATGCATTGCATCGACTTCGTCACGCAGACGCACCCATCCGAGCAACTCTGATGCTCTGGCGACGCCCGAATTTTGAGAACAGCTCTTCGCGATGTGAACCCGCGAGGCGATGAACGACGGGAACGCTGACGCTGAGGAGACACACAAGATCGCGAATCGGGGTCCCCGCGCCCGCGAACGCGATGAACCCGCCGGAATCTATCCGCGGCGCCCGCAACGGTCGCTTGCGCGTCGAGCCTTGTCGCGAAGGACGCCTGGAGACCGAGGGTCGTCATCGGCTGCCACTGAAGCGTCGCGCTCGAG
>CALJDU010000036.1 GCA_938024995.1 uncultured bacterium
AGCATCGCCGGCTCACCGGCGAACGCTCCCCTTCCTCCCACTGCGCACCACCTAGCGCACCACCACCACCACCACCATCATCACCACCTGGCCAGCCCGGCCTACACCGATGCGTCACCTCAGTCCACGGCGAGTAGCACGATGCTCTACCACAGAGGTCGCACCTCTCCGCAGTTCATGACCCTGGGGATACGGTCGAGGGGGACGCCGGTACCGAGCGGTATCGGGCGCTTCGGCATGTTCCCAACGGTGTCCTCCTCGCGCGGCGGCGGCGGCGGCGGCGGCGGCGACGGCGGCACGGGCGCGATCGGACAGGGCACCGATACCCCGGCAGAACGCGCGCAGGGCGCACAGGGTTACCAAGATCCGGAGCGCCTCCTTCTCGGCGGCGGCGGTGGTTCCGGCAGCCTCGATGATCCGATCCCGGCGATCGGTGTCTCGGGTCAGGGTGGCGGCGGCATCATCATCGTCCGCGCGGTGACCATCGTGGGCACTGGCGTCATCGAGAGCAACGGCGAAGGCTCGACGTTCACGTCCCAAGAGGGCGGCGCGGGCGGCGGCGGCGGCGGTACGATCTTCGTGCGCACCGAGAGCACCGGCTTCGCGGTCGACATTGAAGCGGTCGGCGGCGACGGCGGCGACACCGCGCAGGCGAACGACGGCGGCGGCGGCGGCGGCGGTGGCGGTTACGTCATCCTCGCGAGCCCGACGGGCGCGGTCTCGGCCTCGGTCGACGTCAGCGGCGGCGCGGGCGGCATGGGCCCGGGCGCCTTGGTCGGCACCTCCGGCACGGGTGGCTTTGAGGAGGTCTCGCTTCCTCCTTTCTCCTCGGACTGCCCGACGCCCGATAGCGACGACGACGGCATCCCGGACGTGACCGACCTTGATGACGACAACGACGGCATCCTCGACAGCGTCGAGGTCGGCGGCTTCGGCGGCAGCGATCCCGGCGCGGACGACGACAGCGATGGCGTCCCTAACTGGAACGACCCCGATGAGGTCTCCTGTCCCGACGTGGCTCCGGCCAACGGTCAGTGCGACACGCTCCCCGGCTCGATCGACGAAGACGGCGACGGGGTCCCGAACCACCTTGATCGCGACGCTGATGACGACGGCATCACGGACGCGTTTGAAGCGGGTCTCGACGACAGCGATGGCGACGGCCTGCCCGACGCATGTCTCCCGGTCGACGCGGACGGAACGTGCGGTGTTGGTGAGCTCGTGGGCGCGCCGCCGAACACGGAAGGAACGGGCGACCCTGACTTCCTGGATCCCGACAGCGACGGCGACGGCATCAGCGACGCCATCGAGGCGCACGACACAAACGGCAACGGCGTCATCGACGGCGGCGAGACGCGCCCGAGCGGGTTGGACAGCGACGGCGACGGCATCGACGACAACTACGACAGTGACGGTGGCGACCCGATCACGACGCCGCTCGGCGCCGTGGAAGACAGCGACGGAAACGGCGTGGCGGATTGGCTCGAGACCTGCGTGGATGGCTACGTGACCGGCACCGAGGCGTGCGACGACGGCGACGCCGACGATACCAACGCCTGCAGCAACACCTGTCGCGGCACCGCGGACTCGGATGAGGACGGTGTTCCGGATCGTGACGACGACGACGATGACAACGACGGCATCCCGGACGCGCGCGAGGTCGGCGGCTTCGGCGGCAGTGATCCTGGCGCGGACGACGACAGCGATGGCGTCCCGAACTGGAACGACCCGGACGAGGTCGCGTGTCCCGATATCGCGCCTGCGAATGGCGAGTGCGACACCCTCCCGGCCTCGATCGACGAAGACGGTGACGGGGTGCCGAACCATCTTGATCTCGACGCGGACGACGACGGCATCACCGACGCGCTCGAGGCCGGCCTCGACGACAGCGACGGCGACGGGAACCCGGACGCCTGCTTCCCGGTTCTCGCGAACGGTACCTGCCGCGTCGGCGCGCTGGTCGGCGCACCGCCCAACACGGACGGCGCGGGCGACCCGGATTTCCTCGACCCCGATAGCGATGGCGATGGGATCAGCGACGCGATCGAGGCGCACGACGTCAACGGCGACGGCGCGATCACGGGCGGCGAGACCGCGCCCGACGGCGTCGACACGGACGGGGACGGCATCGACGACGCGTACGATCCGGACGAGGCCGGCGGTGATCCGATCACGACGCCCTTCGGCGCCGTTGAGGACAGCGATGGCAACGGAACGGCCGACTGGCTTGAGGTCTGCGTGGACGGCTATGTGACCGCTGGAGAGGCCTGCGACGACGGCGATGCCGATGACACCAACGGCTGCAGCAACATGTGCACCGGGACCGCCGACACCGACATGGACGGCGTCCCCGACGCGACCGACATCGACGATGACAACGACGGCATCCTCGACACGACCGAGGTCAGCGGTTTCGGCGGGAGCGATCCCGGCGGCGATGACGACATGGACGGCATCGCGAACTGGCAGGACCCGAACGAGGTTCCCTGTGTGGATCGCGCGCCCGACGATGGCATCTGCGACTCGCTCCCGGCCTCGATCGACGAGGACGGTGACGGAGTCCCGAACCATCTTGATCTCGACGCGGACGACGACGGCATCACCGACGCGCTCGAGGCGGGTCTCGACGACAGCGACGGCGACGGAAACCCGGACGCCTGCGAGCCGGTCGTCGCGAGCGGCCGCTGTCGCTCCGGCTTCCTCTCCGGCGCGCCGCCGAACACCGATGGTGCCGACGAGCCGGACTACCTCGATCCCGACAGCGACAACGACGGACTCACGGACGCGACGGAAGCGCACGACACCAACGGTAACGGGACGATCGGCGGAGCCGAGACGTCGCCCACCGGTGACGACAGCGACGGCGACGGGATTGACGACGCCTACGACCCTGACGCACCTGGTGGCGATCCCATCACGACTCCGTTCTCGCGCGTCGAAGACAGCGATCGAAACGGGACGCCGGACTGGCTCGAGGTCTGCGTGGACGGCTACGTGACCGGCACGGAAGCGTGTGATGACGGCGACGCGAGCAACGGAAACGCCTGCTCCAACATGTGTCTCCGAAACATCGGCGAGCCTTGCTCCGACGGCGCGCAGTGCACCTCGATGCTCTGCGACCCGACGAGCAACACCTGTCAGTCCTGCGCCGACGATACACGCGCGGGCGTCGACACCGGCTGTAACGCTTTGCGACCGGCATGTGTGGTTACCGCGGCGGGCGCCGTCTGCTCCGTCTGCGACGATGACCGCTCGGGCGCCGTGGCCGATGACGGCTGCGCGGCCTTGGCGCCGATCTGCGACACCTCGGCGGGCGCGACCGGCGGTCGACCGGAGTGCGTAACGTGCGTCAACGACGTCGCGGGAAGCGGCACCGACAGCGGATGCCCCGGCACCGCGCCGCGCTGTGACGAGAGCGTTCCGGGTGGACAGTGCGTCACCTGCTTCAACAACGCGCAGTGCAACGACGACAATGACTGCACGCAGGATCGCTGCGTCGCGGGCGAGTGCACCTCGACGGACCGCCCGGCAGGGTTCACCTGCGAAGGCAGCGACGTCTGCGACGGCATGGGGATGTGCGCGGAGTGCATCAACGACAGCGCTTCGGGCACCGACAGCGGTTGTCCCGGTGGCGCGCCGCTTTGTGATGCGCCGATGGGCGACAGCGGGATGTGCGTCGAGTGCCTGGTCAACGGTGACTGTGGCGCCGGCGAGTTCTGCAACCCGGCGAACGAGTGCACCCCTGGCTGCACGCGCGACGCGGACTGCCCGGCGGCCGCACCCGTCTGCGACGACGACGCGATGACCTGTGTCACCTGCATCAATGACGCGGCTGGCGCGGCGACCGATGAAGGCTGCTCTGGCGCGACGCCGATTTGTGACGCCGCGATGGGCGAAGCGGGCGTGTCATGCGTGAGCTGCGTGAACGACTTGCCCGGCGGAGCGACCGACACCGGTTGTCCTGACGACGCGCCGCGGTGCGACGCGGACGCCGCCGGCGGGGCGGGGCGCTGCTCCGAGTGCACGAACAACGCGCAGTGCGACGACGGCAACGAGTGCACACGCGACCGCTGCGTGAGCGGCAGCTGTGACATCACGGACCGCCCGCTCGGCGCGGTCTGCGACACGACCGACATCTGCGACGGCGAGAGCGCTTGCGTAGAGTGCGTGAACACGATGGCGAGCGGGACAGACGATGGCTGTCCGGGTCGCGCGCCGTTCTGTGACGCGCCGGCCGACGAGAGCGGAATGTGCGTCGAGTGCCTGATGGACGGAGACTGCCCGGCGGGCGAGCTCTGCAACGCGGCCAACGAGTGCGCACCCGGTTGTGACGACGACGCGGACTGCGGCGGCGAGACGCCGGTCTGCGACATCGCGGCGATGACGTGCGTGACCTGCGTGAACGACATGGCGGGTACCGCTACCGACTCGGGTTGCTCCGCGGGTGAACCGCTC
This sequence comes from uncultured bacterium, assembly GCA_938024995.1. GTDB lineage: Bacteria > Myxococcota_A > Polyangia > Polyangiales > Houyiibacteriaceae > CALJDU01. The sequence continues at coordinate 4,456 of CALJDU010000036.1, forward strand.
TGTGATGCGCCGGCGGGTGACGCTGGCGCGGAGTGCGTCGAGTGCGTGACCTCTTCGGACTGCGATCCGGGCGAGATGTGCAACGCGCTCAACGAGTGCGAGATGGCGACCGTCGAGGACAACGACGGCGACGGCATCCCGGATGACGAAGACGTTGATGACGACGACGACGGCGTGCTCGACACGCAGGAGCTCGGCGGGAGCGACCTCTCCGATGATGACGACATGGACGGAGTCCCGGACTACCGCGACCCGGACGCCGTCACGTGTGACGACGCCGACGCCAACGGGACCTGCGACGTGCTGCCGCCCGAGGTCGACGAGGACGGTGACGGAGTGCCGAACCACTTCGACCTCGACGCGGACGGCGACGGAATCCCGGACGCGACCGAGGGCCACGATGCGGACCAGAACGGTGTGCCAGATGTCGACCCGATCGGTGTCGACACCGACATGGACGGCTTGGACGATGCCTTCGATCCCGACGCCGCCGGCGTCCCCGCTCCGGCGCAGGACAGCGATGACGACGGTCAGCCAGACTTCCTCGATGTCGACAGCGACAACGACGGCATCCCGGATCTGACCGAGGGCAACGACGCCGACGGTGACGGATCGCCGGACAGCGAGCCGACCGGGAGCGATCTCAATGGCGACGGACTGGACGACGCGTTCGACCCGGCGAGCGGCGGCACCGCGGCGCCGGTGCCTGATGCCGACGAGGATGGTCGCCCGGACTACCTCGACGTCGACAGCGACGGCGACGGTCTGCCGGATCAGACCGAGGCGTTCGACGCGGACATGGACGGTGCGCCCGACGTGGTCCCGAGCGGCGACGACGCCGACATGGACGGTCTCGACGACGCCTTCGACCCGGACGCGGGTGGCACTCCGCCGCCTTCGCCCGACACCGATGAAGACGGCTCGCCGAACTACCTCGACGTCGACAGCGACGGCGACGGCGTCCCGGACCTGACCGAAGCGTTCGACGCGGACGGAAACGGCGAGCCGGACGTGCCGCCTTCCATGACGGACGCCAACGAAAACGGTCTCGACGACGCGTTCGATCCGGAAGAGGGCGGAACCCCCGCGCCGGCGCCGGACCTGGATGGCGACGAGCTCCCGGATTACCTCGACGTCGACAGCGACGGTGACGGCCTCCCGGACGTCGTCGAAGCGAACGACGCGGACGGTGATGGCGTGCCGGACGCGGCCCCGATGGGGATCGACACGGACGGCGACGGGCTCGACGACGCCTTCGACCCGGACGACGGCGGCACCGTGCCTCCCGCGCCGGACACCGATGGCGACGATCGTCCCGACTACTTGGACGAGGACTCCGACAATGACGGCATCCCGGACATCATCGAGGGCCACGATGGCGATCGCGACGGTGACCCCGACGTGCCTCCGTCCGGTGTGGATGCCGACATGGACGGCCTCGACGACGCCTACGATCCGAGCGAGGGCGGTACGCCTTCCCCGAACCAGGACACCGATGGCGACGGTCACCCCGACCAGCTTGACGTGGACAGCGACGGCGACGGGCTCCCGGATGAGCTGGAGTGCATGGACCCGACCGCGTGTCCCGACACCGACGGCGATGACGTTCCGGACTACCTCGACTTCGACAGCGATGGCGACGGCATCGAGGACATCATCGAGGGCCACGACGCGGACGCGGACGGCGAACCAGACACGACCCCGAGCGGCATGGACGCCGACGAGGACGGCCTGGACGATGCGTTCGATCCGGACGCTGGCGGCATGGAAGCGCCGGTTCCCGACACCGATGAGGACGGAACGCCGGACTACCGGGACGTCGACGACGATGGCGACATGGTCCCGACCGCGGGTGAGTGTGCTGATCCGCTGATGTGCCCAGACACCGACGGTGACGGTACCCCGGACTACCTCGACGTGGACGGCCCGATCACGGACACCGATGGCGACGGCATCCCCGACGACGTGGAGTGCGCGGGTGACATCGCGAGCTGCCCGGACACCGATGGTGACGGAACGCCGGACAACGAGGATCCCGACGACGACGGCGACGGAGTCCCGACCGCTGACGAAGCGCCCGGCGGTGTTCCGCAGGACGCGGACGGCGACGAGAACCCCGACCACCTCGACGTGGACAGCGACGACGACGGCATCCCGGACGCGGTCGAGTGCCCGGAGACCGCCTGTGTCGACACGGACAGTGACGGAACGCCTGACCTGCTTGACCCCGACTCGGACGACGACGGCATCCCGGATGTCATCGAGGGTCACGACGCGGACATGAACGGCGTGCCGGACTCAACGCCCAGCGGCGAGGACACGGATGGCGATGGCCTGGACGACGCCTTTGACCCCGACGACGGCGGGATCGATGCACCGGTGCAGGACACCGATGGCGACGGCGTGCCGGACTACCAGGACGTGGACGACGATGGCGACGACCTCGCGACGTCGCTCGAGTGCACGGATGGAGCGACTTGTCCCGATGAGGACGGCGACGGAATGCCGGACTACCTCGACACGGACAACCCGCTCGCGGACGACGACATGGATGGCATCCCGAACATCGTCGAGTGCCCGCCCCCGGGTGACCTCACGATGCCTGAGACCTGCCCGGACACCGACGGAGACGGCATGCCGAACTTCGGCGATCCGGACGACGACAACGATGGAATCCCGACCGCCGACGAGAACTACGACGGCGACCTGGATCCGACCGACGAGGACACGGACCGCGATGGCGTGCCGGACTACCTCGACCCAGACGACGACAACGATGGTGTCCCGACCGAGGAAGAGTGCCCGGATCCGTCCGCGTGCCCGGATGCGGACGGCGACGGCCGCGCGGACTACCTGGACGTCTGCGGCGATGGACGGACCACGCGCTGGTACGGCGTGACGGTGTGGGAGCAGTGTGATGACGGCAACACGGTGGACGGCGATGGCTGTTCGGCGACCTGCCGACTCGAAGGACCGGCGTGTGAGACCGATGCGGACTGTCCCGCCGACGCCCCACGCTGCGACACCGAGATCAACCGCTGCGTGGAGTGTGTCGACGACGGTGACTGTCCCGACGGCGTGTGCGACCTCGCGTCGCGTATGTGTGTCGAGACACCAACCGGATGTATGTCCGACGACGATTGCCCGGCGGGCGAAACCTGCGATGTGGATGCGGGGATCTGTGTCGGCTCCGGGTGCACGTCAGACGACGACTGTGGAGAAGACGCCCCGTTCTGCAGCGACGACGGGATGTGTGTGGGCTGCCGTGAAGATGGCGACTGCGCCGAAGGCTTCTGCGATACCGCGACCAACATGTGCGTCGACCCAACCTTGGGCGGACTCGCAGGGGGGGCGCTTTGCAGCGCAACTCCAGATCGTGGTCCGCGATCGCCGATGCCGCTGGTGTTGCTCCTCGCGGGCGTTGCGGTCTTCGGCCGCCGCCGCCGATAACAGACCAACGGTAAAATAGAGAAAGCGAAGGCGTCCTCCATTCGGAGGACGCCTTTCCTTTATTCCCTGGTCGCGGTCGGCAAAGTTCAAGAAAGTCCGACGATTTAGGGGCGTGCCCAACGATGATTGCGGTCATGCTTGAAAATTGATAAGCCGTCCGGGCCAGATGCACCCTTTCGGGGTATCTGGGAGGAGATAAAGTAGTGCTTCGTAAGCTTGTATGTTTCGCGGCGTTAATCGCGCTCGCCGGTTGTTCGTCAGTGGGGACCGACGATGTCGCCGCGTCCACCGAGGCTATCCTCGGCGCACCGTGTTCCGGCTCCGGGGTCGGAACCTGTGATGTCGGGGAGCTCTGCGTCTCCTCCGTCTGTGTGGCGGACACCGATTCGGATGGTGTCGCGAACGCCAACGACATCGACGATGACAACGACGGCATCTTGGATGTCGACGAGTGCCCGGTTCCGGCCGACGCGCTTGTGTACAAATACTCACAGGTCTTCGCGTGTTCCGCTTCGGCGAACAACGACGGTGTCATGGCGATGTCCAACGCGCCGACGCTGCCGACGCGAGTCGCGACATACGCGACCTCGATGACGGACGACCCGACCGACACGCCGCCCGCCGGCGTCGTTGGCGAGTTCATGCATCCCGACTGGACGGTCCGCCGTATTGGTTCGGTGTACTTCACGGAGTACGGCCCCGACTCGAGCGTTTACATGCCCGCTTCCCAGGTCGCTAAGGGCGAGTTCGGCGGGACGCCGGTCATTCGTACTGGTGAAATCGGTGACGCCGCGACGTCGGGCACCGGCTTTGACGGATGGGACGTGATCTACAAGACGGACCCCGTCACGGGCGCGCCGAGCGCGTGGGCTACGGTGGACACGGCAGGTCGCGGCTTTGGTGGCATCACGTACAACGCGGCGACGAACTCGTTCTACGTCGCCAACATCGGTCGACTCCGCATTCACCAGCTCGATCCGGCTGGCAACGTCCTCTCCAGCTTCGTTCCGAGCCTCGCGACGATCACTGGCTTCACCCAGTTCCCGTTCGGCCTCGATATCAACCCCGACGATGGGCGCCTCTACTACACCGTCCCGGATCCCCGCGAGAACGGTCGCTTGGTCGTCCGCTCCGTTGCGCTCAACACGGCCGGAGCCTTCCGCACGTCGACCGATCGGCTTGAGTTCAGCCAGAACAGCCTCGTAGGCACCAACGAGGGCCGCGCGGTCGTCGCGGACATCGACTTCAAGCCCGACGGAACGATGGCGCTTGGAAGCTTCTCGAGCGAGGAGATCCTCGGCGACGCGGTCGGCTTCTACGAAGGCGACCTCGGCTCGGTCTACAACCACAACGGCTACGACTACGTCTTCGGCAAGGCCGCGGGCGTCTGGAACCGTACCGCTGCGTCGACGATCGGCCAGGAGTTCTACACCGGCATGCCCAACGCGACCGCGACCGGTGGTGTGGCGTGGAACGGTGGCGACCGTCCCGACCTCTACTGGGCCTCGGGCGGTGACTTCCGCGGCGAGAACTCCCGCTGGGGAATCATCGGCTACGACAGCACCACGTTCGCGAACACCGCGACCCAGGAAGATTCCGACACCTACATTCAGTTCCTCTTCCCCCCGTTCGGCGGGAGCTCTGACCCGAAGGGCAACGGCGCCGACGTCGACATCTTCGACACCAGCGACATGGGTGTCTTCGGTGGATGCGACACCGACGGCGATGGCGTCTCCGACGAGGTCGACCTCGACTCGGACAACGATGGCATCGCGGACCTCGTCGAGGCGGGCGCGACCGCGGCTCAGCTCGCGGCCGACAGCAACGACAACGGGACCATCTCGCTCAGCGAGAGCGCGGACTCCGATGGCGACGGCCTCCTGAACATCTTCGAGCCGACCGACGGCAACGACCCCGTCGACACGGACGGCGACGGCGTTCCGGACTTCCTTGACCTCGACGCCGACAACGACTGCATCCCCGACACGGTCGAGGCGCGCCCGACGGTTGGCTACGACATGAACGATGGGGACGTCAGCAACGACGACAGCGATGGCGACGGCGTCATCAACCTCTTCGACACGAACAGTACCTTCGGCGCGAGTGACCCCGCGTTCGTCGATCCCGAAGACACCGATATGGTCGGCGCCGCGGACTTCCGCGACAACGACAGCGACGGTGACGGAGCGAGCGATAAGTCGGAGAGCGGTCTCCCGGCGGGCACCGACAACGACAACGACGGAATCGCCGACGTCATCGGCGCGAGCTACGAGGATCCGGACGGCCTGATCGACGACCCGCGCACGGACCTCGACAACGAGGTCGGTGACACCACTGAGGTGGGCTACCGCGAGACCGCGGTGCCGGACGCTGATGGCGACGGCGTCGAAGACGCGATCGACCTCGACGACGACAACGATGGCATCCGTGACCAAGACGAGATGCCCGGCTTCGCGGGAACCGACCCCGGCGCGGACGACGACAGCGATGGCGTCCCGAACTGGAACGACCCGGACGAGGTCGCGTGTGCCGATACCGCGCCGGCCGATGGCGTTTGTGACTCGCTCCCGACCGCGCTCGACCGAGACGGCGATGGCGTCCCGAACCACCTCGACCGCGACGCGGACGACGATGGAATCACCGACGCGTTTGAGGCCGGGTTGGACGACGCGGACGGCGACGGGATCCCCGATGGCTGTTTCCCGATCCGCGGCAACGGCACCTGCCGCACGGGCGCGCTCTCGGGCGCGGCGCCGGACACCGACGGTACCGGTGGACCGGATTACCTCGACCCCGATAGCGATGGCGACGGGATCAGCGACGCCATCGAGGCCCACGACACGAACGGCAACGGCGTGATCAACGGCTCCGAGACCCGCCCGACCGGAATGGACAGCGACGGCGACGGAATCGACAACGCCTACGACAGTGATGGCGGTGACCCGATCACCGAGCCTCTCGGCGCGGTGGAGGACAGCGACGGCAACGGCACCCCCGACTGGCTCGAGACCTGTGTCGATGGCTACGTCACCAGCGGTGAAGCCTGTGACGACGGTGACTCGGACGACACCAACGAGTGCAACAACAGCTGCCGCGGCGTGATCGACTCAGATGACGACGGCGTGCCGGACGAGGATGACCTCGATGATGACAACGACGGCATCCTCGACACCACCGAGGTCAGCGGCTTCGGCGGAAGTGACCCCGGCGCCGACGATGACCTCGACGGCATCCCGAACTGGAACGACCCCGACGAGGTCTCCTGCCCCGACGTCGCCCCGCCCATCGGAGAGTGCGACACGCTCCCGAGCAGCATCGACGAAGACGGTGACGGCGTGCCGAACCACCTGGACCTCGACGCGGACGACGACGGCATCACCGACGCGCGCGAAGCGGGTCTGGACGACGTGGACGGCGACGGAAACCCCGACGCTTGCTTCCCGGTCTTGAGCAGCGGTCGCTGCCGCCTCGGCGGTCTGGTCGGCGCGCCGCCCAACACCGATGGTGACTCGCTCCCCGACTACCTCGACCCGGACAGCGATGGCGATGGCATCACCGACGCGATCGAGGCCCACGACACGAACGGCAACGGCGTGATCGGTGACTCGGAGACGCGCCCGACGGGCAACGACAGCGATGGCGACGGCATCGACAACGCCTACGACCCGGACTCGGCTGGTGGTGACCCGATCACCGACCCGCTCGGCGCGGTTGAGGACAGCGACGGCAACGGAACGCCGGACTGGCTCGAGACCTGCGTGGACGGCTACGTCACCGGCACCGAAGCGTGTGATGACGGCGACGCCGACGACACCAACGAGTGCAGCAACAGCTGTCGCGGCCTCGCGGACACGGACGGCGACGGCGTGCCCGACCCGATCGACGTCGATGATGACAACGACGGCATCCTGGACACCACCGAGGTCAGCGGCTTCGGCGGCAGCGACCCGGGCGCCGACGACGACGCGGACGGCATCCCGAACTGGCAGGATCCGAACGAGGTTCCTTGTGTCGACCGCGCTCCGCGTGACGGCGTCTGTGACTCGCTCCCGGCCTCGATCGACGAGGATGGCGACGGCGTCCCGAACCACCTCGACCTCGACGCCGACGATGACGGCATCACGGACGCGCTCGAGGCTGGCCTCGACGATAGCGACGGCGACGGAAACCCGGACCGTTGTGTCCCGGTGGTCGCGAGCGGCCGCTGCCGCGTCGGCTTCCTCTCCGGTGCTCCGCCCAACACGGACGGCGCGGACGAGCCCGACTACTTGGACCCCGACAGCGACAACGACGGCTTGACCGACGCGACCGAAGCGCATGACGCGAACGGTAACGGCTCCATCGGCGGCGGCGAGACCTCGCCCACCGGCATGGACACCGACCGCGACGGCATCGACGACGCCTACGATCCCGACGCCCCCGGCGGCGACCCGATCACGACGCCGTTCGGCCGAGTGGAGGACAGCGACCGTAACGGTACGCCGGACTGGCTCGAGGTCTGCGTCGATGGTTACGTGACCGGCACCGAAGCGTGTGACGACGGTGACGCGAGCAACGGCAACGAGTGCAGCAACGTCTGCCTCCGGAACATCGGCGAGGACTGCACCGATGGTGCGCAGTGCACCTCGATGCTCTGTGACCCGACGAGCAACACCTGTCAGTCCTGCGCCGACGACACCCGCGCAGGCGTGGACACGGGCTGTGACCCGCTCCGCCCGGCGTGCATCGTCACGGCGGCCGGCGGCATCTGCTCGGTCTGCGACGACGACCGCTCGGGCGCGGTCGCCGATGATGGCTGCTCGGCGGCCTCGCCGATCTGTGACACGTCGGCCGGCGCAACGGGCGGTCGCCCGGAGTGCGTGACCTGTGTGAACGACATGGCCGGTGGTGCGACCGACAGCGGTTGCCCGGGCGATGCTCCGCGTTGTGACGAGAGCGTCGCGGGCGGCGAGTGCGTGACCTGCTTCACGAGCGCGCAGTGCAACGATGAGAACGACTGCACCCAGGACCGCTGTGTCGCGGGTGAGTGCACGGCGACGGACCGACCGGCGGGCTTCACCTGCGAAGGTACGGACGTCTGTGACGGCATGGGGATGTGCGAGGAGTGCATCAACGACAGCGCATCGGGTCGCGACAGCGGCTGTCCGGGCGAAACGCCGCTCTGTGACGCGCCGATGGGCGACACCGGAATGTGCGTGGAGTGTCTCGTGACCGCCGATTGCGGCGCGGGCGAGTTCTGCAACCCGGCCAACGAGTGCACCCCAGGCTGCACCCGTGACGCGGACTGCCCGGCTTCGGCCCCGGTCTGTGACGAAGACGCGATGACCTGTGTCACCTGCATCAACAACGCTGCCGGCGCGGCGCAGGACGAGGGATGCTCTGCAGCGACTCCGATCTGCGAAGCGGCGATGGGCGAGGCCGGCGTCAGCTGCGCCAGCTGCGTCAACGACGTGGCCGGTGGCGGAACCGACACCGGTTGCTCCGACGACGCTCCGCGCTGTGACCCCGACGCCGCTGGCGGCGCCGGACGCTGCTCCGAGTGCACGACGAACGCGCAGTGTGACGACGGCAACGAGTGCACCCGCGACCGCTGTGTCAGCGGAAGCTGTGACGTGACGGATCGCCCGCTCGGCGCGGTCTGCGACACGACCGACATCTGCGATGGCGACGGCGCGTGCGTCGAGTGTGTCAACACGATGGCCAGCGGCACTGACGACGGTTGTCCTGGTCGCTCACCGTTCTGCAACGCGCCCATGGGCGACAGCGGAATGTGTGTCGAGTGTCTTATGGATGGCGACTGCGCGCGCGGTGAGCTCTGCAACGCGGCGAACGAGTGTGCGCCGGGCTGTGACGATGACTCCGACTGTGGCGGCGAGACGCCGGTGTGTGACACCGCGGCGATGAGCTGTGTGACCTGCGTCAACGACATGGCTGGCACGGCGACCGACTCGGGCTGCTCGCCCGGTGAGCCGCTCTGTGACGCGCCGGCTGGCGACGCGGGCGCGGAGTGCGTCGAGTGCGTCACGTCCTCGGACTGTGCCGTGGGTGAGATGTGCAACCCGCTCAACGAGTGCGAGATGGCGACCATCCAAGACAACGATGGCGACGGCGTCCCGGACGACGGCGACATCGATGACGACAACGACGGAATCCTGGACACCCAGGAGCTCGGCGGAACCGACCTCAGCGACGACGACGACATGGACGGCGTCCCGGACTACCGCGACCCGGACTCGGTGACGTGTGAGGACGCGGACGCGAACGGAACCTGCGACTTCTTGCCGAGTGAGGTGGACTTCGACGGAGACGGCATCCCGAACCACTTCGACCTCGACGACGACGCGGACGGCATCCCCGACGCGACGGAGGGTCACGACGCCAACGCCGATGGCGTTCCCGACACGGAGCCCTTGGGCATGGACACCGACGGTGACGGCCTGGACGACGCCTTCGACCCCGACCAGGCGGGCACCCCCGCGCCGGTTCAGGACTTCGACGGTGACGGCCAGCCGGACTTCCTCGACGTCGACAGCGACGACGACGGTGTGCTCGACTTGACCGAGGGCAACGACGCCGACCACGACGGCGAGCCCGACAGCTTGCCGACGGGGAGCGACCTCAACGGCGACGGTCTCGACGACGCCTTTGATCCGCGAAGCGGCGGAACCGCGGCGCCGGTGCCGGACACGGACGGGGACATGCACCCGGACTACCTCGACATCGACAGCGACAACGACGGTGTGGTCGACGCCACCGAGGCCTGGGACGAGGACGCCGACGGCGTGCCCGACACCCTCCCGGTCGGAGCCGACACCAACGCGAACGGTCTCGACGACGCCTACGACCCCGTCATCGAAGCGGGCGTGCCTGCGCCGAAGCCGGACTTCGACGAGGACGGTCGCCCGGACTACCTCGACATCGACAGCGACGGTGACTCCGTGCTCGACGCGACCGAGGCCTACGACGCGGACAGCGACGGCGTGCCGGATGTCGCGGCGACGCCGGGCGAAGACGCGGACGGTGACGGGCTGCTCGACAGCTACGATCCCGACGATGGTGGCACCGAGCCGCCTGCGCCAGACCTCGACGGCGACGAGCACCCGAACTACCTCGACGTCGACAGCGACGGCGACGGCCTCCCGGATCTGACGGAAGCGAACGACGCGAACTTCGACGGCGTCGCGGACATCACCCCGGCGGGAACCGACACGGACCTGGACGGACTCGATGACGCGAGCGATCCCGATGACGGTGGCACCCCGCCGACGTCCCAGGATCTCGACGGCGACGGTCGCCCGGACTACCTCGACTTCGACAGCGACAACGACGGTATCCCGGACATCATCGAAGGCCATGACGGCAGCGGTGACGGTGACCCCGACGTGCCGCCGAGCGGCCTCGACACCGACAACGACGGTCTCGACGACGCCTACGATCCCTCGGTCGGTGGAACGCCTTCGCCGCTCCCCGACATGGACATGGACATGCACCCGAACCACCTCGACGTCGATAGCGACGGCGACGGCATCCCGGATGAGGTCGAGTGTCCTGACCCAACGATTTGTCCCGACACCGATGGCGACGACGCCCCGGACTACCTGGACCTCGACAGCGATGGCGACAACGTGCCGGACAGCACCGAGGGCCACGACGCGGACAGCGACGGCGTCCCGGACGCGACCCCGAGCGGTAGCGACATGGACATGGACGGCCTCGACGATGCCTACGATCCCGACAACGGCGGGACCGCGGCGCCGACGCAGGACACCGACGGCGACGGCACCCCGGACTACCAGGACGTCGACGACGATGGGGACATGCTCCCGACCGCCGGCGAGTGCGTCGACGCGCTCATGTGCGCCGACGAAGACGGCGACGGAACGCCCGACTACCTTGAGGTCGACGACACGATCATCGACACCGACGGCGACGGGATCCCCGACGTCCTCGAGTGCACCGATGTGGATGACTGTGAAGACACCGATGGTGACGGCATCCCGAACAACGAAGATCCCGACGACGACGAGGACGGCATCCCGACCGCGGTCGAGGCACCTGGCGGTGTCCCGGTCAACACCGATGGAACCGGCGGCCCTGACCACCTCGACATCGACGCTGACGACGACGGCATCCCGGACGCCATCGAGTGCGACGCCGACCCGTGTCCCGACACGGACATGGACGGCACGCCGGACCGCCTTGACCTCGACACGGACGGCGATGGGATCCCGGATCTCACCGAGGGTCACGACGCGGACATGGACGGCTTCCCGGGCGCGAGCCCGACCGGCGACGACACCGACATGGACGGTCTTGATGATGCGTTCGATGGTGACGACGGCGGAATGCCGGCTCCGACCCAGGACTCCGATGAGGACGGCACGCCGGACTGGCGCGACACGGAAGATGACGGCGACGGCATCGACACCGCGTTCGAGTGCACCGATGCGTCGGCCTGCCCTGACGAAGACGGCGACGGAATGCCGGACTACCTCGACGCCGACAGCGACCCCGCTGACGACGATATGGACGGCATCCCGAACACGGTCGAGTGCCCGCCGCCTGGCGACCTCTCGAACCCGGAGACCTGCCCCGACACCGATGGAGACGGCCTGCCGAACTTCAACGATCCCGACGACGACAACGACGGAATCCTGACCGCTGACGAGAACTACGACGGCGACCAGGACCCGACGGACGAAGACACGGACCGTGACGGAATCCCGGACTACCTCGACACCGACGATGACCAGGACGGCGTTCCGACCATCGAAGAGTGCCCCGACCCGGCCATGTGCCCGGACACCGATGGCGACGGCCGCCCGGACTACCGTGACGTCTGCGGTGACGGACGGACGACCCGCTGGTACGGCGTCACGGTCTGGGAGCAGTGCGATGACGGCAACAACGTGAGCGGCGATGGCTGTTCGGCGAGCTGCCGCCTCGAGGGTCCCGCGTGCACGACCGACGCGGACTGCCCGACGGACGCGCCGCGCTGTGACACCGAGATCAACCGGTGCGTGGAGTGCCTTGAAGACGGCGACTGCCCGGACGGCATGTGTGACCTTGAGTCCCGCATGTGTGTCGGACGCGGCTGCATGTCGGATGACGACTGCCCGGACGACGAGATGTGCGACATCGACTCGGGGATGTGCGTCGGCAGCGGTTGCCGCGACGACGACGACTGCGGTGGGGACACTCCCTTCTGCGACGAAGAGGAAGGCATCTGTGTGGGCTGCACCGACGACACCGAGTGTCCGGTCGGCTTCTGCGATGACCTGACTCGGATGTGTGTCGACCCGACGCTCGGCGGTCTCGCCGGTGGACCGGGCTGGCTCTGCGCCGCGACTCCGGCCGGGACGAACAACGGTTCCTCACCCGTGCCGTTCATCCTCGCGCTCGCGGGCGTGGCGGTGGTCTGGCGCCGCCGTCGCTAACGCGCTCCGCTAGCGCGGACTAAGAACAGCGAGAGCCGCGCGTCTTCGGACCCGCGGCTCTTCTGTTTTCGAAGCGCAAGTCTGTTTTCGAAGCGCAAGAAGCCGCGGGTGGCGTGCTATACATATGTACAGTATGCGGCCTGTGAGCAACCCCCCAAATCCCTTCCACGAACGCGACCTCTCTTGGGACGGACCGCCGCCGCCCGCGGAGCTCGTTGTCTACGAGGAAGAGGCACGCTCGATCCTCTCCAAGAACACGAGCCCCGACCTTGGCTTCTCGTTCAGCGTGAACCCCTATCGCGGCTGCTTTCACGCTTGCACCTACTGCTATGCCCGGCGGAGTCATCAGTATCTCGGCTTCGGCGCGGGGACCGATTTCGATCGCAAGCTGGTCGTGAAACGCAACGCGGCTGAGCTGCTGCGCGAAGCGTTCCAGAAGGCGTCATGGCGCGGCGAGACGGTGGTCTTTTCTGGCAACACCGATTGCTACCAACCGCTCGAAGCGAGCTATCGACTGACCCAGCGCTGCCTCGAGGCGTGCCTCGAGTTTCGAAACCCAGTTGGCATCATCACGAAGAGCAAGCTCATCCGGCGCGACATCGACCTGCTCGCTGAGCTTCACGAGCGCGCGCGTTGCTACGTTGTCGTGAGCGTCGCGTGCGACGATCCGACCGCGCGCCTGCTGGAGCCGTACGCCAGTCCGCCAAGCAAGCGCATTGAGACGATTCGGCTCCTCGCGGCGGCCAACATCCCGGTCACGGTCAGCGCGGCCCCGATGATCCCGGGCCTCAACGACGAGCAGATTCCTGAGCTGCTCGCGCGTGCGCGGGAGGCCGGTGCCTCACGTGCGTTCATGTCGATGGTGCGTCTCTCGAAAGACGTCTTGCCGGTGTTCCTCGAGCGTGTTGAGCGTGACTTCCCGGGACGCGCGAAGAAGATTCGTCACGCGATTGAAGAGATGCGCGCCGGCGCGATGAACGACGCCTCGTTCGGGTCTCGGATGCGCGGAAAGGGGGCGCGATGGGAGGCGACCCGCGCAATGTTCGAGATGACGTGCCGGCGTCTCGGGCTGGACACGGACTGGCGCGACGCGACTGACCGTGAGGTGACGTCTTTTCGCCGACCCACCCGCCAGCTCTCGCTCTTCGAGGGCTGACGCTGTGAAGGTTCGATTCGCTTCGCGAACGTAGGGTCATTTTCGCTCTCATGGGCGATCTCGGGTCTGCGTCGTTTCGCTTGTCAGTTTGTCACTCGGCTCTCCTCCCGATTGGTCGGATTGCCAGGATGTCGCGAACTGACCGCTGAGCGGTCACCGAAACCTCCGTTGTCGCGCGCGATACACGAATTCGTAGGGGAAAACGGTTGGCTGGCGTCTGGGTTTCAGGGTAGGCACGCGCGTTGCTCTAGAGCGACGTGAGTTCCAATTTTGGGTACCCCGAGACAAAAGAAGATCACCATCGCCGTCCTCATCGTGACGGTGCTCCTCGTGGCGTTTTTACTCGCGCAGGGAACAACGCGCCTCGCGGCCGCCAAGCTCCTGCCGATCGACCGCACCACTGCTGACGCCGCCCCGACGAAGCGTCGCGCTTCCGCGAGCACGGAGATCGCGCGGGCGGACTCCACGGGCATCCTTCGCCGAAACATCTTCGACTCCGAGACCGGTCCGCTCGACGGCTCCGCGGTTGTCGACGAGCCCGTGGAAGAGGTCCTCGATACCCCGACGACCGACACCTACGACGGCGGCGCGGTCGCGACGTGTGACGGAAGCATGCGACTCGTCGCGGCGGTCACGAACCCGCGGCGTCCGGAGTGGTCGTTCGCCGCGATCATCGGCGCGGCGGGCAAAGCCATGCTCTACCGCTCCGGGCAGGAAGTGGACGGTCGCGAGATCGTTCAGGTCCGCAGCCGTACGGTGATCATGCGCCCGAGCGGCGGCAGCTACTGCCAGATCGCGATGTTCGATGAAGAGGTCACCGCGCCGACCGCGATGGCCGCTGTGATGACCGCGACGAAGATGACGAAGGCGCCGCGTCGCCCTGCGCGTGAAGGGGCCATCTCCTCGGCCGACATGGACTCCGGGATCACGCGCGTGAGCGACACCGAGTTCACGGTGCAGCGTTCTTTGGTCGACCAGATCCTTGAGAACCAAGGTGAGCTCATGCGCACCGCGCGGATCATCCCGCACGAAGAGGGCGGCCGCGTCGTCGGCGTGAAGATGTACGGCATCCGGCGGAACAGTCTCCTTGGTCGCCTCGGTCTTCAGAACGGCGACATGCTCCGCACCATCAACGGCTTCGATATGTCGAGCCCGGACAGCGCGCTCGAGGCGTACACCCGTCTCCGCTCTGCCGACCACCTCACCCTTTCCATTGTTAGGCGCGGTCAAGGATCGTCCGTGAACTACAACATCCAGTGAGAACTCTGTGAGAACCCGAACCGCACTGACCATCCTGATCGCGTCATCGTCGTTTATGGCGGTTGGCCTTGGGATTGGTCTCGCCAATGCTCAAGACGATCAGCGCCCCTCCGTTCGCGTCCGCCGCAACGGACCGACGCCCGCCAAGCAAGCCGCGGGGGACGGCGCCGCGTCGACCGGAACGCCGCCTCCCTTCGAGTCGGGCATTGAGTACCAGCGCATCTCGCCGCGCGCCCGCGTCACGTTCAACCTTGAAGACGCCGACCTTCCGGATCTCGTGCGCCTCATCTCGAACATCACGGGCAAGCGCTTCATCATCCCGGGCAAGGTCCGCAGCATCAAGGCGACCGTTTTCTCTCCGACCAAGGTGAGCGTGGCGGAGGCGTACAACGCCTTCCTCTCCATTCTCAACGTCAACGGCATGACGGTCGTGCCGTCGGGTCGTTACCTCAAGATCGCCGAGACGAGCGGCATCGAGAGCCAGCCGATCCCGACCTACACGGGGAACTCGCCGACGCCCGCGTCGGACCGGTTCATTACGCGCCTTCATCGCGTGGACAACGTCGCCGCGGAAGACGTCGCGACGCTGCTCTCCCGGTTCAAATCGCGGGAAGGCAACATCACCGCCTACGCCCCCACCAACACGATCATCATCACCGACACCGGCACCCAGATCCGGCGGATGCTTCGGCTCATCGAAGCGATCGACGTGCCGAGAACGGGCGAACAGATCTGGATCGAACCGATCCACTACGCGACCGCCGCGGACCTCGCGGCGCGTCTCCAAGAGATCTTCCAAGCGAGCGGTGGCAGCGGGTCGGGGGCGGCCGCGCAGGCGACCCCCGCGAGAACGGCGCGCGCTCGGACGGCGAAGGCGACCAAGGCGGCACAGGCCAACGCGGCGGCCGGACCGTCCACGGTGGGCTCGCGAAGCGGTGAGTCTCGCATCACAAACATCTTGGCGGACGAGCGGACGAACTCACTCATCATCTTGGCGACTGAGCGCGCGTACCTCCGCATCATGGAGCTCATCCGCCAGCTCGACGTTCCCCTTGAGGGGGAAGGGCGGATCCACGTCCACTACGTTCAGAACGGCGACGCGACCGAGATCGCGGGCACGCTCACCAGCTTGATCGGCGGCTCGAGCGGAGGCGGCGGCGGGACTCCTCGACGAGGCGCCGGAGCGGCCGCGGCGGCACCAGCCACGGACCTCTTCGAAGGACAGATCCGCGTGACCGCGCACGAGGCGACCAACGCGCTTGTCATCACGTCATCTCTACATGACTACGCCGCGCTCAGACGCGTGATCGAGCGGCTCGACAGCCCACGTCGACAGGTGTTCATCGAGGCGGTCGTCATGGAGCTCTCGGTCAGCCGCTCGACCAACCTCGGGCTCGCGTTCCACGGTGGTGTTCCAGACGCCGCGGCAGAGGGCGGGCTCTCGGTCTTCGGCTTCAACGCGATTCAGTCGGCGACCTTCCCGAACCAAGACGCGCTCACCGGCCTCGCGGTCGGCGTCCGCGGGCCGGCCATCGAGGGCATCGCCGGCGCGACCGGCCTCTCGATTCCCGGCTTCGGCGTCGTCTTGAACGCCATCTCGTCCTCGGGCGAGACCAACATTTTGAGCACCCCGCACATCATCGCGATGGACAACGTCCAGGCCGAGATCAGCGTCGGCGAGAACATCCCGCTGCAGACCTCGGGTCTCGCGCTCGGCGGCGGTGCGGGCGGACTCGGCGGTCTCGCGGGGCTCGCTGGGTTGGCCGGCGGTCAGCAAGGCGGCGCGGGCGGGCTCGCCGGACTCGCCGGTTTGGCGGGTGGCTTGGGCGGCGGCGCGGCGCCTCGTCAAGACATCGGTACGACGATTCGACTCACGCCACACGTGAACGAGAACGACGAGATTCGTCTCGAGATCGAAGAAGAGATCTCGGAGCGCGGCGTCACCGAGGGGACGCTCGGCGTGGTCTCGATTACGCGGCGTACCGCGAAGACCGAGGTCATGGTTCGCGACCAACAGACCGTCGTCATCGGTGGCTTGATCCGCGAGACGGTCGTCACCAGCGAAGAGAAGATCCCGATCCTCGGTGACATCCCGCTGCTCGGCGCGCTCTTCCGAAACACCGAGCGTCAGAAGCGCAAGACCAACCTCTTGCTCTTCCTCACGCCCTACATCATCCGTGACCCCAGCGACCTCCGCAGCATCTTCGAGCGTAAGATGCGCGAACGTCAGGAGTTCCTGGATCGCTACTTCGTGTTCGGTGACCGCGACTACGAGCCGCCTACTGACTACTCGCGAACACGCGGGTTGGTCGCGGAGATCATCAACGAGATCGATGAGATCGATGAAGAGGCGAGGCTCGAAGCGGAAGCGCGCGCGGCACCTCCGCCCGATCATGTCCCGCGGCCTCCGGTCGGGTCCTACGAGTTCGCTCCAGAAGCGGGTGGAGATGTCGTCATCTCGCCGAGCACCTCGACGATCCCCGTCCCGCCGCCCGACTCCGCGAGCGTGGGTACGCCTGTGACGGTGAACCCCCAGAGCAACTAACCGGCGAGCCGTCGTTCGTCTCCTCTCTCCTCCCTTCCTTTTCTTTTGAGCCGATGATCGCGGCCACCCCTTAGCGCCAAGTCCTCAAGAGCAGAATCATGGAACAGAGTTACGTCGGAGAGATCTTGTTGAGCCGCGGCGTCGTGAACGCGACGCAGCTCGGCGAGGCGGTCTCGGCCGCGGACGAGCGGGGGGTGGCGCTCACCGATTTTCTGGTCGCGACCCGCACGGTCGAAGAAGAGAAGCTGGTGCGCGCGCTCGCGGACGAGGTGGGCATCGACTACCTCGAAGAGATCGCGGCGGACATGGTCCCAGAGGAGCTGATCGAGCTCGTCCCGATCACCTTCGCGCGAAATCACCAGGTCCTCCCGATCCGCATCCTGGACGAGGACGACGTGGTGCAGGTCGCGGTGACCAACCCGCTCGACCTCTTCGCGCTCGATGATCTGCGCGCTCTCTTGGGTCGCCCGGTTGAGCCCATCGCGGTCCGGCGCGAGACCATCGACGACGCCATCAACAGCGTTTACGAGCGCAAGGACGAAGCGGCGCTTCGCGAGGACGGCGAAGGAGACGACGTCGAGGAGCTTCAGGACCTCATCGACATGACCGATGAGGCGCCTGTCATCCGATGGGTCAACAACCTCTTCTACACCTCGGTCCAGGAGCGCGCGTCCGACATTCACATCGAGCCACACAACGACAAGGTCGTCGTTCGTTACCGAATCGATGGCAAGCTCGTGAAGCGCAAGGAAGCGCCGCGCGGTTTCCTCGCACCGATCATCGCGCGCGTGAAGATCGAGGCGGGTCTCAACATCGCGGAGAAGCGACTGCCGCAGGACGGACGCATCACCAAGAAGATCCGCGGCAAGATCATCGACGTCCGCGTGTCGACGGTGCCGAACATCGGCGGCGAGCGGGTCGTCATGCGTCTCCTCGACAAAGAGAACGTGATGCTCGACCTGGTCGATCTTGGCTTCGCGAAGCGTGAGCTCGACCTGCTGCAGTTCCTCATCCGGCGACCTAACGGCATCATGCTTGTCACGGGGCCGACGGGTTCTGGCAAGACGACGACGCTCTACGGCGCGCTCAACCAGATCAACACGCCCGAGAAGAACATCCTCACGGTCGAGAACCCGGTTGAGTACGAACTGGCCGGCATCGGTCAGATGCAGGTGCAGAAGAAGATCGGCCTGACCTTCGCGTCCGGACTTCGAGCGTTCTTGCGGCAGGACCCGGACGTCATCATGGTCGGTGAGATTCGCGACCACGAGACCGCCGACATCGCGATTCACGCGTCGCTCACCGGTCACTTGGTCCTCTCGACGCTGCACACCAACGACGCCGCCGCGGCGATCACGCGCCTTGTCGATATGGGCATTCAGGAGTTCCAGATCAGCTCATCGCTGCTCGGGGTCCTCGCGCAGCGATTGGTGCGGCGGCTCTGCGAGAAGTGCCGCCAGCCATACCGCGCGACCCACGAGAACTTGATCGAGCTCGGCCTCGATATCTCCCGTATGAACGAGGAACTCGAGAACCTCCGCAAAGCCGCCGCGACCACTGTGCTCCGCGAGAGCGCGCCGCCGCCCGTGCCCGATGCCGAGGTCGGCGCGTTCGATGATCAGTCTACGCAGATCCGTGACATGAGCGCGTTCGCGACGCCGCTCGACGACGAGGGCATGCCGCTCTTCTACAAACCAGTCGGCTGTGAAGCTTGTGGACACACCGGCTACCGCGGACGCATCGGGATCTACGAGATGATGATGATCGACGAGCCGGTCCGGCGCGCGATCCTCGCGAAGGAAGACAGCAAGTCGATCCAGCGCGCGGCGCGTCAGAACGGGATGCGGCTGCTCCGCGAAGACGGCGCGCGTCAGGTCATCGCGGGCGTCACGTCGGTCGAGGAGGTGCTCGCGGCGACGCAGGCGGTTGACATAGAGATGGACGAGTAGCGATGGCCGTCTTCGCCTACAAAGGGATCAACGCCTCCGGCAAAAACGTCAAAGGCGTGCGCGACGCGGACAACCCGAAGGCGCTCCGCACGCTGTTGAAGCGCGACGGCGTGATGGTCACGCAGATCCTCGAGCAGAGCGAGGCGCGCAAACAGAACGCGCGCAACATCGACTTCGGGAAGTACTTCAACCGTCTGTCGACCATGCACGTCGCGGTGGCGACCCGGCAGCTCGCGGTCCTCTTGCGCGCGGGTATCCCGCTGGTCGAGGGCCTCAGCGCGATGATCGATCAGCTCGAGCACCCTGACTTACGGTCGGCGTTTACCGACACGCGCGACAAGGTCAACGAGGGCAAGAACTTCGCGGACGCGCTCAAGGCGCACCCGAAGGTTTTCGAGCCGCTCTTCATCAATATGGTCGCCGCGGGCGAAGCGTCTGGCACGCTGGAGACGGTGCTCAGCCGGCTCGCCGTCTTCTTGGATGAACAGGCCAAGCTCAAGGGCAAGGTCGCTGGTGCGCTCGCCTATCCTGCGTTCATGGCGCTCATGAGCATCGTGATCATGATCGTCATGATGACGGTCGTCGTCCCGAAGGTCAGCGCGATCTTCGAGGACTTCGAGAAGGCGCTCCCTTGGTACACGACGCTCCTTATCTTCATGAGCGATCTGCTCACGAGCTATTGGTGGATCTTCCTCGGGCTGACCGTGCTCGGGACCTATCTTTTCCTCCGCTGGAAGAGGTCGCCTGAGGGGTCGGTGAAGTGGGACGCCTTTATGCTTAAGCTCCCGCTCTTTGGGCAGCTCCTCACGATGGTGTCGGTCGCGCGTTTTTCGCGAACCTTGGCGACCCTCCTGAGCAGCGGTGTGCCGGTGCTCGAGGCGATGCGGATCACGCGGAACGTTCTCGGGAACGAAGAGCTCGCGAAGGTCGTCGACGTTGCGCGCGAGAGCGTGCGCGAAGGTGAAGGGCTGGCGAAGCCGCTCAAGGCGAGCCAGAAGTTTCCGCCGATCGTGACGCACATGATCGCGATCGGCGAGAAGTCCGGTCAGCTCGAGGAGATGCTCGAGAACGTGGCGGACGCATATGACCAACAGGTCGAGATTCGCGTCGCCGCGATGACCTCGCTGCTCGAGCCGCTCATCATCGTCGTCATGGGCGGCGTCACCGGCGGGATCGCTTTCGCGATCTTGATGCCGCTCCTCCAGATCTCGGACTTCGTGAACTGAGATGGCGTTGTACTGATGGCAAAGCGTCGCAGGAGAAACCGTCGCAGCAACGTCGCGCTCCCGTGGGAGCGTCGCGGCGCGATCTTTCGTGGGCTCTTTCGCGGTCCACGGTGGAAGGTTCTGATCGGCGCGGTGTTGATCAGCAGCGCGGTTTGGTTGGTCTGGTCGACGGCGGCGAGCGCGGCGCAAACGCGCGACACCCGCATCGCGATCGCGGAGGTTCGCCGCGCGATTCGTGAATTCCGTTCAGAGGTGGGTCGCTGCCCGCGGACCACGGTCGAGCTCGTGCACCCGCCGATGTCGCGGAACCGTTTTCTCAGCTCGATGCCGCGCGACGGTTGGGGACAGCAGCTCCACGTGCAGTGCCCTTCTCACAACAACCCGGACGACGCCGACGTCCTCTCGCCGGGACCGAGCGGATCGTTTTTCGTGGACGACAACGTTTACTGAGGCGGACCCGCGAACTTCTTCACGAACTCGAAATGAAATGCACACCCCGCGCCGTAGACCTCGCGGACGGTTTTTGAACCCAAAGAAACAATCATCATGAAGCCCAAGAACAACACCCTCTCTCTCTCCACCGCACCTCTCTCGCTGACCGCGCTTCGCCGTCGCCGCGAAGAGGGCATGACGCTCGTCGAGATCATGATCGTCGTCATCATCATGGCGCTCATCGCGACCGCGGTCGGCGTCGCGGTGCTCCCGCGCTTGAAGAAGGCGCGCGAGGACAGCACGCGCACCGACGCGCAGTCGATCCGTAGCGCGGTCGTCATGTACATCAGCGAGAACCCGAGCGGCAGCTGCCCCTCGACGCAGGACCTCGCCGAGGGCGGCTTCCTCGACGCGAACAAGCGCCTCTCGGACGCCTGGGACCGCGACTTCCAGATTGAGTGCGAGGGCGACAACGTCTCCGTCGCGTCATCGGGCGCGGACGGCCAGTTCGGCACCGAAGACGACATCAACTAACCTGAAGAATGCGCACGCGAAGCAGACATGAAACGAGAGCGGGGGCAGCGGAGCTGCTCGTGCTCCCGCTCGTCGCTTCGCTGGCGGTCATCTTTGGCGGTTATGGTGCTGTGTTTATCGCCAGCATCCAGTTATTGCCGCGATTGTCGTGCGGCGGAAACCCGGACAGCACGCGGACGAACGCGCAGTCGATCCGCAGTGCGGTCGTGATGTACCTCAGCGAGAACCCGAGCGGCTGCTGCCCGTCGACGCAGGACCTCGCCGAGGGCGGCTTCCTCGACGCGAACAAGCGCCTCGCAGACGCCTGGGACCGTGACTTCCAGATTCACTGCGCGGCAGACAACGTCTCCGTCGCGTCATCCGGCGCGGACGGCCAGTTCGGCACGGAAGACGACATCCGATGATGCGTCTTCGTCGCCAAGACACCGCCGGCTTCACGCTCATCGAGATGATGATCGTCGTGCTCCTCCTCGCGCTGGTCGCGAGCGGGATCACGATGGGGCTCGGCGCGATCACGCGGTCCAAGCTCCGCAGCTCGTGCGTGAAGATCGTCGCGGCGGCGCGCTTCTCCTACCACCGCGCGGTCGCCCAAGGGAACACGGTCCGCATCATGCTGAACCTCGACGAGGACACCATGTCGATCGAGGAGGCCAACGGTCGCGTGACCTTGATGCGCGCTGACGACGAGGACCGCGAAGAGGGCGAAGAGGCCGCGCGCGATCCCTGGGCGGACGCCCAAGCCGCGCTCGACGAGACGATTCACACCAACATCGGCCGGAGCGCGTTTCGCCCGCTCCAAGGACGCGACGGGAACGTGCTCGATCGCTACCGACCGCGCGCGCTCTCCGCGGCCATCACCCGCGTCATCACGCCGCATGATCCCGACCCGCGCGAAGACGGCCGCGCCGCGATCTACTTCTTCCCGGGCGGCATGACCGAGCACGCGGTCATCCAGCTGACCGACAAAAATGACAACGTCTACACGGTCGAGATCAACGCGCTCACCGGGCGTGGCAAGATCTACCCGCACGCCTTTGAGCCCGAAGAGCTCGGCGAGGACGACGTGAGGGACCCCGGATGATCAAGCGCGTACGCGATACCGAGATCATGGGCTTCACGTTGCTCGAGGTGCTGGTCGCGATGGCGATCCTGGCGCTCGGTCTGTCGTCGATCTTCGCGAGCCAGGTCGGCGCCGTGAAGACCGCGCATCGCGCGCGCCACTACACGGTCGCGAGCTTCTTGGCCCGCTGCAAGATGGGCGAGATCGAAGAGCTGATCGTCGAAGAGGGTCTGCCCGCGATCGAGAAGAAGGGCCGCGACGCCTGCTGCGAACACGCCGAGGTCGACGGCTTCCGATGCGAGTGGGCGATCGAGCGCATTGTCTTGCCGGATGACGCGATGGGCGGCGACGAAGAGGGCGAAGACCCCATCGCGGCGCTCGCGAGCGCTGCAGGTGGCGGGGCAGCCGGCGGTGACGCGGCGGCGAGCGGCGCGGGCGTGGTGGACTCCATGCTCACGGGCGGCGGCGGCGACGGACTCGCCGACCTCGCGATGAGCTTCGCGTTCCCGATCATGAAGCCCGCGATCGAAGAGGGCGTGCGCCGCGTCACGGTCGAGGTGAAGTGGGGCGAGGGCGACAGTGAGCACGGCTTCGACGTCGTGCAGTTCTTGGTCGCCGAACCGCCACCGGTCGTGCCCACGGATGACGGCTCATGAGCGCGCGGATGAACACGCGGGGGAAGCGACGCCGAGGCGTGACCTTGATCGAGGCGATGGTCGCGATCCTGATCACGTCGATCATCGGGACGCTGGTCTGGGGCGGTTTCGATCAGACCTCGCGCAACAAGGCGCGGGTCGAGGCCGGGCTCGATCGCTTTCACACGTTGCGCATCGCGCTTGAGCGGATGTCGCGCGAGATCTCGATGGCGTTCGTGTCGACCCACATCAACGAGAACACGCAGCTGCAAGCGGTCCGCACGGTCTTCATCGGCACCGATCGCGGCGGCGGTGACCGCCTGGACTTCTGCTCGTTCTCCCATCAGCGCTTGTACCGGAACGCGCACGAGAGCGATCAGAACGAGATCAGTTACTTCGTCACGAACCATCCGGACGGCGGCCGCAAGGTCCTCGCGCGTCGGGAGCAAGCGCGCATCGACGACGACCCGGAGCACGGCGGCCGCGTTCAGATCTTGTTCGACGACGTGAAAGACTTTCAGCTGGAGTACCTCGACCCCGCGAGCAACGAGTGGCTCCGGACCTGGAACACGACACAAGGCGCGACCGGCCAGCCCAATCGTTTGCCTTCGCAGGTAAAGATCTCGATCTCGATCCCGAGCGCAGACGGCCGCCGCACCGAGACCTACGGGACCCGCGCGTCCATCCCGATCGTCTGGGGACTCAACCACGCGGTGTACAACCCGTGACCCACCTGAAGCGATCGAACGCGCGCTTCCCGCTCGGCGCCTCTCACGACAGCCGCAGCCGCCGGCGGTTGCGCGTGCGCGTGACCGCGCCGGAGTCACGCGGCCCGAAGCAAGACAAGCGCCAGCGCGGCGTGGCGCTCATCATCGCGGTGACCTCCATCGCGATCCTCAGCGTGCTCCTCGCGGACATGCACGAGAGCACCGGCACCGCGCACGCCATCGCGACCACGCAGCGGGATCAGCTCAAGGCGGAGTATCTCGCGAAGAGCGGCATCAACCTGACGCGTTTGCTCGTTGGGCAGGAGCCGCGCATTCGTCAGATCGTCGCGCCCATGTACCAGATGCTGCTCGGGCGCCCGCCGCCCCAGCTCCCGGTCTGGACGCTCGCCAATGATCTCCTCCGCCCGTTCTGCGACTACGAGAGCTCGGAAGGCGGCGCGATCGACTTCGGGAGCGCGGAAGGGCTCGGGGATCTCGGCGGCACCTGCGAGATCATTTCCTTCGCCGAGAACAGCAAGATAAACGTGAACCTCCCGCTGCTGCTGTCCGCGGAAGACGGTAAGCGAAGCGTCGCGATGCAGCTCTTCGCGTTGACCGGCGGCTACCAGTCGCCGAGCCCCTACGACCCGATCTTCAGCAATCGGGACGCGGACGGTCAGTTTACCTCGCGTCTTGATCTGGTGAGCGCCGTGGTCGACTGGTGGGACTTCGACACGAACCGTACGCAGTTCGACCCTGGGCGCACGGAGGTCACGAGCGCGGGCGGAGAGGACGACGTCTCCCGTTCGTACGATGACCCCTACAGCGTCAAGAACGCGCCGTTCGACTCGCTCCAAGAGCTGCGCTTGATCCGCGGCGTAGGCGAGGACTTCTGGTCCACCTTCGTGGAGCCGAGCGCGGAAGATCCGAACGCGCGCGTCATGACCATCTATGGCTCGGGCCGGGTCAACCCGAACGAGGCGCCCCCCGAGGTTCTGCTCGCGCGCCTCTGTTCGTTCATCGAAGACCAGCCGCTCTGCGTGAACCCGCTCGAGGCGGCCAAGTTCATCCAGCTGCTCTCGACTGTGCGCAGCATGATCCCGGTTCCGTTCTTTACGCGCCCGACCGACTTCCTGAACTTTATCGAGGGGCGCGGTGGCTCGCGCGACCTCTACCCGATGCTGCGCGGCTTCCTCGGCGAGGACAGCCAGCTGCTCTTCACGCCGGCCTCGCTCACGCCCCAGCAACGCACCGAGATCGCGCGGCTCTTCGTGACCGGCGCGAAGATCCTGACGGTGCACTCGACCGGACGCGTGGGGCGCGCCCGGGTGCGCATCAACTCGGTCATGAACTTCCACGAACGTTGGAACCCGCCGCCGCCCAACGCGGGCGGCATGCCGGCGCTCGGTGTCTTCCACTACTACCGCGTCGACTAACGGGAACCGACCTTGAACCACCTCACCCCCAACACGCTCTCGCGACCGAATTCATGGCACGCATCCTAGGTATCGACATTGGCGAAGATCACGTCCGCGCGACGTTGGTCCGGAGCTCCTTTCGGAAGATCGAGATCCTCGAGTACATCGAGGCGGAGATCTCGCTCACCCCGAACCTGCCGGTGGTGCCCGCGCTCGGCGCGCCCGGGGAGCCGCCGTTCGTCCCCGAAGAGGCCGGCGCTGGCATCGCTGGCATCGCGCCCATCGCGGACGAGGTCGCTCCTGAAGCGGAGGCCGAGGAAGCGGAGGAAGCCGAGGAAAAGAGCGCGCTCGCGTTGACCGTCGAAGGTCTCATCGCGTCCATCCGTCCTGCGCCCGAAGGCATCATCGTTGGCCTCGATGGGCGTGACGCTTCGATCCGCACGATGGAGGTCCCGAGCGCCGCGATCAAGAAGCTCGATGAGCTCCTCCCGTTCCAGCTGGAAGAACTCGTTCCGTTCGAGATCGACGAGACCGTCATCGATCACCAGCCGATGGAGATCGGGAACGGGATGGTCAAGATCCTCGCGGCGGCGGCGCCCAAGGAACGCGTCGGGCGCTACATCGCTGAGATGCGCGCGATCGGGATCGACCCGCGAGAGATCGCGGTGGGCGCTGCGGCGCTTGATGGTTTGGTCGAGATCGTCCCCGAGCTCGCGACCCCCGGGCCGCACCTCGTCATGGAAGTGGCGGACGAGCGAACCGACCTCTGCATCGTCGAGAACGGCGTCTGTGTTCTCTCGCGAACGCTCTCCGGGGGGCTCGACCTGGTGAAGCGTCAGCGCGCCCCGGCGCTCGCCTCGCAGATCAAGCGCACGCTCTCTGGGTGGCGCGCGAGCGGTGGTCGCGCCGCGCAGCAGGTCTTCCTGACGGGGGAGGGCGTGCTCAGTCCGAACGCGGTTTCGTGGATCGCGGACGTCACGTCTCTTCGCACGGTCCCGCTTCCGCTCCCCAACGTAGAAGGCGTGAGCGAGGAGCGTCGCCCGGCCTTTGGTCGCGCGGCCGCGCTCGCTTCACGCGTCGCGAGGAAGCAGCGCCGGCTCGATCTTCGGAAGGGCGAGTTCGCGACGCAGCGCGCGATGGGCGAGCTCCGCCGGCACATGAAGCTCTTCGCGATGTGCGCCGCGGTTGTCCTCTTCGCGTTCGGCTTCTCGACCTACGCGCGCTGGTCGGTCCTGACAGAGGAGCGCGACGAGCTCCGCGAACAGCTCGCGACGGTGACCGAGAGCGCCTTCGGTAACGAGACCCGGAGCCCGCGCCAAGCGCGCGAGCTGCTCAGCGGCGGCAGCGCGACGGAAGACCCGCTCCCGCGTTTCGACGCCTACCACGCGCTCGACGTGATCAGTCAGAACATCCCGACCGAGATCACGCACAACACCCGTCGCCTCGAGATCGAGATCGATGACGAGGCGCGCGATGGTCACTTCGAGCTGCAGGGCACCGTCGCCAGCATCGCGGAGCGAGACACCATCGCCGCGCAGCTGGAGTCGCATGAGTGCTTCCACGACATCAGTCGTGGGCCGACCTCGCCCGGACCCGGCGGCGAAGGTCTGAACTACCGGCTCGAGGTCGACATCCGTTGCCCCGGCGCGCCGGAGCCCCCCACGAACAACCGCAGCAAGAACCGCCGCAGCGGGACGAGGAGGTAGCGTGGCGATCTTGGATCCAATCACGAACTGGTTCGCCGAGCGCAACGAGCGCGAGCGGCAGCTGCTCATCGTCATGGCGGTCGTCGCGGCGCTCATCGTTCTTGTGCTCCCGCTTTACCTCATGGGGAGCGCGATCTCGGATATCGAAGACGAGAACACTGAGATCGCGGCGGTCTTACGGGAGATCGGAAACTCGCGCGCGAGCTTGGCGCAACGCGAAGCGGAGAGCGAAGCGGCCCGGAGCCGTTACGCGAACCCCGCGCCGCCGCTCGGCAGCTTTGTCGAAGCGCGCGCAGGCGAGCAAGAGCTGACGCTTCGCGAGGTGACCGATCAGCCCGAGAAGGTCATCGGCGAGTTCACGCGGCGTCACGTCCGCGCGACC
The DNA here is from genome assembly GCA_938024995.1 of uncultured bacterium. GTDB lineage: Bacteria > Myxococcota_A > Polyangia > Polyangiales > Houyiibacteriaceae > CALJDU01. Next base: position 32,353 of record CALJDU010000036.1, read on the forward strand.
ATCCCGAACGTTGGGCTGCGCCCGACCATCTTGATGCTCGCCGACATCGAGAACAGCCCGTACCCCGTCGCCCTCGAGAAGATCAAGATCGAGCACTTCCGCGCCGGCGACCGTTACAACGTGCAGCTCGGACTGATCGCGTACGACAGCAATGACGAGACCGAAGCGCCGGCTGGCGAAGGGCCTGGCGAAGGCCGCGCCGGACCGCGGAGACCGCGATGAACTTTCTCAAGAAATACGTCTTCCCGACCTTGGGTTACGGCGCGCTCTTTACGATCGCGTTCTTCTTCTTCGCGTACCTCACGTTCCCGTACGACCGCGTGCGCGACTACATCGTGCAGGAGGTCGAGAACCCCCGCGGCCGAAACGGAAACCGGACGCCCAGCGGGTACCGCCTCTCGATCGTCAGCCTCTCGCCTTCGTTCTTCACGGGCGTTGAGCTCACAGGCGTCAGCATCGAGAAGGTGCCAGAAGCCGAAGGCGAGCTCCCGGTCGGGATGACCTTTGAGGAAGTGAACGCGCGCGTGTCGCTCCTGTCCGCGATCGCCGGGGACGTGGGCCTGACCTTCGACACGGACGTCGCGGGTGGGCACATCGAAGGTGAGACCGAGGTCTCCGAGACGGAGACGATGGTGCGGGTGAACCTCGACGGCGTTCAGCTACGCCGCGCGGGGCTGATCCGCGCGGAGCTCGGGCTGCCGGTGGTCGGCGCGGTCTCAGGGGATATCGACCTGACGCTCAACGACGAACGCGAGAACACCAACGGGACCGTGCAGCTGGCGATTTCCGATCTGAAGATCGGGGACGGGCGCGCGAAGTTGAAGGTGCGCGGCCTGCCAGGGGATGGCGTGACGATCGCGCAGATCAACGCGGGGCAGGTCGACTTCCGGATGAACGTCGTTGAAGGCGTTGGGACCATCGAGCAGCTCCGAGGACGCGGCGAGCACATTAACCTCGACGGCGAGGGCGCGGTTCAGATCTCGCGGGTTGTACGCAACTCAGTGCTCGACCTCTTGCTCCGCGTTGAGTTTGAGGACGCCTACGCCGAGAGCAGTGAGCGCGCGGAGACCATGATGAGCCTGTTGCGAATGCATCCGCGGATTCAGCGCGCGTCACCGGAGCCGGGAACGCTTCAGTACGCGGCGTCGGGTCCGCTCGCGCGCATCACCTGGACGCCGGCTAAAGACCGCCCCGCCCCGGGAGGCTGAGTTTCTCTAAGGGGTCTTTTTCGAGACCCGTCTCGCTTTCGCGATTCACCCCAAACGTTACTTGGGGGGATTTTTCGCTCCCGCTCTCTCCCTTCGGTCGATTCACCCCAAACGTTCGCTGCGCGCGAAGTGCGCGCCGCTCCTTGCTCATTCGCTCCGCTCTCTGCGCGCGAAGTGCGCGACGCTCCTCTTCGTGAGTTCGCGTCCCTCGGTCCCCGTCACCACCACGTCGCTTACAGGGCTTCGCCGTCGCTTGCACCGGCGCTCTGCGTGCGAGTTAGCCAAACGCCGCTTCGTATTCAGCTTCTTTGAAGCCTACGAGCGTGAATTTCTCATCGCCGTTGCCGTCGATCAACGGACGCTTGATGAGCTTCCCGTCGGCCGCGAGCGCGTCGAGCGCGTCGTCGAGGGTCATGTCTTTCATCTTCGCGCTGAATCCGCCCTCGCGATAGGAACGCCCAGAGGTGTTGAAGAAGCGCTTGATCGGTAGCCCCGAGCGCTTCACCAGGCGCTTCAAGGTCGCGCGCGACGGCGGCTTTTCGACAATATGAACGGAGCTGTATTCCACCCCTTTGGCGTCGAGCCAGCGGAGCGCCTTTTTGCAGGTTCCGCACTGCGGATACTGGTACACGCGGGTCATGGCGGGAGGGTGCCACATCGCGTAGGCTGCGCGCACACGTGTGGTGGAGCTGACCGTTCCTGCACCCTGAGAAGACGATGACCGAACCGCCTGACATCGACGACGAGCTCGACGAAGAGGAAGAAGAAGAAGAAGCGGGTCCCGCTTCGCTTCATCCTGGTGCGTCCATCGCGCCCATCAGCGATTCGATCGTTCCCGAGAACGTTCCGGAGTCCCCGGAGTCCATCTCGCCTCCGCCGGCATCGCGAAAGAAGAAAGCGAGCCTCCCAGCGAAGCGCGCCTCTCGAAGCAACGATCCGCTCGCCGCCTATATGCGCGACGTGCAGCGTTACCCGTTGCTCACGAGAGAGGACGAACACGCGCTCGCGGTGCGGCTCACGGAAGAGGGCGACCTCGACGCCGCCCGCCAACTCGTCACGGCCAACCTGCGGCTCGTCGTGAAGATCGCGTACGGCTATCGCCAGGCCTACAAGAACCTTCTCGACCTCGTGCAAGAGGGGAACATTGGCCTCATGCAGGCCGTGAAGAAGTACGACCCCTACAAGGGCGTAAAGCTGAGCAGCTACGCGGCGTGGTGGATCCGCGCGTACATTCTGCGCTTCATCTTGAACAACCACCGCATGGTGAAGGTCGGGACGACGCAGGCGCAGCGGAAGCTCTTTTTCAACTTGAAGAAAGAAAAGGCGCGGCTCTCCGCGATGGGGATCGACCCCACTCCGAAGCTGATCGCCGAGCGGCTCGAGGTGTCTGAGAAGGACGTCATCCAAATGGACAGCCGGTTGAGCGCGAGCGAGGCGTCGCTCGACGCGCCGATGCGGACGCCCGATGGTGGTCGCGCGGTCGCGCGGGTGGAGCTGATGGCGTCCAACTCGACGCCCATCGACGACTTCATCGCGGACCAGGAACTCGGCGACAAGCTGAAGGCGAAGATCCACGAGTTCGGCGCGACGCTCGTCAGCAAAGAGAAGGCGATCTTCGACAAGCGTCTCTTGAGCGAAGACCCGATGACGCTTCAGCAGCTCGGCACCGAGTTCGGGGTGAGCCGAGAGCGTATCCGACAGATCGAGAAGCGCCTGCTCCAGAAGCTGCGGACCTACATGCAGTCGGAGCTCGGGAAGAACGTTCTCGACGTCTACGAGGCCTGACGCGCGGTCACGGTGGCGCGTCCGGAAACAGAATCGAGCGACGCGGATGAGACCGCTCGCGAGGCGGGCACGCTCTTTCTGGTCGCGACGCCGATCGGGAACCTCGAGGACATCACTTTGCGCGCGCTTCGGGTGCTCCGCGAGGTTGATCTCGTCCTCGCCGAAGACACTCGCCGGACCCGAGGCTTGCTCTCCCATCATGAGATCAAAGCGAACGTGCGCGCGCTCCACGCGCACAGCGACGAGAGCGTGGTTCGCAGCTACGTCTCACGTCTGAAGAAGGGTGAGAGCGTCGCGGTCGTGACCGATGCGGGGACCCCGATCATCAGCGACCCGGGCGCGCGCCTGACGCGGTTCGCGAGCGAGGCAGGGGTCCGTATCGAGTCCGTGCCGGGCGCGAGCGCGGTGACGGCGGCGCTCTGTGTCGCGGCGCTCCGAGCGGACACCTTTCGCTTCGTCGGCTTTCTGCCGCGGAGCGGTCCCAAGCGAAAGCGCGCGCTCGTCGCGATGGCGGAAGACACCTCGGCGACCGTCCTCTTCGAGTCTCCGCGCCGGGTCGCGGACACCCTTCGCGATCTCGGGGCAGCGCTTGGTTCGCGCCGGGTCGCGGTGTGTCGCGAGCTGACCAAGCTCCACGAAGAGGTGAGCCGTGGAGAGGCCGCGGAGCTCGCGAAACAGATGGTAGACGCCCGCGGGGAGATCACGATCGTAGTGGAGGCCCGCGAAGAGGTCGCGGAAGAGCTCAGCGAGAGCGCGATCGCGGAACGGGCGAGGGCGCTTTTGGCGTCGGGAGAGTCCGCGCGAGACGCCGCTCGAGCGCTCGCCGCGTGGGCCGGCATCCCCAAGAAACAAGCCTACAAAATCGTGTTGGCGCAGCCGGTTTCGTAGGAACTGATTTAACGAGGCCGTAGCACCCCGAACATTCCGCGCGTGGTAGATTTCCGGCGATGCGTTTCTTATCGGTGATCGGGCTCTCGCTCGCCCTCTTGTCCCTCTTTTCTTGTGCCGCCTCCGAGGACCCAGATCTCTCGGTGACCGCGCGTTGGTTGACGCCGACCGGTGCGCTCCCGGCCGACGTCGCGACGATCACCGTCGTGGTGGTTCGCGATGGCGAGGACGGCGGCGAGAGCCAGCACACAGTCTCGCTCCTGCCCGACGAAGACATGAACGGCGCGGTAGAGCTGGTCCGCAGCGGGCTGCCTGTTGGAGAAGCGTTCGGGATCCGCGTTGAAGGGTTTCGAGCGGGTGAAGGCGTGTCGGCTTACGTCGGCCATGTCGGCCCGATCTTCTTGCAGCCAGGGGAGCGACGCTACGTTGACCTCACGATGTATGAGCGCGGCGCCTTTACGCGGGTGACGAGCGACGCGGTTGGGACGCGGGTGCTCCACACGATGAGCACGTTGCCCGATGGTCGCGTCTTGATCGCGGGCGGCTTCGATGAGGTCAGCGCGACGGCTTGCCCGATCGACGCGCCGGCGATGTCGATGTGCCTCGACATGACCGCAACGAACACGGCGGTCGTCTTCGACGTCGCGACCGGAGAGTTCTTCTCGATGAACCCGATGTCGACGGCGCGCGGTGGCCACACCAGCAACGTCACCTCGACGGGACGTGTTGTCCTGGCGGGAGGTGCCGAGCGCGCGTTGATGGTGATCACGCCGGTCGACGCGACAGGGGCCAACCACGACGTCGTCTTCCGCCCGCTCAAGGCGGATGGCACCTCAGGTGCTCTGGCGAGCTTCACGCTCTTTGATCCCGAGGCGAACCCCGAGGTCGAAGACACGGACCGCGACGGCGACCCCGGCCGCGGCGGCTTCGTCTCTGAAGGCACACTGAACGACGAGCGGTTCCTTCACGCGAGCGCGCCGGTTCCGGATTCCAACCAGTTCCTCTTCGCCGGCGGGTACGGCACCGGGAGCGGGAGCTTTGAGCTTTACGACGACCAGCGCCCTGGTGGCCCAGGGGTCTACGACAACGCGACGAACCTCTTGGGCGTCGCGCGCACCGCGCCGGTCGCGGTCAGCGCTGGGAGCCGCGTTCTGATCTTCGGCGGGAGCGATGAGATCGCTACCAACGCGCAGCTCGCCGACTCGTACACCGCGGCGGCGGGTCTTACACCGTTCACCGACAGCGTGACGGGCTTCCCGAACACCCTGATGGATCCGGAGCCGGGCTACGCGCTGCAGTACGCGAGCGGGATCGCGCTGGGGTCCGGTGCCGCGACCCGCGCGTTTGTGACGGGCTGGTACGGCCCGCGTTGTGACCCTGGCGCGACGATGCCGCAACAGCCGACCTTCGTCGCGACCTCCGGAATGGAGCTGTCACGATGCGCCGCGCCGAGCGGAACGGTCGTGGGGAGGAGCTTCGTGGTCGACGCGATCACCGGGCAGACCAACCGCATCTCGCCGATGGCGCCGCCCGTGTTCGGCACGATGACCGCGTTCGGGACGAGCACCATCGCCCTCGCGGGAGGTTTCACGACCGGCCTGCTCAACGCGGTCAACGGGGTCCAGCTCTTCGGACAGTCGGCCGCGGGTACGCCGCCGATCGTGGGCAACGTCTCGATGAACGACGCGCGCGCGATGCACGCCGCGGCCGCGGTGCGAGGTGGCGGTCTTCTCATCACCGGAGGCATGCGCCTGACCTTGAGCGGCGGGGTGCCGACCGTGATGAACGTCGACTCCGCCGAGATCATCTTCCGCTAACCCAGAGCGTGACGCGATATTCTCTGGAGGGACTGTCCGCCCCTCCAAGAATATCGTTTCCGCACAGGCGCTCAGGCGCGGGTTCCGGAGCGCAGCGGAGAACTCGCGGCGATGGCGCCGCAGGTGCGTAAACCAAGAATATAGGTGGGCGTGATTCGGTGTTGAGGTTGGTGCAGGCCGGCCATCCTCGAAACGAGGAACAGCGAGCTATGGCCACCTATCTCGAATCGCGCTCGAGAGCGAGCGCTCTAGAAACGAGCGCCTGCGCTGATGTACGTCTCGAGGAGCAACGCGCGCTCGATGTAGAAGCGCGCTCCTGGGGAGTCGATGTCGACGCGAAAGGCCGGGTCGTCTGAGCACTCGCCGTCGCAGCCGTTCGCGCCCGTGATGCGCGCGGGACCGGTCATCCCGAGGGTCGCGCCGAGGCCGAACCAGATGTAGCGCGCCGCGCGTAGCTCGACGCCTGCGGTGATGCCGAACCGCGAACGCGCGCCGAGCTCGGTGACCCCGGTGGAGGACGTCTCCGAGGTCGCGCCTAGCGCGTCGTAGAGGACGCTGAAGCCGCGGCCCGCGGTGTCCATCCCCGCGGTGAGCGCGAAGTCGATCGACATTCGCTGGAGCTCCGCGGGGCTCTCCCACGGGATGAACGAAGCGCCGACGGTGAGTGAAGCACGCGACGGTGGGTTACGGGACACGGCAGGCGCAAAGGCGTCGTCAGCGCGTCCGCGAAACCCGATCGAGGCGTCCACTCCCGCATAAGGCTCAACCCATGGGTACCGTCGTGAGAAACGGGCGGCGAGGGTCACCGCGTGGGTGCCGCCGGTGACACCTGGCGCGCACATCTCATCGCCTGACTCACAGGGCGACAGCAGGCTCCCGACGCCGAGGTCGAGGCCAAGTCGAATGGTCATCGTCGGGTAGCCATCGCGGCGAAACTGGTTGAGCGGGGAGAAGGCCAGCCCGAACATCGCGCGGTCCAATCCGGAGCGCGTCGGGGACTGAAACGGAACCGCGAAGCCGCGCGGGCCGAGGATCGAGTCGACCTCGCTCGCGTCTCGTTCGCCGAGACTGAGGTCGCGGTCGTCGCTCAGCACGACGGGAAAACGCGCGAAGAGCGCGACGTCACGAAAGACGCCGATGTCCATGGAGAGTTCGAGGATGTTGCTGAAGTGTCCGACGTCAGCGAAGGCGACCCGCTCTGTCCCGCGCTCGCGTGAGAGGCTGGCGCGCTGGGAACGACGCAAGAAGCGCGTGGAGATGTCGAGGTCGAACGCGTCATCCGCGTCGAACGCGTCGATCACGTCGGTGAAACGACTGGGCTCACGGGTCAGGCGTACGCCATCATCGGCGCGCGCTTCTCCGAACACGTGGAACGAGAAGAAGAGCGCGACGAGCACGCGCAGTCGCTGACCTGATCGCATGCTCGCGATCCGCGTTTCAGCCGTCGTCCGGCTCGGGGTCGATGTCGCGGAGGGTGTCGCCGGTGACCGGGACGTCGCCGATTCCCTTCAGCAGCGCGCCGAGGCGCAGCGTCGCTTTGGGGTCCAGCTTCGGCTCTGGCTTTTCTTTCGGCGGCTTTGGGGCCTTCTTTTCGAGCTCGAGGGTCTTCGCGCCGTCAATCGACTGGCTCACCGGCTTGGGCTTAGACCGGTTGCGAAGGTCGACGGTCTCGAGGAGCGAAGCGTCCGGCGCGGGGGAGCGCAGAGTGTCTGGACCGCCGATCGGCATCGGCATCACGCTCCCGAGGAGCTGCTTCGTGATGACGTCCGTCGCCAGCTGGTTGCGCGCGTCGCCGAGCTCGCGGCTGGTCGACCGGAGGCGCTTGGTGAGCACGCCGAGGAAGCTCCAGAGGAGCTTGACCGCGACGTCGTGGTCCTTGCGGATCATGTCGAAGAAGCCGCGGCGCGTGATCGCGAGCGCGCGGCTCTCTTCCATCGCGGTGACGCTGGCGCTCCGCGGGGCCTTGTCGATCAAGGCCATCTCGCCGAAGTGGTCGCCCGAGGTGAACTCGGAGATGAGGGCGCCGCCGGAGTGAACCTTCATCTTGCCGGAGAGGACGATGAAGAGCTCGTCGCCATCATCCCCCTCGATCACCGCGGCTTGGCCTGGCTCGTAGTTGCGCACCTGTGTGATGTTCAGGACACGCACCAGCTCTTGGTACGTCAAGAACCGGAAGAGCGGCATCTCGTGAAGCACGTCGAGCTTGAGCTGGACCTCGCGCGCGAGGACGTCGACGCCATCCTCCGCTTCGGGAACGCGAACGACGAGCGCGGTGATGTTGTCTTTGCCGCCGCGATCGTTGGCGAGCTGAATCAGGTGCGGCGTGAGCGCGTCTTCCTCGATGTCCTCAAAGAGCCCGGGGAGCTCGCTCTCTTCGAGGTACTCGTGGAGCCCATCGGAGCAGAGCAGGAAGCGGTCGCCGGGGAGCACGTCAAAGTCGAAGACGTCGACCTCGACGCTCTCGTAGACGCCGACCGCGCGGGTGACGGCGTTCTTGTATTTGACCTTGGCGATCTGTTCGCGGGTCAGTCGACCGCGCTTGAGCAGCTCGTTGATCAACGAGTGGTCTTCGGTCAGCTGATGGACCGAGCCTTGCCGATAGAGATAGATCCGCGCGTCTCCGACATGCGCGATGAAGCCGCGGTTCCCGACGACCAAAAGCGCGTCGAGGGTCGTCCCCATTCCGCGCTTGCTCTCGTCGTCCACGCCCTCTTGATGCACGACCGTGCAAGCCTGCTGAACGCTGGCCTCGAGCAGGCGAAGAATGTCCTTACGCATCGTGGTCTCGCCGGCCTCGAATTGGGCAAGCGCGTCACGGTCTTGAGCGAGAGCGTCGCGGACGGTGTGGGCGGCACGTGTGCTCGCGACCTCACCTGCCGCGTGACCTCCCATACCGTCGCAGACGATATAGAGCTGAAGGGCTTTGTCGACGAGGAAGCTGTCCTCGTTGTGGTCGCGCACCCGCCCCACGTGGGTCTCTGGCCAGAAGCGGATCGTCACCGAAGCGCTGTACTACGACCTCCCGGAACGAGTCAACGCGACGACCGTCATCTAGCGCGACCCCCGCTCCCCGGATATGGTCCCGCCACCATGCGCATACGCCTGACTTTTGCCCCTTTCGTTCTGCTCCTCTCCTTCGCCCTGACCGGCTGCCCAGAGTCCACGACTCCGGAAGACGACGCCGGGACAGACGCGATCATGTTTGACGCGAGCCTCGACACCATTCGCCCGGACACGAACCCAGAAGATACTGGCGAGCCGGAGAGCGACATCGGCGGCGAGTGCACCGACGACGGAGACTGCGACGGGTTCTGCAACACCGACTTCCCAGGCGGCTACTGCTCGAACACGTGCGGGTCCGCCGCGGACTGCCCCGAGGGGGCGGCCTGTAGCCGGATCGGTTGTCTCGCCGGCTGCACCCCTGGTGCCGGTGACTGTCGTCGTGGGTATGGCTGCACGACGAACCCCCGCTTCGGCAACGTCTGCGTTCCCGGCTGTGAAGATGATGATGACTGCGGCGACGGCGAGGTCTGCGATCCGACGCGAGGCTTCGCGGGAGGCGGCGAGTGCTTCAGCGACAGCGCGAACGTCGGCGACGCCTGCGAGAGTGATCGCGAGTGCCCGGTGGGCGGTCTTTGCCTCGCGGAGGAGTTCCAGGGTTGGCCGGCCGGGTCGTGCATCACGTTCGGTTGCGACGTGCCGTCAAACATGGGTTGCGAGGGTGACGCGGTCTGCATCGCGGCGGCCGACGGAACGCCTTTGTGCATCGATGGGTGCGAGGAAGATGGCGACTGCCGCGACGGATACGTTTGCGAAGGCGGGACGCGGTTCCCAGATCGCGCGTACTGTCAGCCTGGCTGCACGTCTGACGACGCTTGCTCCGACGGTCGCGTGTGCAACCCCGGCGAGGGCACCTGTGATGTTCCCTTCGACGCGAACGAGCTCGGGACGCCCTGCAGCACCGTAGAGGGAGCCTGCGCGGGCGGACGATGCCTCACCGAGTTCTCGAGCGGTTGGCCTGGATCGGTTTGCGTCTTCGCGGGCTGTGACCTCGACGCGCCGCTCGCCGACAACGGCTGTCCGGGCGACGGCGCGTGCATGGTCGTTGATGGAGACGCTGTCTGCGTGGATGGATGCGAAGAGGACGGCGACTGCCGGACGCCTTCTTACACCTGCGCCGACGTCGATGACGAAGACGCGAGCAAGGGCCGCGGCTGTCAGCCGAGCTGCTCGGACGATGATCACTGCGCCAACCGTGGCGGCGGCGGGTCGCCTACCTTCGTGTGCAACGTCGGCACGGGGCTGTGCGACTACGGCTTCGATGACGACACCTTCGGCAACAGCTGCTCGGAGCGTGACGAGTGTCGCGGCGGGTCGTGCCTGGACGAGTTCGACGGAGGGTTCTGCGCCGCGCGTGGTTGCCGCTTGAGCGGCGAAGGTCCGGAAGAAGAGTGCCCGTCGACCGGCACCTGCGTGGACGATGGCGACGAGGACGAAATCGGCCACTGCCTGCTCACCTGCACCGATGGTGGAGATGAGTGCGGCGAAGGCCTGACTTGCGCCGACGACCTGGTCTGCCGCCCCTAACGCCTCGAAACTCGCTCAGTCGAGCTGGAACGCACGCACGACCGGGGCCCCGTACTCCGCGGCACCGGTCAGCACCGTGAGGTTGTCACGGACCTCCAGCCTGCCCGCGCCGTGGGTGTGTCCACACAACACCGTAAACCGCGTCTCGGGGTGCGCGTTGGCTTCGGCCTCCAGCAGCTTCCCGACCGCATCACAGGTGAAGAACGGGAGCCACTCGTCGCTCGAGATCGCGCCCTCGTGCCAGCACGCGCCGCGGAACGGCGGGACGTGGGTCGCGACGAGGACGTGGGAAAAACCGGACGCGGCGATGCGGAGCGATTGTGTGAGCGCTTGTGCTTCCGCGTCTCCAAGCGACCTGAGCTTGGTGATCCGGTCGAGGCCGTCCAGGCCGGCGAGGTCGCCGATGTGAAGGAAGTCGTTGAGGAGGACGCGCGACCCAAAGGGATCGCCGAGGCGTCCGTCTCCCCATCCGTCGCACCCGACCAACGCGGCGTGATCAGTGAGCGCGACGACGCCGGCGGCCGGGAGCCATTGCGCGCTGTCGCGGTCCTTTACGTACTGCGCGACTGAAGCGCGAACGGTCGCGATGTCGCTATCGTAGTAGTCGTGGTTCCCGAGCACGAAGAAGAACGGAACACGCGCGCCACGGAGCACGTCGAGATCGGCGTGCAGCGGCTTGGATTCGCTGATGTCGCCGGTGACGATCAGTGCCTCCGGACGCAGCGCGATGATCTCTTCCACGAACGCGCGCTTGTCGTCCCCAGAGAGGAAGTTTAGGTGCACATCGGTGGCCCACGCGATCCGCATCAGTCGGCGTACGGGACGACTTCGGACGTCCGCTGATTGCCGAACCAACGCATGAGCGTCGTCCGCGCCTTGCCACCGTCGTCGTAGTCGATGACCGCGTAGGTCAAGCCGCTGTCTTGTCCGAGGTGCTGGAGGTCCAGGTTGATCATCTTGACCCACGTCCCGGTGTTGACGAGGAGCTTACCCTTCGGGAGCTGGAGATAGCGGGGGCCGTGGCTGTGCCCAACGATCAACGTGTGCGCGCCGCGCATCCGGGCGAGCGCACGAGACGCGCGCTCGTCGTAACCGTCAGCGAGCTCAAAGATCTCTTCGCGCAAGAGCTGCGGGATGTAGGCGATGCGATCGCGCCACGCCTCGATCTTGAAGACGCGGTGCTTGAGGAAATAGACGGTCGAGTGCCAGAGGAAGCGGAAGACGAACGTCGGATCGAACACGAGCGAACCGAGCATGAAGCGACCGAGCGGCTGGATCCGATCGACGTGGCTGTGGGTCTCCTTGAGCGGGTTCATGACCTCCAGGATCCAGAGGCTGCCCCAGGGCAACGCCAGCACCTCTTTCCCATCACGTCGCTTGCGCGTGAGCTCCCGGTAGTCGACGCGATGGATCCGCTCGAACTGGTGTCCGTGGCGGATCTGGATTCCCTCGGGGAGGTAGTAGGTGTCGCTGTTCGTGATGAACCGAACGCGCTCTGGATGATCGGGCGAGATGTAACGACGGAGGAGCTCTTGGGGGCCCGACATGCACATGTCGAGATCGTGGTTGCCGGGGAGGTACGTGATCCGCCGGGTCGGCTTCTGAAGAAACTCTCGCAAAGCCCGTACAAAGCGCGGGTGACCGTCCAGACATTGTCGCAGCTTCTCGGCGGCGACTTCGTCGGTCACCTCAGTGGGCCAAACGTCGTCAATCTTCACCTTCAAGAGGTCGAAGATGTCACCGTTGAGGATCAGCTCGACCTCAACGCGATCCCCCGACTCATCGTCGTAATGTTGGAGGAAGTCCGCGAACCGGTCGTCGTGGAAGAAGTCCTCTAGGGGATTTAGCTCCCCGCGCCGGGTCCCAGTGGCCAGGTGGAGATCGCTCAGTACAAGTCGGAGGAGCTTCACGAAGTTGCTTGTCGCGCCCTAAACGGAGGTCGAGTGGAGTTCTGAGGGGCCGTTGACTCAGAACGAGTGAGGTTGACCTCGAATCACGCTACCTCGATACTTCAGACAGGGCTACCGGCAACCATTTTGCAGAACACCAAAGGTGGACACTCAGCTGTGTCATTTGGTGTCGCTTCGGCACTTGACGCTGGGTGACCAAGAAGAGGATGAGCGATGGGTGCGCAAGCGCAGAAGAGAGCGGGGAAGACGTGGCCTGGCCGACTGCTCGGTTGGTTCCTCATGCTCAGTGTGGTGGGCGGTTGCTCCTGTGATCCCGCGACGCTCACACCTCCTCCGTTCCCGCTCGAGACGCCGGACACCGGCGACCTGGTGGAAGACACGGGTCCTGATGCGTCCTTTCCCGATTCTGGAATCGGAACGCCTACGCTTTTGATCAGTCGCGTGGTCCCGAACCACGGGCCCTTCATCGGTGGCAACACCGCGATCGTTCGCGGCACGGGTTTCACCGACGAGTCCTTCGTCCAAGTGGGCGGTCGACTTGTGCAGCCGGCTGATACACGCCTCATCGATCGCAATCGTTTGCAGATCGTATTGCCGGCCGGTGAGCCGGGTCCGGCGGACGTGACTGTTCGCGTCGGCGACGACGAAGCGTCCCTCCCGGGAGGCTACACCTACGATCAGATCTACATCGAGCCGAGCCGAGGCGCGGTCTCCGGAGGCACCGTCGTCAACATCGTCGGCACGGGTACCACGTTCGAAGATGGCGACACCGTCATGATCGGACCGTCGGCCTGTGAAGATGTCGAGCGCATCTCCGAGACGCGGTTGAGCTGCCGGACGCCTCCTGGGGTCGCGGGCTTCGCCGACGTCGTCGTGACCTACTCTGCCGACGAGACCTCGATCACGATCCCGAATGGCTTCGAGTACTACGACTCCTCCGATCCCTTCGGGGGCGGACTTGGCGGCGGCGAGCTGACCGGGACGATGAACGTCACGGTGCTCAACGCGCTCACCGGGCTCCCCGTCTCCGACGCCTTCACGATTATCGGCGAGGACCTCGAGACCGAGCACCAAGGCCTGACCAACATCGGCGGCCAGATCACGTTCTCTGGCGAGGACGTGATGGGCAACCTGCGTCTCCACGTCTCCAAGTTCTGTTTCGAACGCACCTCAGTGGTCTCGTTCGATGCGCAGGACGTCACCATCTTCCTCATCCCGTGGATGGATCCGATGTGTGGCGAGGGCGGCGGACCGCCGCCTCCCGGGCGTGGACGAAGCGGCGCGTTTGTCTCTGGCGAGCTGGTCTTCCGCGGACCGATCGAGCTGGGTCCGAACCCTTGGCTCAACATCCCTCCGCCGCGCGAGAACGAGATCAAGGTCGCCTACGTCTACACGACGCAGCCGTGCGCGGGTGAGTCCGCTGGTTGCCAGTCGCCTTCCCCCACGCTGGGCGGCGCGGTGCAGCGCGTACTGGAAGAGAACCCTGGAGAGCTGGGGTATCCGTATCGGATCTTCGTGCGCCCTTCGGCGTTCGCGATCTACTCCATCGCGGGTCTCGAGAACACGGTCACCGGTGAGTTCATCCCCTACGTCATGGGCGTCACTCGAAACGTCCTCGCGGGCCCGGGCGATGAAGTCGAAAAGGTGAACATCGACATGGTCATTCCGCTCGACCACTACCTCGACGTTCGGTTGGACGGTCTCGGGAGCGTTGGGCGCACTGGACCGGATCGCTTCCGCGTCTCCGCTGAGCTCGACCTGGGAGGCGAGGGCGTCATCCGCCGCGTCGTCAACGGCGAGTCCTTCGATGTCGTTGCGCAGCGCAGCATCGAGCGCCCCTTCCGCTTCTTTGCGCAGCCGGCGCTGCTCGACACATTGGAAGATGGTCGCTACCAGGTCCACGCCCGCTACCTGACCGGGGATTTCGGCGCCGACCCGAGCTCGCATCGCATCGTGCGCGGCATCCGAACCGTCGACGAGGAGATCACTGTCTCTGACTTTGTCGGCGTCCCGCTCGCGACCGCTCCAGCGTTTGGTGAGCGGCTCCCGGCGGACCGCATCTTGCGCTGGGAGGCAGATGGCGCGCCGGTCGACTTCCACATCGTCCTCGTGATTGGCGGCGACGGAAACCCGGCGTGGCGACAGTTCGTTCGCGGCGACACCTACGAGGCGTACATCCCGGACCTCTCGGCCGTCCCAGACATCGACGACATCTCGCCGGGCTTCATCACCTGGGCCGTCTTCTCGGTCCATATCCCTGGCCACGACTTCGACACGTTTAGCTACCGCGACCTCAACCAGCGCACCTGGGCGTCGTGGGCCATCGACACGTTCACGGCGCAGTTCTAGAGACGTGTCTTGAGCGCGAGACCCGGAGCGACACCGCGAGCCGCCTACGTGGCGAGCGCGTCGATGCCGCGTCGGGTCTTCTCTCGTTCGCTTCTTCCTGAGGATCTATGACCCGCTTTTCTTTCGCGCTCTTTCTCGTCGCTTCGGCGTTCCTCATGTCGTCATGTGGCGACGACGACGTGACGCGCACCGACACCGGTCGCCCGAACCCGCTCGTCGACGGAGGCTTCGTTTGCTTCCATCCGGACGACGAAGCGTGCCTCGGCGACATCCACTTCTCGTGCGAGAGCGACGGCGAGTTCCTGCGTCGCGTCGATGAGGACTGCGCGGCCATCGGTCAGGTCTGCCTCCCGGACACGTGGTGCTCGCTCTGCCGCCCAGGTCAGCTCCAGTGTGACGAAGAGGGCAACGTCATCCGGTGCAAGGAAGACGCGAGCGGCTTTGACCTGGTCGAGGAGTGCGACATCGAGGGCGGAGAGGTCTGCCGGGATGGCGCGTGTCGTGACCTCTGTTCCCTCGCCGTCGAAGAGCGGAGCTACGTGGGCTGCGAGTTCTACGCGGCCGACCTCGACAACGCGGCCATCGCTCGCGGTCGCGACGCCTCCTCGCAGCAGTACGCCGTCGTCGTCAGCAACCCGAGCCGTTTCCCAACCGAGGTGATCGTCGAAGCCAACGATGGCGAGGTCGGCGGCGAGGTTCAGGTGCGCGAGGTCGAGAGCACCATCTTGCTCCCTGGTGACCTCGAGGTGTTCCGTTTGCCGCGCCGTGAGGTCGACGGAAGCAGCAGCAACGCGCAGTGCTTCCCGGACACCCGTGAGTGCCCCCGAAGCGAGGTTTGCGTTTGCTCGATGGGCGACACTGTCTCTCCGTGCGTCTGCCGAAACACGCCGACGTCGTCGGGTCTCAACGACGGCACGCACACCCACGTGAGCTCGCAGGCCTACCGCGTCCGCTCTCAGTTCCCGATCATCGCGTACCAGTTCAACCCGCTCGACAACGTCGGCGTGTTCAGCAATGACGCCTCGCTCCTTATCCCGACCTCTGCCATCTCCAGCGCGTACACGGTCGTGGGTTGGCCGCAGACCATCGCCGACGCGGATTGTGATCCAAGCGACCCAGCGTGCTTGGCGATCGACTTCGATCCCAGCCGCGACGACGAGGATCTCCGCGCTTCGTTGACCATCGTCGGCACGCTCCCAGAGACGCGGGTGACGATGGTGATGGGCGAGCGCGTCGGCACCGTGTTGCCCTACGAGCCAGCTGGGATCCCGCTGATGGGTCGCAACACCGAGATCGAGCTCGAGATCGGCGAGTTCGACGTCATCAACCTCGAGACGGACGGACTCAACGGCGACTTCACGGGGACGCGGATCGTCGCGACCCAACCGGTCAGCGTGTTTGTCGGGAGCGAGGCGAGCGACGCGCCGCGCTTTGACGACTACGCGCGTCGGCTGTGCTGCGCGGACCACTTGGAGGAACAGCTCTTCGGCGACGAGACGCTGGGCTCGACCTTTATGATCGCGCGGATGCCCGCGCGAACCGTCGCGCTCAACCAAGCCTTCCTCGACCCCCTTCGCGACAGCGTCGCGGAGGTGAACGAGCGCGAGTGGGTGCGGGTGGTCGCGGTGTCTGCCGGAGAGACGACGATCACGACGACGCTGCCGGCGCCAGACGATCGCGTGACCTTGTCACGTGGCGAGTCGGCCATCCTCCGCGCGACCCAAGACTTTCTGATGTTCACCACGGACGGAAAGCCGATCGCGGTGCTTCAGGTCTTGCCGAGCCAGCAGGCCATCGGGATCCCGAACTACTACCCGGGTGGAGACCCCGCGATCGTCGCGGTTCCGCCCATCGAGCAGTACCGAAAAGACTACGTCTTCCTCACGCCGAACGCCTACGCCTTCGACTTCGTGGTCATCACGGCGGACGCGGACGCGAACATCTTGCTCGACGACGCGCCGCTTGATCCCCTCGCATGCACGACCTCTCCCGCGGACGGCATCGAGCGGCTCCCGGGCGACCCGCCGCCCGACCAGGTCGTGCACCGTTGCCAGCTCTCGTTCCCGGACGTGAACCTGAGCTGCGATCCGTCGAACCCGGACTGCGTCGCGGGGACGCTAGAGGGCGACCAGAACGATGGTGTTCACAACATCATCGCGGACAAGCCGGTCGGCATCGTGGTCTACGGCTTTGACTCTTTCGTGAGCTACGCCTATGCGGCCGGGCTCAACTTGAAGTCCATCCCGCGCTGACTCTACGTTTTCGCCGATGGCCTTCTACAACGCTCCGCCCTACCAGGGGCCACGCACGGCTCACTTCGATGGGACGCGGTTTCGGAATCGAGACGCGGGGCCCGCGAAGGGGTCACCCGGTGACATCGCGAAGATGGTTCGCGAGCGGAAGCGCGGAGAGTGGAAGTTCATCCATGAGCCGCCCGGACCTGCGCCCGCTCGTCAGGTCACCGGCGGTGCGCTGTCGGTTACGCTGGTCAACCACGCGACGCTCCTCGTCCAGCTCGATGGGCTCAATATTCTCACGGATCCCATCTGGGCGAAGCGGACGAGCCCGCTTTCGTTTGTGGGCCCAGCGCGGTTTCGCGCGCCCGCGATTCGTTTCGACGACCTTCCGCCGATCGATCTGATCCTGTTGAGCCACAACCACTATGACCATCTCTGCCTGCCGACGCTGAAGCGACTGGCCGAGGCGCACAACAACCCGATCATCTACACCGGGCTCGGAAACGCGGCGCTCCTCTCGCGTCATGGTCTCCGCTCGGTCGAGCTCGATTGGTGGGACGAGACGCGTCACGAGGACAAGCTCGACGTCATCGCGGCGCCGGCCAACCACTTCTCGGGTCGCGGTCCCTCTGACCGTGATCGGACTCTGTGGCTCAGCCTCTTGGTTCGAGGCGCTTCTGGGAGCGTCTACTTCGCGGGAGACACGGGGTACGGGCGCCACTTCCGCGAGGTCCGCGAGCGCTACGGAGCCCCGCGCCTCGCGCTGCTCCCGATCGGCGCGTTCAAGCCCCGCTGGTTCATGTCCCCGATTCATATGGACCCCGCGGAAGCGGTCACCGCCCACCTCGACCTGCAGGCCAAGATGAGCGTCGCGATGCACTACGGAACGTTCGCGCTCGCCAACGACGGTCCGAACGAGCCGCTCGATGACCTCGCCGTGGCGCTTGAGGAGAACGGGGTCTCACCCGACATCTTTCGCGTGCTTCAGCACGGCGCCGCGCAGCCCGCTTAAGAGGTTGACGCCGGTTCACCCTGGCGACGAGCGCGACGTGCTGGTAGATCCGGCGCATGTCGCTCAAAGGAAAGACCCTCTTCATCACTGGCGCGAGCCGAGGCATCGGTAAAGCGATCGCGGTTCGCGCGGCCCAAGACGGCGCGAACATTGTGATCGCAGCGAAGACCGCGGAGCCACATCCGCGGCTCGAAGGGACGATCTTCACCGCGGCCGAAGAGGTCGAGGCCGCGGGCGGCAAAGCGCTCCCGTGCGTCGTCGACATTCGTCACGAGGTGCTCGTCCAAGAAGCGATCGACAAGGCGGTCGACGCCTTCGGCGGGATCGACATCGTCGTGAACAACGCGAGCGCGATCAACCTGACCGACACCGCGTCCGTCTCCATGAAGCGCTACGACCTGATGCACGGCGTGAACACGCGCGGAACGTTCCTGACGACGAAGCTCTGCCTTCCGCATCTCCTCAAGGCGGACAACCCGCACATCATGACGCTCTCGCCTCCGCTGAACATGGAAGAGCGTTGGTTCGCGCCGCACGTCGCCTACACGATGGCGAAGTTTGGGATGAGCATGTGCGTCCTCGGCTGGGCGGGCGAGTTCAAGAGCAAGGGCATCGCGGCCAACGCGCTCTGGCCTCGAACCACCATCGCGACCGCCGCGATCAAGAACCTCCTCGGCGGGGACATGATGATGAAAAAGAGCCGCACCCCAGCGATCATGGCGGACGCGGCGCACTGGATCCTCACGCAACCGAGCCGCGAGGTGACCGGCAACTTCTTCATCGACGACGAGGTGATGGCGAAGGCGGGGAAGACCGACCTCAGCGAGTACGCGGTCGACCCAACGCAAGAGCTGATGCCTGACTTTTTCGTTTGAGCAATTTTCTCTTAGGGGGCTAGTCGCGCCCCCTCTGCCTTCGGCATTCACCCCGTCGTTCGCTTCGCTCATTTGCTTCGCGCCCGAAGCGATGCTTCGTTCGGTTAGCGCTTCGCGCTCGCCTTAAACGAAGTAATGGAGAGGATGCACCCCCAGGATTTACCTGCGGTGCTTCTTTCTTTGGCCCGAGTGCTCCACCACGCGCAACAACCGCCTCGCCGATGAGTCGCGGGGTTGGGACGCGGGTCTCCGGTGACTGGGAGAGGACGAAGTCCGAAGGGGTCCCTCGGTGCCCGAGACTCGTGTCCCGACCGGGTGCCGAGCGAGACGCGCTCACCGCTCGACGCCGGACGGTCACCGTAAGAAGCGCATGGAGTCGTTTGGCCGGACGTCGAAGTGGAAGTGGTTCTCGTGTCCGCGGCCGTAGTTCGGCGTGATGACGCTGGAGAAGACTCCCGTCTCCCACGCCTCGCACGCGATCGCGCGGAGGATGGCGGCGTTCGGGTTCGACGGCGGGTCGCCCTCACACGTCCCGACGAACGGTGTCACCTGGTAGTGATCGATTAGGTGCAGGTCGAGGTTCTCGCCGCTTAAGCGGGTGACGTCGATCGCGAGGCCGACGTGGTGATAGCTGGTCGTCGGGACGCGCCGGAACGCGGACATGACCTCGACCTCGTTGATGCCGTGACGCGCGACGATGTCAGCGAGGACGTGGAGCCGCGTCGCGAGTTCGCAGGCCACGATCAGCGGCGCGTCGGGTCGCTTTTTTCGAAAGCGCACACCGTTGATGGACGACTGCACAGCGACCGCGGCGGGGACGCGGCGCGTCCGGATCCCCAGCTGCTGCCATCGAATCCCAGCACGTGAGAGGTCACCCAAGCACTCCGCTTCGCTTCGGATGGCGAACACCTCGCCCGGTCGGTCGCGCCACATTGAGTGCAGCACGCCGAGGCGTTGCTCGGAGCGTCGCGCTTGAAAGCGACCGATGTAGTGACCCGCGGCGAGCGCGCGATCGCGGATGGGCGGGAAGAGCTCAGGGATGTCCGCGCGGACCTGCGCACCGGCGAAGAGCATACAAGTGAGCGACGCCGCGACCACCGCGAAGACGACGCCGCTCACGCTGGTCTGCGTCGCGACGCGGGTCCGGTGCTGTCTCCCCTGCACCGCGCGAGCATACAAGATCGTCAGGCTCTCGTTCCGGTTCACGCGACGAGTTTGGCGGCGCGGGGGGAGCTGGGTTACGACAAGAGTGTGATGACCACCTACGATTTTGATCTCTTGGTAATCGGCGCCGGCTCCGCAGGGATCCGCGCGTCTCGAATCGCGGGAGGCTTCGGCGCGCGGGTCGCCGTGTGCGAGGACGGACCGCTCGGCGGAACCTGCGTCAACGTGGGCTGCGTCCCGAAGAAGCTCTACGTGTACGGCGCGTCTTACCAAGCAGACCTCGCGGACGCCGCGGGTTACGGCTGGAAGACCTCGGGGACGTTCGATTGGAGCGTTCTAAAGAAGAACAAAGACAGCGAGATCGCGCGACTCAACGGGATCTACGGTGGCGTGATCTCCCGCGCTGGCGTGGAGCTCATTCGGGGCCGCGGCGTGATGGTCGATCCGCACACGGTCGCGATTGATGGCAAGAAGGTGACCGCCGAGAAGATCGTGGTCGCGGTGGGCGGCGCGCCGTACTCCCCAGGTGGGGTGTTCGACGCGGCGAAGAACTCGGACGACGTCTTCGCGTTGCAGACGCTGCCGGATCGCGTGGTCGTCGCGGGCGGTGGTTACATCGCGGTCGAGCTCGCGATGGTGTTCGCCGGGCTGGGCGCGGACGTCACGCTGGTTCACCGAGGCGCCCAGGTCCTGCGCGGGTTCGATCAGGATCTGCGCGCGCACTTCGCGGAGGTGCTTACCGCCCGCGGCGTGAAGACAAAGATGGAGACGACGATCAAGCGAGCGGACGTTCGCGGCGGCGTCACCGAGCTCGGCCTGAGCAACGGTGAAGAGCTGCGCGCCGACTTTTTCCTCGCGGCGATCGGGCGACGTCCGAAGACGCGCGGGCTCGGGCTCGCGGAGGCCGGCGTCGAGGTCAACGGGAAGGGCGCGGTACAGGTCAACGACGACTTCCAGACGAGCGCTCCGTCGGTCTACGCTTTCGGCGACGTCATCTCGAAGTTCGAGCTCACCCCCGTCGCGCTCGCGGAGGGGATGGCGTTCGCCAAGACGCACTTCGGCGGGCAGCCGACCACGGTGGACTACACGAACATCCCGACGACGGTGTTCTCGCAGCCACCGCTCGGGACCGTGGGGCTCTCGGAGGAAGCGGCGCGCGCGAACGGTCCGGTTCGCGTTTACCGCAGCGTCTTCCGCCCGATGAAGAACACGATGAGCGGACGCCAAGAGCGCACCCTCATGAAGCTCGTCGTCAGCGATGTCGACGATCGCGTCGTCGGTTGCCACATGATTGGGCCCGACGCGGGAGAGATCATCCAGGGCCTCGCGGTCGCGCTGAAGTGCGGCGCGACCAAGGCGCAGTTCGACAGCACGATCGGGATCCACCCGACCGCCGCGGAAGAGTTCGTGACGATGCGAACGCCCGTCGCCGACTGAACGCGCTCAGGAACCCGGGGCCGCTGCGAAGACGTTGAGATCCGCGCGCGATCGCGTTTGCGGCCGTGCTCACGGGCGCGGTACACGTTGCGCGGGGCTCGAGCAGAGCCGGGAGGACGAGATGATTCGAGCGCTCACTTCATCAATGCTTTTCGCGTCGCTGGTTGTGCAGTCCGGGTGTGGCCCGGGAGTCACGGACGCCGGAGAGCGAGGTGTGGCTTCGTCAGGAGAAGAGGTCGCGCGCGAACTCGTCGTTGAGTCTCCTCAGACCCCCGAGAGCGCCGAGGGGGAGCAGGCGAGCGCGGAGCAGGCGACCGCGGAGCCCACGACCGAAGACGCGCCAGCGACCCCTGACGTGCGGCTGATCCCGCAGTGGACGCACCGCGGTTACACGTCGCTCGCGTTTACGTCTTCCGGCGATCTTCTTGTGACGGACGAGATCGGCCACTTCTCCTGGGTCGACGGAGAGACTGGGCTCGTACGCTTCTCGACGCGAATCGTCGCCGGCGAAGTTCACGCGGGTTTGCTCGCGAGCGGCGCGTTGGTCTCGGGGAGCGAAGGGACGCTCACGGTCCGTTCGCTCGATGGGGACCACAAAGTCGAGCGAGACGTTGGCTTCTTTATCGGGAACCTCGTCGTCGACCCAACCGGGACGCGCTTCGCGCTCCAGGGTGGCGATGACGAGCTTCACGTGTTCGGCGCAGACGAGGGCGCGATTCAGCGCATCAACACGACGACCGCCGACGGTGCCCTGAACTGGGCGACGCCGCGACGCATGCTCGTCCAGACGCGACGGGAGCTGGTCGTCCTTCGCGCGGGGAGCCTCGAGCGCGCTTGGGAGACCGTCGGGGAGCGGCACGTGGTCAGCCGAGATGGCCGAACCGTTTACGTGCAGAAAGGGCTCTTGCTTCAAGCGTTCTCGATGCGTGAAGGGAGCAAGCGCTGGGAGCGCGAGGTCGACTTCGCGGCGAATCGACTCGGGCTGAGCGATGACGGCACGCAGGTCTTCCTCGCGAGCGATGAGCGCTCG
Source organism: uncultured bacterium (assembly GCA_938024995.1). Lineage (GTDB taxonomy): Bacteria > Myxococcota_A > Polyangia > Polyangiales > Houyiibacteriaceae > CALJDU01. The sequence continues at coordinate 54,652 of CALJDU010000036.1, forward strand.
AGGATCTTCCCCGCCAGCGGCGAAGGCGAGGTCACCGAGCTCGCCGCGAGTTTGGTGTCGCTCCAAGGGGACACGGGCGTCGGGATGAAGGAAGGGGACGCGGGCGTCTATCACCTACGTCGGGGAACGCGTCGGTCGTTGATCGCGCGGGGGGTGTCGCGCGGCATCGCGGGGCCGAACGGGCGCGTGGTGTTCACGACCGAGGAGCCCGACTTCGTCTACTGGAACGGGAGCGACGCGACGCGCTACGCCCCTGCGACCGAGCACAGCACTTGGTTCAGTGAGGTTGATGCGAACGGAAGCGGCGCGGTGTTCGGCGGGCGTTTCGGAATGGTCGCGGTCGACAAGAACGGGATGCGCGAGCTCGAGTGCCGGGGCGACCGCTTCTATGGCGTCTCGTGGGAACGCAAGGAGGTCTACGCGGGCCGCTATCGCTGCCATCTCGAGACCGGGCTGCGGCGCTCTCCGTTCGCGCGCGGCGGTCTTCGCTGGGCCAGTCCGGACGGTCGCTATCTATTGAGCAGCCGCGGGGTCTTATGGGATCAGGAGTCCGACACGCGGCGCAGCGTTCGCTTCGACCCGAACAGCGAGAGTGAGAGCGAGTCGTTCCTCTATTGCGACCCTGAGATGTGTTCGGCGGTCATCACGCTCGTCGGGAACCAGCTCATCGCGGCGTATCGCGGACGGCTCGCGTCGATCGACGTTGAGACCGGTGACGTCACGGAGTACCCGCGCGCCACCATCAGCCCTGGCCAGGCGCCTCTCTTTGCGGTCTTCGACGAGCGAGAGGTTCGCGTGCTTCAGGATCTGACCGCGTCTCCGCTCACCACGATCGACGTCGTCGCGGAAGGCGCGTTCTTCCTCGGCGGGCGACTGGACGTCGAGGTGCGGGGAGGCTGGCGTAGCTTCAACGCCTACACGGGTGAGGAGGTCACGCGCGAAACGACGATTCCGCGTCGCGTGGCCGAGCCGTCGCGGGACGGTTGGCGGGTCTCGCACCGCGACGGCGTGGTGGTGACGAACCCTGCGGGCGAACGCCTCATCCTCCGCTCGCTCCGGACCCGTCCGGTGTTCAACTTCGCGGCGAGCCCCGAGGGGCGATGGTGGTCGAACGCGCTCTACCCGCGTGATCGCGTGATCGCGGAGCGTAGAATCGCGCGACGAGACGCGAGCGGCGTGATGAGCGTGGTGGCGGCGGATGGCTACGACGAAGAGCTGCTCGCGGGCTTCTTCCAGTAGCCCCCAAAAAAGATCTCACGCCCAGGGGGTCGCTTTGCACTTACTCCCCGTCGCGACTGTTGCGATGGACTGGAGAAGAAGATGCGAATGATTGGGTTGGCGTTGGCGATGGCCATCGCGGCGACGGGTTGCTGTTGGGAAGACGATTTTTGGGGGCATGACGACGGTCCTCCGCCTTTCGATCCGCATGATGACTGGGGGGACGGGGGACCTTCGCCCGATGAATATCTCGGTGAGTTCACGTCGATCTCGGTCTGCTGTGATATCGCGGTGCGCGTCGAGGAAGGTCGCGAACACACGATTCGAGTCGACGGATCTTCGCGGAGCCTCAGCGTCGACGTTGACTCCGGCCGTTTGGTCTTGAGCAGGAGCGGGTCGGGACGACTCCAGGTCCTCGTCACCGCGCCTCGCATTGACAGCATCGATGCCTCGGAAGACTGCGCGCTCCGCGTCGAAGCGCTGCGCGGTGAAGAGGTCGAGATTCTGCTCGCGGAAGACAGCAGCGCCTCTGTTGGCGAAGTTCACGGCGAAGACGTGCGGGTCGACGTTCGCGAAGACAGCCGTTTACGCCTGGGCGAGGTTCACGCGCGCGAACTAGAGCTCGAGGTGACCGAGGACAGCTCGCTGGAGGGAGACGTCGCGGTGGAGCGCCTCGAGACCGAGCTGACCGAGGACTCTCACATCGAGCTCCACGGAATCGTGGGACGCCTGCGCGCAGAGATCGAAGAAGACAGCGCGTTCGACGCGGGTCGGCTGCGCGCATGCACGGCGGAGGTCGGAGCGCAGGAAGACAGCTTCGCGGAGATTCACGTCGGCGGATCTGCGAGCATTCGCGTCCAGGAGTCGAGCACGGTCATCGTTCGCGGCGACGCGGAGATCGACGCAGAGGTGACCGACGACAGCGCGCTTCGACGCGAGCGCGGCGACGGCGACTTCGCGTTCTGCGATGGGGACGCGGACTGGCGTGACTGGGGCGGCGACGACGACTGGGACGGTGACGACGACTGGGACGACGAGGACCCAGACGGTTCGGGTGACGACACCCCGCCTCCTCCCTTCGATCCCGGTGATGAGCCGGGCGATGATGAGCCGGCCGACGAGCCGAGCGACGAGCCGGGCGACGAACCAGGAGATGAGCCGGGCGACGGACACACCGACCCGGACGATCCGGAGTATTGCGAGGTGCCGGAGGAGTAGCGGAACCACACCACTTCAAAGAGAGCTGCGCCTCGGCGCGGCTCTCTTCAATTCGGCGACGCTTGCGAGCGTGGCGCGGCGGTGCTTTGACGAGAAGATGAAGAGCGACATCCATGTTCAGTTCGTTCACGGTCTCGAGGGGAGCCCGCACGGCAGAAAGGCCCGGGCGCTAGCGAACGCCTTCAGCACGACCTGTCTCGCGATGGGGTCGCCGCCTCGTTCGCTCCCCGCGCTCCGAGATCACTTCGAGAGCTCGGTCGCGCAACAGGTCGAAGAGGTCACGCGACGCAGACCCAGTGTCCTCGTCGGGTCGAGCTTCGGCGGAGCGATCGCGGCGGCTATGCTCGGGCGGGGTCACTACAGCGGTCCCGCGTTGTTGATCTGCCCGGCCGTCCAGCACTTCGTCCCAGAGGTGGACTTCGCGGGTGAAGGGATCATCATCGCCCACGGCCGCAACGACCTGATCATCCCATTCGCAGAGAGCGAAGCGCTCGCGCAGCGCACCGGCGCGCGCCTCTATGCGTGCGACGACGGACACAGCATGAAGACGTTCGCGCAGACCGTGCTCGTCGAGATGGTCGGAGAGCTAGCCGCGCTCAGCGCGGAGTGATCTCGAACTCGACGTCGAGCGGATCATGCCCGTTGTCGAGGACTAAGAAGAGGTCGGTTGGCTCGGTCGTGACGATCTCACCACTGAGCGTTATCGCGGAGTCGACCTCACTCGCGCGAACGACTCGCTCGATTCCCGATGTCTCGCCGAAGCCGTAGACCGCGTTGAGCGCGACGATGATGTTGTTGCTCTCGCCGTCGGCGCGCGCGGCGTTCACCGTGACGTCGAAGGTCCCGGCGGGAAGGGAGAGCGAGTACCACTGACGCTCACCTTCCTCGCCGTCTTCGGCGAGCTGAATGGTGGTCGCAGAGGGAGCCTCGAGCGGGAGGATCGACGGGCACGCGGTGAACCGCGGCGAAGGAACCGGTTCCCCGTTTTCGACCAACATCATCTGGTAATCCTCATCCGTGAAGAGCGGCTCCAAGCTGAGCAGCAGCTCTCCCTCGGTGTCGACCTCGAGGAACGCGCTGGCGCGCAGGTCGGGAGCGATCTCGTTCACGAAGAAGATGCGCGCACCGGAGACCGTGTCACCGTCGCGAAGGTGAACCCCGACGTTCCGGTCGGCGCCATCGACCCGCGCGCTGTCCAATACGATGTGATAGAGGCCCGGCGTGACATCGACGACCCAATAGTGCGCGGTGTCCTCTTCGAGTCGCCCACCGACCAGCTCGCCGATCGCGAACGGGGTCGGGTCGGTCACGTCTGTAGAGACCGCTTGGGGCGAGGCGGAGACGCTGCCGCATGGAGCGGTGGTCACGATGGCCGGGTTCTCGTCGGCTTCATCCTCAAAACAACCAAAGAGGGAGACGACGGCAACGGAAAGGAAGAGCACGAGCGACTGAGTCTGCTTCATGGCACGAGCATAGGGACGGCTGTACCTCTTCTTAAGGTCCTTGTTTGAGGACGTGTCTCTCGGCCGCTATTACTCGGCGCCGATGACCGAAATCGTGATCCCTGATGACCGGTGGGTCGCTTCCTCAAAGCGGCGCGCGGAGAACCCGTAGCGCGTGACGGTGCGCGAGATTAGGGAGGTCGCGTCGATCGCGTTGCGCGGTCGACGTCGTCGATGGGAAACGCGGATTCCGGCGCTCGGAAACGCGCCGGCGAGCCAGCCTAGACGCGCGACGAGGTCGTCAATCTCTGGGGAGCGCTCCGCAATGTCGAACGACAAGATCGGTTCACCAGTGAAGGAAGGCGCAGCGCCATCGTCGCGATCTCGAGGTGGGTTCTGAAGGACCAGCTGGGTCACCGGAGACGTGTCGACCGGCATCTCCGGGCGAGGAGTCGTCAGCACGCCCAGGGCGCGCCACACACGCCAGGTGTCCGTGAAGAGCTGCTCCAGGGTGACGGGGTCGCGCCCGGTCAGCCCGAAGCGCGCGGTGTTGTCGCGAAGGTCGGAGAACTCGATCTGGCCTAGCCGGCGAACCAGCGTGACGGCGTCAGGAGAGGTGGGCATCGTCGCGACCGTGCGGGCGGCACCGGGAACATCGCGCTTGAGCGTCTCGACTCCCTTGAGCCAACCGGCGATGAAGCGCGCGATGACGGGTCCGTGTTCGGAGAGCAGTCCGTGCTGTGCAAAGGCGACATACGGGATCGCGCGCGTCGCGTCGGCGGTCGTGAGGATCGGTCGAATGTCGTCCGCGACCGTTGCGCTGCGGTTGACCGCGTGAAGTCGGCGCCCACGTGCTCGTCGTGAGTCATCGGCCGCGCTGAGACGCGTGTCGCTGAGGTCCACCCCGACGGCCTCGGCGACGATCGCGGTCAGGAACATCTGAGGCGTTCCGTTTTCGCCCACGAAGACCGGCGCGTCGTCTGTGACGGGGTCGTTCGCCGCGGCGTAAATCGCGTGGCGCCCACGCGACCAACCCGAGACGAAGAACACCTCGGGCTGGAGCGCTTGGAGCTGCTCGAAGTGCGCAGCGAAGGTCGGGAGCGAGACGATCGCGATGTCAGCTCCGCGTTCATCCGCGCCCCCGCGCGCCATGAGCCGTTCCAGTTCGTCGACCGAGCCGACCGCGCGAAGATGGACCTGTTGTCCCGCGCCACCGAACTCCCCTTCATCGGTGGGCGCGGGACCCTCATTCGCCAACAGTCCTGGGGTGAGCAGATCCCAACCCGCCGCGGCGACGCGCAGGGGGCGGCCGAGTGACGGCGGGGCGTCCGCTGCACCGGTGTTCGCTGGGTCGTCCGCGGCATCGATAGCGCCTGCGTCAGCCACTCCAGCGTCGCTTGATTCGTCGCCCGACGTGTTCGCCGTTCCGGTCTCCGGTGCGGGCGGGACGTCTTCGTGGCCGCGGGTCACCATGAAGAAGCCAAAGGCGCTCCAGAGCGCGAGCAGAGATATCGTGACGGTCGCTTTTCGCATCACCACGCTCCCGTGCCGTTCATGGGTCCACCGCCAACGCGCACCGCCTCGGGGTGCTCCTTGTCGATCAGCGCCTGCAGATCATCTGCGGGGACCGCGAGGTTGAGGTTCTGCGCGCGCGAGAAGCCGCTGCCGATCTGCGCGGTCGTGACGCCAATCACGCGCCCGCGAAGATCAAAGAGGGGTCCGCCTGAGTTGCCAGGAGAGACCGGGACGCTCATCTGGATATAGCGCTTCCCTTGGTACACCCGACGCGAGGAGACGAGCCCGTCGGTCAGCGTGTGCTCAAGGCCGAGCGGGTTGCCGATCGAGATGGCCCGCTGCCCCACGCGGATCGCGTCCGCGTCCGCGAGCTGAGTCGGGGCGGGGAGGGCGGCGCCCACGATCCGGAGGAGCGCGAGGTCACGTTCCTCGTCGTGATCGATCAACCAGACTTCGGGGGCGAAGCTCCCTGACTTGAGCTTGACGTGGAGACTGATGGTCCCGCTCGCACCTTCGCGCGGAATCGAGCCAGCGACGACGTGGTGATTGGTCGCGATCAAACCATCATCGTTGACGACGAACCCTGTGCCGCCACCCGCGCCGCCGGGGCCGGCCGCGAACTGGATCGAGACCACGGAGGGCGCCCACCGCTCGAAGATGACGTCGGGAGCGAGCTCCTGGCCTTCTTCTGCGACCTCCGGTGCCGGCGCGGTATCGGGGGGGCCTGCGTCGTTGGTCGCGTCGGCGGGGCCTGCGTCCGGCGTCTCGCCAACCGCGGGAACGGTCGACGGCGCTTTCGGTGCGTCCCCCGCGATCCAGTGTCCAACGCGCGCCGAGTTGGCGAAGCCATGATCGGAGAGCGCGCTCACCTCGCTCATGACCATCGGCCGCGTGAAAGAGATCCCGAGACCAAAGAAGAGCACCACGAAGAGCAACCACACGAGCGAGAGCGCGTCCGTCGGGAGCCCGCTTCCCTTTTGCGGATCGTCATCGGGGATCATCCGGTCAGCGATGAAGAGCGGCAGCGCGAACATCGCGACGATCGCGATCCCGGCCTTCGCCCACATGTTCTCGGTAAACGATCCCACGACGGCGCTCAGGCCAAAGAAGACGAGCGGCGCGCTCGCGAGGATCGTGAGTAGCTTGAGGGGCGTGTAAATCGCGCTCATGAAGTCATCTCGCGAGAGCGACCATACCGTATGCAGCGTCCCGACGAGCGTCGGATCTCATGACGATCTCATGGCGGTCACGCGCCCTTAAAGGAGAGGATGGGGTGTAGTACGCGCGAGACACGCACGAGCTTCCGTTGCGCGCGGATCACCTTGCGAATGTCTTTGTAGGCGGCGGGCGCCTCTTCACGAAGTCGGTGGGCGATTCGGCGATCGAAGAAGACCGTTTTTGTGTCTTCTTGAAACCGCTCCCGCGTCACGACGCGCCGCGCAGCGCTGCGGCTCAGGGCTCGACCCGCGCCATGTGAGGCGGAGCAAAACGATGGAGCGTGGGCGCGTCCGACGACGTGATAGCTGGCGGTCCCCATCGACCCGGGGATCACCCCTCGCTCACCTTGCGCCGCGGACTGAGCGCCCTTGCGGTGAACGTAGAGGGAGAGCGCGTCATGCGTCTCCTGCTGAACGTGGTTGTGGTCAGAGGAGATTCGGTCGGGGGTGTCGACGTCGATCTGTAGGGTGTCGCGGATGATCTCGGTGAGTTCACCCGCGATGAGATCGCGATTGTGTTGGGCGTAACGCCGCGCGAACGCGACGTCATGGAGGTACGCGCGTCCTTCGTCCGAGTCGGCCGAGAGCGCGCGGATTCCCGTTTTTGTCACGTTCGCGCGCTCGCGATGATGCGCGCGGATCACGCGCCCGAGAGAACGCGATCCTGAGTGAATCATCGCGAAGAGCGCTCCGGCTTCATCACGTTGAAGCTCGACGAAGTGATTCCCGCGCCCAAGCGTGCCGAGCTGGACGCGACCATCTCGTGACAACGCGCGGTCGAGCGCGGGATCGCTGAGCTCCGTTTCGAGCGATGATGGAAGGTCGCGCTTCGTGGCGTGTTTGCGGATCGGGACGCGTCGCTGCAGCGCGGTGAGAATCTCAAGCGCAGCAGACGAACCGAGAGAGAGGGGCTCCTCGGTCAGTCGGATCCCGGTCATCCCGCAGCCGATGTCGCCGCCGACCGCGTCGGGAAGGAGGAGGTCGTGGGTCGCCGTCACCACGCCGACGCACACGTCTTCGGAGAGATGAACGTCTGGCATCACCGCGACGCCATAGACACCCGCGGTGCGACGCAGCCGCCGGATCGCTCGCGCGACATCCGGCGGCAGCGCCTCCGCGAGGAACTCACGCTCACTGTGGTTCATGCGTCCTCTTCGGCGAGCGAGTCCGCCTTCGGGAACACCATGAAGACCAACGTCGGCACACGCTTTCGCGTGATGTCATCCGCGACGACGCCACGGATAAAACCTCGCGCGCGATCCAGCCCCTCGGAGAGCTCGGGGCTCCCGCGAAGCGTGACCTCAAGACGACCAAGGTGCGGGGCCGGGATGACCGACTCCACCTCCGCGTCACGCAAGAGCGACTGGTGAGACAGCGAGAGCGCGAACGCGATCGCTTCGCGAACCTGGGAACAGAACTGGGCGTCTTTCCGGAACATCGGCTCCGGGCCCTCGGACAGATCAGGACGTTGGCGCCGCGTTCGGCGCCGAGATGATTTTTTGCTCAATGGACAACTCAGAGAAAGGGACACATCGGTCGGTCCTCACGCAGGTCAAAGACCGCGAGGATCGACGTTGGGTGGGGCCCTTCGCGAGGCCGCGAGCGTTCGCTCAAATGAGACGCGAAGCCTAAGCGGCGGGCGAGGAGGGCCGAGTTGTTTCAATGCGCAGCATGACGTTCTCCTGCCGCCACTGTCATCACGCTTCGGACGGTTGGCAAGCGTAAGTTCTCTTTGAGAAGAACGTGATCACGTTAATCGCATGACGAAGCGAGCCCTGGAGCGACTGGCGGAACACCTCACGTTGGGAGGAGTGCTCGGGACGCTTCGGGACGACCACGGCGGCTACGACCTGCTCGACCATCGCAAACAAGGCGAGTTCCATCACGACGTGTTGGTGCGGGTCACCCTTCGAGGCGGACTCGAAGGAGACGTGTTGTTGGTGTCCACCAACTGCAACGGTGGCGTGAAGCAGGTCGCGTGCTTCGCGGATGTCCCGACGCACGATGCGCTCTGGCACGAACGCTGTCCGGACAATGAGGAGTTTCAGGCGGAGGTGTTGCCGACGCGATTTGGCGAAGTTCGGACCGTGCACTGGTTCGACCCGTGCGGGCTCTTGCTGGACGACGCCCGGAGCGAGTTGAAAGAAGAGCATCGGGCGCGCCAACGCGGCGGCGGTTGGAAGATGCGCTAGCTCGCTCTGCTCTCAACGTCTTCCTGCGCGAGCCGCTCCAACAGCGCGCGCGTTTCGTCATCTGCGGGGAAGTAGGTCTCGATCGACAGCTCTTGTGCGGTGATGTCACTGGGCGTCCCGAGGGTCGTCAGTGTCGTGAAGAGTTTCGCCTCGAGGTCTCCGTTGCGAAGGTGCAGCGGCAGGAGGAGCGCCGGCGTGAGCGGAGCCGCGGGGCGCGGGAACTGATCCGCGAAGCGAGCGTAGAGCGCACGGGCAACGTGATCGTTTCGCGCGTCACGGGCGAGCCGCGCCCCGATCGCGCCCGTGATCGAGTCCGGGTCGACGATCACGTGACGCAGCGGGCCGAAGAGCGCCTCGATGATGTTGACGCCGTTCATGAGCGGCGCCCCCAAGAACGCGCTGAACAAGCGACGCGCGCCGTTGTTGTGCTCCACGACGTTCCATCCGCGATCGATGACGAGGACGGGAAACGGCTCGTGTTGGCGCTTGAGGAAGTCGAGCGCGCGTCGCACGGGGACCATCTCATTCGCGCTCAAGCCGCTCTCGCGATAGACCGACGCATAACCGGCCGCTCGCAGCAGCTCGTTGCGCTCACGAAGCGGTACCTCGAGCACGCTCGCGAGCACGAGCACCATCTCGCGGCTCGGGTTGCTCACGCTTCGCTCAAGACAGCTGAGGTGCCGCGCGCTGACCTCGGCGTCGCCGGCCAAGCGTTGCTGGGTGTAGCCCCGCGTTCGCCGCCATTGTCGGATCATGAATCCGAACTGTCCGCTCATGGCTGGTTGCTCATGTACGCACGATCGCGCGACGCGGTGGCTTCGGAAAGTACAAACGCATCTTCATGACCTCTGAGGTCATGGAGATAGACCGACCGCGGCGCTAGCGTCAGACCATGCTGAAGAAGCCGCTCCTCCTCCTCCTCTTCGTCCCCTTCCTCGCGTTCTCGCTCTTCGTCACGTTCCGAGATGGGTACACCGGGTTCATCTCACAGGTCGCGCTCGCCGGCGGCTGGAACACGCAGGTCTTCATCGACCTGTGTCTCTCGCTCCTCCTCCTGTTCGGGTTCATCGCGAAGGACTGCAAGACCCGCGGCGTCGCGAGCTGGCCGTACCTCTTGCTGGTTATGACGACGGGGTCGCTGGGTGCGTTCGTCTACTTCCTGGCGCGACCGCGTCAGGCCTCGAGCGATTCAGCGAGCGCTTCGTCATCTTCGTGAAGCACGGCGTAGAGCGCGCGCTTGATACGCTCATTATCGGTCTTCTTGATCGCGACCCGGATCTTCAGGTCGGCTTGTTTTCGCTGCGCCGTCTTGAGCGCGATCGCCGCGCCCACGCGTTGCTCGAACGAGGCGCCGCGAGCGCGTAAGGCGCGGACCGCAGCCGCGGGTCTCAACGCGGCGGTTCGCATGCCGGGAAGGGCGCTTCGGCGAATGTGCGCGATGTACTCCTGCGCGCTCTTGTCCCCTCTGGCGAAGGTCTCGTCTCGGTACGGGCGCGGCTCCTGCGCTCCTTGCGCGAGACGATGAAGCGCGTCCACGAGTGTTTGTCTTCCGGCGCTCGTTAGGTTTTGGAGCGGGACGCGGACGACCCCCGCGGGGGTCCGAACCTGAAGCCGCCCGCCGCGCAACCCGGAACGGTGAGCGGACGACCTCGGCACGGTCACCTCTCCGATCTTGAGGCTGTCCGCGAACACTTGGATTCGTCGCGGGTCACGAGAGAGCGCGAACGTGACGAAGTAGGAGAGCGAAGCGAGCCCCGCCGCGAGCGCGCCTCCGAGCTTGGGGAGCCCTTCATGACTGAGCACGAGCGCGAGCGGGAGGATGCCCAGGTAGAGCCAGCGAGTCGTCTTGAGCGCGCGCTGAATCCGACCGACGAAAGAGCTGAGGCGCAGTGACGTGCTGGTCGATCGCGCCTCCGCCAAACTGTGAGAAGCCGGCACGACGAGCTGGCCGTTCGAGGTCTGAACGAGGACCTTGTCGTCGTCGAGCTCGACGCGTCCCTCCGCGTGACCAAGATGATGCCCGTTGACCTTAATGCCTTCGGCAGAACGCTTAATGGACTTGGCGGGCGCGGCGTAACGAAGACTCGTCAGGCTGAGCACGCACTCCAGCGTGAACCAGAGGATGCCGAACAAGTGGAGCGCCGCGTCCGGCGCGGCGATCCCGGCCCCGAGAGCCGCGTACGTGAGGTACGGGACGTAATAGAAGAGCGGGTGCGAGTGATCGAACGCGCAGAGCTCTTTCCCCGGATCCGCTTCGGCGGTCACGCGCTCCTGTTAGCCCACTTTGCTCGCGACCGCGACGAGCAGCTGCGCGATGCGGTCGTGCGCACCGGCCATGAAGTCGCCCATCTGCGCGGCGGGCATCGACGCGAGCGCCATCGGGCCACCGGGCGGGTGCAGGTTCTCCATCATCGGGTCGTTCAGCATGATGTCGCCTTCACTCACCCGAAGGTCGACGCTCTTGAGGCTGGTCAGCAGCTGCTGCACGTCGGGTTGCATCAGGAGGTTCATCGCGCGCGCCGGGTCGCTCGCGTAGAGCTTGAACCGGTCCCCGAGCGCGGGGATCGCCATCGTCACCTCTGTTGGATACGCGGGCGTGATCGTGCGCGTGGTCGACGACATGAAGCCCTTCGCCGCGGCGCCGATCCCCATGAGCTTCTTGTCGACCAAGTGAAGACCGAAGGCGGGACGCATCGGGATGCTCCACGACGCGGAGTAGGCGACGCCGGTCGCGGTGGTCTCGGTTGCCTGATGGAAGTGAAGCTGCGTGTTGAGCTGAGGGACCGGGCGCACCAAGTGAATGGGGCGCATCGGGTTTTTGGTTTGCTCCGCGGACATGGCGAGCTGAGCTTCGATCGGTTGCTCATAGATCGCGGCGTGTCGGTAGCCCGTGCGGGAAAAGAGCGCGCGATTCATCTCTTCGATCTTTGCGTTCATTCCTCCCCCGCCCATGGCGCCCATACCCATGCCCCCGCCGCTCATCTTCATCGCGAAGAAGATCGCGGCGCCAACGACGCACAGAGAGAACAAAACAGAGACGACGGAGATGATCATTCCCATGGCCTTGGAGTAGCACAGCGCGTTTCCGGGATGAACCTCAGCGCGGGGGAATGCCGCCGTCGGGAGGTAGCCGCTCTCGCAGGCTAGCGGAGCCGAGGGATCGGGAGACGCGCGATCGCTCCCGCGAGATGGCGACGCGGGATCGAACCGTGCGAGTGCGGCGAGTGAGCGACGACCAGACGGTGGTTGCGGACCGCGATGGGGAGCTCGTCTTCGGAGGTCTCCAGGTCGACGCGATGCGAAGGGAACGCGCGCGCGAGCGACCGGTTTTCTCGGGCGGTGCCGCCGTTGCCCGTGAAGATGGAGACGATGCGGTGGCGCTCGTCGCGCTCGAACCAACGCTCGAAGACCGGGCGGCTGCCATAGAGTGAGTCGAGGAGGACGACCGCGCGAACCGGGATCTCGCCTTGGTTCAAAATCGTCACGGCGGTTTCGTAACCCGCGCTGTGCGAGACGAGTGTGACCGATTGAAGCTGCGCGGGATCGAGCTCCAGCGCGGTCAGCGTCTCGGCAACTTGGTCCCGCGCGAACCCGTTTTCGTAGAACCGTCCCGGACTTCCGTCGCGCTCTTTGTAGAGCAGCTGCGGCACGAGGAAAACCGTCGCGAGCCCCGCGGCGTCATGATGCTCAATGAGCCCCCACCCGGTCTTCTGGCGGTCCCGTCGCCGGCAGCGCGTTCGCCCTGAGAGCGCGAGGACCCGAGCACAACCTTGCCACCCATGCAGGAACATCACGACGTGGAGCGGGCCCGACGCGTCGAAGCCCTCCGGGAGATGCGCGATCATGTTGGGCGCGCCATCGGGGACCGGGTGCGAGCCGAGGGTGAGCGTGAGCTCCTCGGTCACCGCGGGTCGATCGGTCTTGGCGCGCGGCGTGAGGTCGACCGGTTGGTCCACGAGCGGAGGCGGGGCGGGGGGCTCCGGCGGCGCTACGGCAACGGGTGGGTCAACCGCTTCGACCGTTCTGGATGGTGGCTCGGCTTCTTCAACCGGCTCGGGTTCAGACGCCTGCGACGGGGCGCACGCGACGACGAGCGCGCCGAAGAGGAGAGCGCCAAAGCGAACCGAGAACCACACGCCTCTGCGTCGCACGCCGAGAATCGCTCGTCAAAGTTCACGGGACGCGCGCCCGACCCGAACTCGATCTAGGATGGAGCGTGACCGAACGAACCTCGTCGCTGGCTCCCGCGAACTCGATCCCTGTGTCGCAGCTCTTGCGCGTCAAAGAGGTCGCTTCACTGACTCGTCTTGTTGCCGGAGCGACGGGTTTGTCGCGCCCGATCGCGCATCCGCGGATTCAGAAATCCGGCTTGGTGCTCGTGGGTCACAGCGTCGGCATCGTTCCATCGCGGGTCCAGATCCTTGGTGAAACGGAGATCAGCTACCTCGAGTCACTCGATGCGGAGACCCGAGCGGCGCGCGCGCGGGGTCTCTTTCAGCTCGCCCTCTCGCTGGTTGTGGTGACGCGCGGGGTGGCGCCTCTGCCGGAGCTCCTCGCCGCGGCGCGAGAAACGGAGACGCCGTTGGTGATCTCCAGCGCGCGGTCAAGCCGCACGATCAGCGCGCTGCATGGAGCGCTCGATGTGCTCTTGGCGCCTCAAGAGACCGTGCACGGGGTGCTGATTGATGTTCATGGAATCGGCACGTTGTTGTGCGGCCCGAGCGGGATCGGCAAGAGCGAGTGCGCGCTCTTCTTGGTGGAGCGCGGTCATCGCTTGGTCGCGGACGATCAGGTCATCCTCAAACGCGACCCCAGCGGCACGATCATCGGTGAGCCGCCCGCGCTCTTGCGTCATCACCTGGAGGTTCGCGGGGTCGGGATCTTGAATGTGCGTGAGCTCTTCGGCGCGACCGCCGTTCGCGAGCGCTGTGAAGTACAGCTGGTGATCGAGCTTCGGCCAGGCTCTTCGGCGAGCCCCGATCGCCTCGGGCTCGACCCGCAGGTGGAGCGGGTTTTGGCGACCGAGATCCCCAAGCTGGAGATTCCCGTCCAACCAGGTCGCAACATGGCGGTCATCCTTGAGGTCGCCGCGCGAAATGAGCTGCTCAAACGGGCCGGCTTCGACGCTGCGGAGCGGTTCGTGGCGCGACTGGAGCAGGCCACCGGGGTGGCGGGCGATGGACCCCGCAACGACTCCGAGGAGTAGGGTACACTCCGCGCGTGGCGAACCTGCACGTCGTGGTCGTGACAGGCCTTTCCGGAGCCGGGCGCAGCACCGCGCTTGGTGTCCTCGAAGACCTTGGATTCTTCTGCATCGACAACCTCCCTCCCGCGCTCGCGCCTGAGGCGGTCTCGATGTTGGCGGCCGAGGGAGAGCGGGCTCGGCTCGCGCTCGGCGTGGACGTTCGGACCGGCTCGTTCTTGACCGACGCGGCCGCGGTCCTCGATGACCTGACCGCGCAAGGTCACGACATCGAGCTCGTGTTCTTGGACTGCAGCGACGAGGTCTTGGTGCACCGCTTCAGCGAGACGCGTCGTCCTCACGCGCTCGCGCCCGATGGCGATGTGCTCGAAGGGATCGGGCGAGAGCGAGAGCGGATCGCGGAGCTCCGCGCGCGGGCGCGCCACGTCGTCGACACAACGGACATGTCTGTGCACGATCTGCGTCGCGCGATCGTCGGACATATCGCGCGCGGCGGGCCGGGGCGCTCGATGACCGTGCGGATCGTTTCGTTTGGTTTCAAGCACGGCGCGCCGGTGAACGCTGATCTTGTGTTCGATTTGCGCTTCCTCAAGAACCCTCACTTCGTTCCGGAGCTCCGCCCGAAGACGGGGATCGATCCCGCGGTTTCGGCGTACGTGCTTGAACAAGAGGACACGCAGAGGTTGCTTGAGCACCTCGTCCCGATGCTCTCGTTTCTCCTCCCGCGCTACGCCGAAGAGGGGAAGGCGTACCTGACGATCGGCATCGGCTGCACCGGCGGCCGACACCGAAGCGTGGCCGTGAGCGAGGAGCTGGCGACGAAGCTGCGGACGACGTACCGCGGGGGCGACCTGGTCGTCGCGCACCGCGACAAAGACCGAGTGAAGCGGACGTGACGCAGGTCGGGACCTTCACGATCATCAACGAGCTGGGCATGCACGCGCGCGCCGCGGCCAAGCTGGTCAAGCTAGCGGGCTCGTTCTCGTCGACCGTGCAGCTCGAAAAAGAAGGTCAGGTCGCCGACGCCAAGAGCGTCATGGGCGTGCTCCTTTTGTGCGGCGCGAAAGGATCGTCGGTAACGGTGCGCGCGACCGGAGAAGACGCGTCCGAGGCGGTCGAAAAGATCGGCGCGCTGATCGCGGACCGTTTCGGAGAGCCGCGTTGAGGACGCTGTTCCGCGGCTTCTCGGCCTGTGCCGGGACCGCGGTGGGGTCCGCGGTCGTGATCTCACGAGGCCGCGCGGTGCGGAAGACACCGGCGGGAGACATCGCCGCGGAGCATCAACGCCTGGCCGAGGCGATGGAGGGTGCGCGGGCCGAGCTCACGAACGCGCGGGCAGAGCTCGCCGGGCACGACGCAGAGCTGGTCCTCAACGTCCACTTGATGATGCACGGGGACGACCTCTTGGCGCGTGCGATCAAGCGCCGCATCGACGACGAAGGGGTCAGCGCGGACTGGGCGCTTCGAGCCGCGGTGGACGAGCTCAAGTCGCCGCTGCTCGCTTCGTCAGCGAGCTACTTTCGGGAACGCGCAGAAGACATCGAGCATGTGGGTCAGCACATTCTGCGGCACCTGCGAGGGGAGACGCTGACGCTCCCGAACGGCGGCAACGTGCTCGTGACCCATGAGCTCTCTCCCGCCGACGCGGTCCAGCTCTTGAGCACCGGGAACGTAGAGGGGCTCGTGACCGCGACAGGGAGCGCGCGAAGCCACACCGCGATCTTGGCGCGCGCGTTTGACGTGCCGACGGTGGTGGGCGCGCGCGGGATCGTGTCCGCGGTGCGTGACGCCGAGCGCTTGATCGTTGACGGAACCAACGCGCGCGTGATCGTCGGACCGACCGCGCGTGAGGCCGATGAGGTGGCCGCCCGGGGCGCGCGATATCGCGCCTATCGATCGTCGCTCGTGAGCGAGGGCGGAGACGCGGTCAGCGTTGATGGGGTGGAGGTCACGCTGCGCGCCAACGTTGAGCTGCCTCGAGAAGCGTCGCGGGCGGTTCGGTGCGGTGCCCGCGGCATCGGTCTGTTGCGTAGCGAGTTCCTCTACTTGGACGCGGACGAACCGCCCAGCGAGGACGCTCAGGTCGCGGCATATCGGGAAGCTGCACGAGCGGTCGGCGATGTGGTGGTGGTACGGACCTTCGACCTCGGCGGAGACAAGCTTCCCTCCGGGCACCGCCTCGGGCATTCCCGCAATCCCGCCCTCGGGCTCCGCGCGATTCGCCTCACGATGTGGCGGGGTTCCCTGATGAGGACGCAGCTCCGCGCGGTCCTTCGCGCCGCTCATCAGCACGAAATTCGGGTGCTCTTCCCCTTGGTCTCGACGGTGTCCGAGCTCCGCGCGGTGAAGGTCTTGCTCGAGGAGTGCCGCGCGGAACTCAGAGATCGCGAGGAGCCCTTTGGTGACGTCGCGGTTGGCGCGATGATCGAGGTCCCCTCGGCTGCGCTTCAAGTCTGCGCGATCAGCGAAGAGGTCGACTTCCTCGCGGTCGGGACCAACGACCTGATCCAGTACACGCTCGCCGTCGATCGTTCTGATCCGAGGCTCGCTCATCTCGCGGATCCGCTCTCGCCAGCGATCCTTTCACTGCTCCACAGCATCCGCGTCGCGGCAGAAACGTCAGGGCGCCCGGTGTCGATCTGCGGAGACGTGGCGACCCATCCCCTCGCGCTCCCGCTCGCGCTTGGCTTGGGCTATCGCGAATTCTCGGTTCCGCCCTCCGCGCTCGTGTTCGTTCGGGAGTGCATCCGGCGCGTGGAGGTTAAGCAGCTCGCAGAGATGGCGACCGAGGCGCTCACGTTACGAACAGCGGCGGAGGTGAAGGCCTTGATCGACGCGACGGTGGGCGACGCGCTGCGAACGCTCTGGACCGAGCAAGGGATCGCGGATCCTGTCTCGCCGATCTAACGAGAGATGGTCGTCGCTTCGAGCAGCCGCTCGAGGGTCTGCGCGTTGGGGAAGCCGACGTGGCGCTCGCGTACGTACCCTTCCGCGTCGATCATGATGTACATCGGGACCGCGTCAATCACGCCGAGCGAGCTGGTCCCTTGCTCGACCCGACCGTCTGGATCGTACGTGATCGAAAACGGCGGATGGAGCGCGCTCGTGAAGACCTCGGCGAACGTGCCAGCGTTGGGCTGGGCGATGACACCGAGCACCTGCACGTCCTCTCCGTGCCTCCGCGCGAACCGTGAGGTCGGCCGGAGCGCCGCTTGGCTCACCCCGTCAAAGGTCGCGAAGATGAAGAGAAGGGTGGGCGTTCCGCGAAGATCGCCGAGGTGGATCCACTGACCGTTTGGGACGCGAAGCGTCAGCTCGATCGGGGCTTGCCGTTCGCGTAACGGGGTCGTTCCGACGGAGGATGTTTCGCGCGACGAGCCGCACCCGAGCAGGAGGAGCGCGATCAGCGCGCAAGCGAGGTGGGTCGGGAGGGGCCTACTTCTTTTGGCCGACGAACTGATCCGACTTTTCTTTGAACAGGACATTGAACGTGGTGAGCGAGCCATAGCAGGCAGTGATGTACTGCTGAAGCTGAACTTTGTCGTCGCCGGAGAGCTTCTTGTTTCCGTTGACCTTCTGTTCCAGCACCCGAAGCTTCTCGCGAACGCCCACGATCTTTTTGAAGAAGATATCGATCGGGATCTTCTTCTCCTGCGTTCCCTCTTTGCCCGGCTTGATCACGATCTCGCCATCGGCCCAGCGATCACCAATCTTCACGTCTCGAACACCGAGCTCGTCGAGCAGAACCTCGCGGAGCACTTGGCGAAACTGTTCTTGGTCCATCTCGATCCCGATCTCTTTTGGAATGTTTAGGCGCTGCTCGCCGACGTCGCCCGCGCTGTACCTGCGGGGGGCACCCGCGACGCGCTTACGACGGAGGGAATCCTTGAACGACTGACCAACCGCCTTGTGGCGTGGGCAGGTCGCCGTGTCGCGAAGCGGGGAGGGCCAGCACCCAAGACGACACTCACCGAGGCTTTTGCCCTCGTCGTCCGTGGACATCTTCACGAAGAAGCCACACGTCCCGCACCGTCCGCTGAGGTCCCGCTCCATAGACGGGGACACGGTAGCTTAGGCTCGCGCGTTGCGCATCCGCCGGACGACGATCATGAGCACGACGAAAACGGCGAGCGCCCCGAGGTAGCGAGGCCAACGTCGCGAGAGGTGGAACTCGAGCGCGCTCACCCCACCGATGGGACCTTCCTTGGTTCCGTCCGCGCAGCTCCAGGTTTCGCCGTGCGAAAATCCGCACGACTCCAACGTGGACCCATCTTTTAGGAACACGGTGACGTCGACGCGCGCTTCGGAGACGTCGACGACGCAGAAGTGATGGACGGATTGGAAGGCGAGCTGGCCTGGGTGTCTGCGGTTGACAGGGTAGAGTGGCGCGCCCCCGCCGCCCGCGACGATGTACTTGAGCCCGTCGCGATCACCCCGTTCGTACCCGTGGTCATGACCCGCGAAGATGAGGTCAACCTCGTACTGCTTGAGCAAGGCGACGACCCCGAGCTCATGCATGGCTTCGTGGTCATCATGTGCACCGCTGCTCATGGGGCTGTGGTGCGTGGACGCGATAATGTAGCGGACGGTGTCGTCGGCGCGCGCCTCTCGGAGCGTCTCCTCGAGCCAGGTTCGCTGCGCACCGCTCTCGAACGAATCGTTGCTGTCAAGCGCGACGAAGAGGGTGGAACCATGTCGCCGCGCAAAGTAGTCGGGCCCTTCCGGTCGTGATGGCGTCATGTAGGCGCGATAGAGGTCGCGCCCACCCGCGCCATACAGCTCGTGGTTGCCGAGCGCGGGGATGAGGGGAGTTCGCCGAAGGAGCTCGCCCTCGATATCGAAGAACATCTTCCAGTTCTCTCGCGTCGACGTCGCGACCATGTCTCCCGTGTGAAGCAAGAGCCTGACGTTCTCTTGTTCGCGCATGCGCTCGATGATCGCGCGGTGCGCGTCGTGGTCGGTGCGGTTGTCGCCGTAGGCCAAGAACCGGAAGGGCGCGTCGGTCGCGGGATCCGGCGCGGTCCGAAACGATCCCTCCGCGAGCTCAGCACCGTTCGCGTCCTGCACGAGGAACCGATACCGGGTGTCGCTTTGAAGCGCGCGGGTCGCGACGATGTGTAGACGCGAGGAAGCGGACTCTACGGTCATCGCGCTGCTCGCCTCGACCGGTTCGACCGCTTCGACCGGTTCGACCGCTTCGACCGCTTCGACCGCTTCGACGACTGTGCCTTCCCCGTCGGTGTCTTCTACGTCGACCGCCAGCGGGTCCGCTTCCGGGTCTGCGCTTGGCTCCGCGTCCGTTTCGGTAGACCCGGTTTCTGCCGCAGTGTTCGCTTCGCTGTTCGCTTCCGTATCCGCGGTGGCGCCCGATGTCTCCGCTTCCAGCGTCAGCTTCGCGGAGGCCGGGTCCGCGAGCTCGAAGAGCACGGTCGCGGCATCATGTCCCACGTCGATCACCCAAGGTCCATTGACGACCTCGTCTGCGTGCGCGGTGACGGGGCTGCACAGCGCGGCGATGATGGCGAGCGCGACCCCGCGAGCAAAGGACAACGGCATGAGGCCCTTCTACACGCCGGTACTGGTCTTGGTCGAGCGGCGACCGCGTCAGGATCGTGCTTCCGCCCACTGGCGACAGACGGGGCGAAGGGAGCACCCCTCACAGAGGGTGTCGTCGCGGCGGCTTGGGCACGCACGAGAAACGCCGAGATGGCAGATCGCGAAGTCGTAGCGCACCGGATCTTCCGGATCGAAGGTGCGGAGGGTCGCGGTGATCTCTTCGGCCGCGCGCCAGTCCGCGCTCTTGCGGTTGGTCAGCCCGAGGTTCTTCGAGATGCGATGAACATGGGTATCGACCGGGATGACCAGTTCGCGCGGCGAGGTCGGCCAGAGCCCGAGGTCGACGCCGTCGTTCGGCCGGATCATCCAGCGCGAGAAGAGGAGCAGTCGTTTGCACGCGGAGCCGCGGCGCGGGTCGGCCAGCAAGTGCTGAAGACCTCGGCTCGGCGTTCCGGGTCCACGTAACGCGTCCGAGACCACGGCCAGACCTTCGCGAAATCCATGTCGCTCGATCTCGGCTGACGCGAACGCGCCGAGGCTGCCGTGCGTTCGCTGAAGGTGGCCGGCGCGGCTGACGGCTCGGGCGACGTCCTCGCCTCGGTACACGCGATGTCGAAAGCCATCGAGGGCCCGCGCGAGGGTCCGCTCCCGGCGGCGCGCGGACGCGTGAGGCGAGGGGCCCAAGACGGAGAGCACCCGCTCCACGCTCTTGCCGATCGCGACCACGTTCCCGAAGGCGAGCGAGGCCGCGACCAAACCGACGATCTCTTGGTCGAGCGGGTCCGCATAGCGTCTCGGAAAGCGAACGGGATCGGTCGCGACGCGCGCTTCGAAGTCGAAGGTCGCCACGAGCGCGTTGAGCTTCTTCTTGAGCGCGGTCCGGGAGGGCTCAGTCGCCGGCTTCATCCGAAGGCTCGGTCTCTGTGTCTTCGTTCTCGTCGTCTTCTTCAGCGTTGCTGCCAGGCAGCGGGGTGACCTCGATCGCCGCGAGCTCGCGATCGAGACGACGGCGGAGGTTGCGAAAGCGACCCAAGGGACCCGCGGGCAGCATGCGACCCGGACCGTCGAGCACCGGCGCGGGATCGATCCAGGAGCTGTTGCGTTTCACGCCAAAGTGAAGATGCGGACCGGTAGAGCGACCGGTGGTCCCGACGGCGCCGATCAGCTGGCGCTGCTCAACTTCGACGCCTGGCCGAATGCCGCTCTGGATGCGGTGAAGGTGCGCGTAGTGCGACGAGTAGCCGTTCTCGTGGCGGATCGAGACCAGGTTGCCGTTGGGGCCTTTCGGGCCGGCGTGCGTGATCGTGCCGCTGGCGGCGGCCCACACGGGGGTCCCGGTTGCGGCCGCGTAGTCGATCCCGTTGTGCGGATGCACGCGTCGCAAGATGGGGTGCATCCGGTGCGGGTCGAAGGGAGAGCTCATGCGTTCGTAGTGGAGCGGGACGCGGAGCCAGCTCCCGTTGAGCGAGCGGCCGGTGCTGTCGTAGTAGTCCGGTCGTCCGCGATGTTCGTAGCGATACGCCGAGAGCTCGCCCGTGTTCTCGCCGACGTAGTCCAGCGCGTGGACGGTGCCCCAGCGCAGGTGCTCGCCATCGACGAGCTCTTCTTCCACGACCACGCGAAAGCGATCACCGCGTCGCGCTTGGCTGGCGAAGCGCGCCTTGGTGCCGAACGCCTCGACGAAGGTGCCGACGACCGAGCGACCGAGGCCGGCTCGGGTGAAGGCGTCGCCGAGGGAAGAGGTCACGTGACCGCCGCGCGCGACGCGGACGCGCTCGATCTCGCGTTCCACCTTTTCGCCGCTCATCGACCCATCGGCGGCGCGCGTCATCACGTAGTACTCGGTAGCGCTCTTTCGGTACTCGAAGCGGACGAGGTTCCCGTCGGTGTCGCGCTCGAGTGACATCCGGTCACGCGGGCGGCAGCGCCGGAATTCGAGCACGCCGTCGAGCGCGCGTTCCAGCGACGCGGCTTCCTCCGCGGTGAGGCCGGCGTTTCGAACGGCCTCACGAAAGAACCGCGCTTCACCAAAGCGCGCGTCGTGCCTTGAGATCGCGCCGGCCGTGACCGGTCGCTGACTGCTCTCTTCCGCGGTGCTCGGTCGCTCTTCTTCGACCTCGGCGGGCTCGGGCTCAGCAGCGGGCTCCTGACCTGGCGCGGGCATCGCGGTGGGGGGCGGCTCAATATCCGTTCCGAAGGCGGTCGCGATCGGCTCTTGCGGCGCGGATTCGGTCGGCTCGGGTTCCCCGTCACCCGAAAAGAAGAGCCAGTAACCACCGCCCACAAGCCCGAGCAACATGACGACGGCGCCGACGCGCTGACGGATGACGCTCGCTCGTCGCTCCTCCGCGAGGAGCGGCATCGAGACCCGGGGCAAGGGGCGCCCAAGTTCGTGGTCGTCACGCACGAGCGGTGCATATCAGCGGTCCGGCCGCCGCGCCAGTAGGGCCCTTTCCAGTCGGCAGGAGCTGCTATGGTCGCGGCATGAGAGACGGCGAAGCTCCGGACGCGTCGACGCGCGACTCGAGCGCGCTCTCGACGCGATCTGCGCAGCGATCTGCGCACGGGAGCCTGAGCGCCAGACCCTACGAGCCCAGCCGGATTCTCCGGTGGCTCTACCGCCGCTTCTTCTCGCATCTCCTGGTCGACGATGCCTTCGTCGAGGCGGTTCGGGAGGCCTCATCTCGCGGAGTCGTCATCTACGTGATGCGCGCGATCTCCGTGCTCGACTTCCTCTGCCTCGACTTTTTGATCAAGCGCTTCGGGCTCCCGCTGATCCGCTTCGTGAACGATCTGGGGCTGTGGATCTTGGAGCCGTTCGGCAAAGGCGAGCGACGTCTTCGCTTTCGCCGGCAGGTCCCCGAGGACCAAGCGCTGAGCGACGTCGTCCGGGGCGGGCACAGCGCGTTGCTCTTCCTGCGCAAACCCCCGCGCCTCCG
The DNA here is from genome assembly GCA_938024995.1 of uncultured bacterium. GTDB lineage: Bacteria > Myxococcota_A > Polyangia > Polyangiales > Houyiibacteriaceae > CALJDU01. Next base: position 77,152 of record CALJDU010000036.1, read on the forward strand.
CCGTAAGCTCGACAAGAGCGTCAAAGGGGAGGAGCTCGAGATCGATCTTCTCAAGAGCTTGGTCGCCGCGCAGCGCCACCTTGACGAACCGATCTTGCTGATGCCGCAGACCTTCGTTTGGAGCATGCGACCTCCGTCGGCGCGCCGCGGGATCGCCGACCTCTTTTTTGGGCCGGTCGAGTGGCCAGGTCGCTTTCGCGTCTTCTTTCAATTCCTCTTCAACTTCCGGAACGCGAGGCTCCGGGCAGGCGAGCCGTTCGACCTGAGCTCCTTCATCGACGAGCACCTTGAGCTCACCGACGAACAGATCGCGGACAAGATCCGATACGCGCTCCTGCGACGGATCGAGCGCGAGCGCACACTGGTGCTCGGGCCGACCAAGAAGACGCCGGGCCGCATTCAAGAAGAGCTGCTGCGCTCGCCGCGTGTTCGCTCGCATATGGAGGCGCGGGCGAAGAGCACAAAACGTGAGCTGCCGGCTGTGCGGGCCGAGGCGAAGAAGATCTTGAATCGTCTTCAGGCGAATCAGCAGCCGTACATGGTGTCGCTGATGCACCGCGGTCTGCGCTGGGTCTTCACCAAGATCTACGACGGGATCGAAGTGGACCAGGAGGGCATCGCGCGGCTCCGGGCAGCGTCTCGGGAAGGCGCGGTCGTCTTGCTGCCGAGCCACAAGAGCCACGTGGACTACTTGGTCCTGAGCTACGTGCTCTACATCAACTCGCTCAACCCGCCGCTCATCGCAGCGGGGGACAACCTCAGCTTCTTCCCGCTTGGTCCGGCGCTTCGTCGCGGCGGCGCCTTCTTCATTCGTCGCTCGTTCAAGGGCAATCGGCTCTACCCGGCCTTGGTCGACGCCTACATGCGGAAGCTGCTCGCCCAAGGCTTCGCGATTGAGTTCTTCATCGAGGGCGGTCGCTCCCGTACAGGCAAGCTCCGCGCGCCTCAGTTTGGTTTGCTCTCGATGGTCGTCGACGCGGCCGCGATGAACCGCGGCAAGGTCGTCTCATTTGTCCCGATCTCGATCGGTTACGAGCGCGTCGTGGAGAGCCGCTCGTATGAAAAGGAGCTCGCGGGCGGCGAGAAGAAGAAGGAAGGCGTCGGAGGTCTCCTCAGCGCGCCGGAGATCCTGCGCAGCCGCTACGGTCGACTCTACGTTCAGTTTGGCGAGGTGACGACGTTCAAGGAGCTCGTGGATGACGCACGCGAGCGTCACGGCGTGGACGGTTTCGAGGACCTCAGCAAGCCGCAGCGACGCGCGCTCATTCAGCGTTTCGCGCGTCACACCGTCGAAGAGATCGAGCGCGTCACGATGGTGACGCCCGCCGCGCTGGTGGCGACGGCGCTGCTGATGCATCGGCGTAAGGGCGTGCTGCGCGACGAGCTACTAACGCGGTGCGAGCAGCTCCTCAACGTCCTCGACCGCGCAGAGGCGAGCTCGGCTGACACGCTCCGGGACGCGAACGGGGTCTTGCGCGTCGCGACCATCGACGAAGCGATCACGCTCTTCGAGGAAGCGGGGCACCTCCGCACTCACGACACACCCAACGGACCCATTTATCGCCTTCGCGAGACCCGCCGGGTCGCGCTTGAGTACGCGATGAACACCGTCGCGCACTTCTTTCGGCCCTACGCCTTGATCAGTTGTTCGCTCGGCGCGGGGAGCTTGACTGAGGAGGCATTGATCGATCAGGTCGAGCGGCTCGCCGCGCTTGTTCAACCCGGCGGTGAGCTGGACCGAGAACGCCTGCAGGAGCGGATCTTCGAGATGGTGGTCGCAGGTGAGCTCGCGCGAGACGGCGACGCGTTGCGGGCACGACCCGGTCTTGGGCGAACCTTGAGCGAGATGTTGCGGGCGGACCTCGAAGCGATCCGGCTCGGCTTGCGCGCGGCGGCGCAGCTCGAGGAACCGACGCCAAAGAAAGAGTGGGTCAAGAACACGCTCAAGCTCGGCGAAGCGATGACGCTCTCAGGGGAGCTCGAGCTCGCGGAAACAGTCGTGAAGCCGAAGCTGGAGATCGCGCTCAGTGTTCTTCGCGCGCTTAATGTCCTCGCGTTGAACGACGGCGACGTCACGCGCGGCGAGTCGCACGCGATGGTAAGTGAGCTGCAGTCGGAGCTCTCCAGCTTCTTCCGCGAGTAACGTCGGCGTACTCGGAGATCACGCGGGCGAGAAGGTCGTCGAGTGTAGTGAACCCTCGGCGCGGCTCCTGATCGCTTTTCGCCGCTTCGCAGAAGAGTAGGGACCGCGCGAGCCCCGCCACCGATCCCGTGGTACACGCCTCTCGTGGCGAAAAAGCAGCGCGTCGACAAGAGCGTTCCCGGTATGGAGCAGCTGGTCTGCCGGAACCCGAAAGCGGTTCAGCGGTACGAGATCGAGCAGAAGCTCGAGGCGGGCTTGGTCCTCAAGGGCTCGGAAGTGAAGAGCCTCCGACAGGGCCGCGGTGATCTCGACGGGGCCTACGCTTCGCTCGAGCGCAACGAGATGTTTCTCTTGAAGATGCACATCGCGCCGTACGAACAAGCGGGACCCTACGGGCACGACCCGCGACGACGGCGCAAGCTGCTGCTTCACCGGCGCGAGATCGAGCGGCTCCGCGGGAAGCTGGCGCAGCGCGGCTACAGCCTGGTCCCCACCCTCGTGTACTTCAAAAATGGGGTCGCGAAGGTTCAGCTCGGACTGGGGCGCGGCAAGCGCGTCGGCGATCAGCGCGATGAGATCAAAAAGAAGGTCGACCTCAAGGAAGCGCGCGCGGCGGTCCGGAGCGGCAAAGAGCGACGAGGAAAGAACGAGTGAGCATCGAGTGCGAGTTTCGGGAAGGGAAGGGCGAGCTGCTCTCTCTGGTTCGTGATCAGATGCAGGCGATCGGGCCCGCGCCCTACGCTCCGGGTACACCGATTCGCTTAAGCGTCGGCCTGACCGAGGTCTCGATCCCCGTCGAAGCGAAGTGTGGCGGGAGCAAGCGACGTGACGACGGTCGCTTCGACCTCACGTTGCGCGTGATCAACATGCGGCGCGCGCATCGCGACGCGCTCACCGCGGCGCTGACGCCGGCGACGCTCTAAGCCTCGATGGATCGCCATGGTCTGTGCCGGACGCATCGCTCGCGGGCAGATCGTTCCGGTCTTCGGGCGCTGCGCTGACCGCGCGCTGGAGCTCGATGACGGCGCGGGCCTCGCGGACCTGACCCGGATCCAAAGAGTGTGCGCTCGCCTGGACGCGAGCGTTGAAGGCGGCGAGCTGCTCGTCAAAGGGGGCGCCCTCGAGCTGCGCGATGAGTGCGAGCTCGATCGCGTGACGAAGGGCCTGCTCAGCGTCCCTCGCGCGAACGCGTTTTTCGCGCTCTAGCGTAAAGAACCGAGGCGCTCGCGTCTGGAGTCGCCAGGTCGCGCCGAGCGAAAAGGGCGCGACAACCTCGGTCGGGATCGCGAATCCCGGAAAGCGCAGCGCGACGATCGCTTCGACGCGTGCGTCTCCCGTGACGTCCTCCAGCGCGAGGACGCATGGCTCCGCGTGTCGATCGGCCAGATCGAGCGGGACCGCTTGGGTCGCGCCGTCCGCGAGGACACGGACGAAGAGCAAGCACCTCCGCTCGTCGTCGGAGAGCGCGAGCGCGACCTCTTCGTGACCGTCCAGGTCGACGTCGTGTCCGCGTCCGCCGTCCAGACTGAGCAGCGTGACGGCCTCGGCGGTGTGCCGATCGGAAGGCGCGTCGAGCGCGAACGCGATCCCGCGCGAGGTGATCACGCGGACCGCGCTGGTCTCGCCGCGCGCCGCGACGACGTGAAAGGTCTCGCCCGCGAGCGTCATGGCGGTGAGCCCGCGCGCTTCAAAGCGCGCGTGGATCGAGCGGGCCTCTTCGCCCCGGTCGCGCTCGAACGAGAGGTAGCTCAGCGGGTCTTCGAACGTACCCGAGGGCGACGACCCGCACGCGATGAGGAGCAGCAGCGCCGCGTAGGTTCGGTACGGCGCGAGCGGGTCAGTGAATCGTGCGATCACGATCCGCGGACACCGGGAGGATGGGTGCCCAGGTGAGGCGCGCGAGCAGGTCGTCCTTGATCTTGACGCCGCGGTCACTGAAGAAGAGGGAGTTCTCTTCGCTCCCTTCGCGCCGCTCGGCGATGAAGAGGATCGCCGCGCCGGTTCGGTCGTACCCAAGCTGCACGATCGCGTTCTTAATCCAGCGCCCACCGCCGTCGAGGTCCATGGTCTCCGGAAGCGAGTAGAAGCCCTCCGCGCGGAGCGGCTTGAGGGTCTGTCCCCAGCTCGCATCCGTGAGCGGAACCGTCGGCTCACTCCAGAACCATCGGTTCTTCACGTTTTGCTGCGGGTGCACGACGAACATGTCGTCGCCGCGCTTTCCAACGTAGACCAAGCGACCCGAGGGGATCTGGTCTGGCGCGAGGGGGTGGGCCTGGGTGGTTCGGTAGAGGCCCGACTTCGGGAGGTCGCTCATGAGGACGGTAGGCTAGCAGGTCGCGGCGACGCGGCTACTGAGCGCGCGGGGCGACCACGTTGAAGCGGATGACGACGGCGTCGCGGATCAAGTCGTCCGGCATCCCGGCGTACTCGATGCCGAAGTCTTTTCGGTTGATCGAGAACTCGGCCTGGGCGGTGACCTCTTGGTCGTTGGCGGTGATCGTCGCCGGGAAGCGGATGTCTTTGCTCTGACCGTGGAGCGTGAGCGATCCGGTCACGTTGTGCGTGGTGCCGCTCTCGCTCGAGGGCGCGGAGACGATCTCGGAGGACCGGAAGGTCGCGGTCGGGAAGGTCTCGACGCCGAAGAAGTCGTCGGCCTTCAGGTGGCCGGTAAGGCGCTCGGAGTCCGTCGTGACCGAGGCCATCTGAATCGTGATCTCGACCGAGCTCGACTCGATCGCGGAGCGGTAGGTGATCGCGCCGGTGAACTCCCCGAAGCTTCCGGTGTGGCTACCGGTCACCTTGGAGCCGGTGAACCCAACAGTGGATCGCGCAGCGTCGATGGCGAGCGGGCCAGTGTTCTGCGCCGGAGCGGGTTCGGCGGGCGGAGAGGGTTCCGTTTCATCGACCACGGGGGGCGCGGTCTCCGCGGCAGGGACCGCGTCGGCGGGATCGTCGCAGGCCGCGGTGCTGAGAGTGAGAGCGGCCGCGATAAGAAACGTGGATGTACGCATGCGATGTTCCTCCGACGCTTCGACTGAACCGACCATGCGGAAACGCACCCTTTCTTTTGAACGGTCTGTTCGGACTTACTCGTCGTCCTTCTTCGCACGTTCTTCGAGCGCAGCGCCGACGGCGAAGGCGACCAAGCCGCCGAGCCCCGAGAGGCCACCTGCGGAGAGCGCGGATTGCCACCAAGGTTGGTCCGGCTGTTGTACCGGGGCGACTCCCTGTGCGGCTTGCTGGGTCCGCGCCAGCGTGAGCTCCACGCGACCCATCAGTTCCGAGCCGCTCATTCCGAACACCGCTGCGATTCGCGAGAACGTGAAGAGGTCGATCTGTGCCTGTCCTCTTTCCACGCGGGAGAGCGTGGGCTGGGTCAGACCGACCTCCTGCGCGAGCGCCGCTTGAGAGAGCGCCTTCCTCTCACGCAAGGAGGCGATGATCTTCCCCACGACGAGGGCGTGAACTTGAGGTTCTCCTGAGACGGCCACGGACCCAAAGATAGTCCCTGAGAATCATTCCATCACTGGCTTTCTCTCACAAACGAGTTGAATCCATATTGACAGGTAAAGCTACGTGGTCATCTTATGCATGTGTGAATGATCGGGGGCGAAAGAATGTGCCCTGGTCACAAAGGAGTCAGACATGGACATCAAGAAGCTTGGAAACCTCGTCGAGAACCAGAAAATGGGCGAGATCGTAGGGAAAGTCGGACATGAAGCCGAGCGTCGGGGCCACGCGCAGCAAACCGCCTTCGCCGGTGCTGGCGGCATGTTTGGCGCAGTCCTCGGGAGCTTTTTCGGAAAGCACGGGGCGGCCTTTGGTGGGCTCTTGGGCGCTTTTCTGGGCGCGTTCTTCGGAAACCGCCGAGACCTTGGGCTCCCGCTCGTTCCTGACGGGTCCCGTGAGGTGAAGGCGGTCGCGTGACCCTGATCATGCTCTGGCTCGTTCGGCGCGCCTTGGCCGACTGAGCGTATACAGGCTGTCTGCAGTCTTTGCGGACATGGACTTGCGCGGGTCGGGAACATCACGAGATTGCGGGTCATGAATAATGTTGCCGGTCTCACATGCCTCCTCTTGATGATCGCGGCGCCCGTTTTCGCGCAAGGTGGACTCAACCCCCAAGGCGCGGCGCGCGAAGGGACCCACAGCTTTGACGCGGCCGATCACGATGTGGTGCTGGCACAGGTGACGAGCGGCGGAAGCGTCGATGCCGGACCTCTCGGCGAGGACTGCGTCGGACGGATCGACGCGCGGCCCAACGTCATCATCAACGTGACCCACACCGGTCGTACACGTTTCGAGGTGTCGTCTTCCCGCGACACCACGCTCGTCGTCACCACTCCGTCAGGACGTGTTCTCTGCAACGACGATGCGGATGGGCAAAACCCAGGCATGGTTCTGATGACTGGCTCGGGGACGTACCGGGTGTGGGTCGGCGCGTTCAACGCGGAAGATGCCGGGCGCGCGAGACTGACCGTGCGATCGACGCGCGGACCGATCACGCATCAAGGCGACGCGACGACGCCGACGGCGGGGCAGGCGAACGGTCAGGCGCCAACTCCTCAGCCCGCTTCCGCGCCCCAACACCAGCGCGCCTTCTCGGGCGCGCGTCTCGGGTTCTCCGCGACCGCGGGCGGCCCGATCCCAGCCGACACGGTAGAGCGCGGGTGCAGTGGCTACGTGACGACGGAGCCCACTGCGACGATCACGACGAGTGACGCCAAGGCGCTTCGCATCGCGTTCACCGCAGAGCGTGACACGACGTTGGTCGTGCGGACACCTTCCGGCAACACGCTCTGCAACGACGACGGCGACGGACAGAACCCGGTCATCGCGACACCCGGTGAAGCCGGCGCGTTTCAGATTTGGGCTGGGACATACAGTGAGGGAGGCAGCGCCAGCGGGCGCCTACAGATCACCGAAGCGAGTACGGCTGAAGCCGCGGGCCTCTCTGAGATCCCTCGACCCGCTCAGCGGAACGGAAACCTCGAGCGACAGATCTTCGGCGCCATCCGCGCGGCCGCTGCCCAGAACTGGACCGAGACCCCGGTGTTCGCGTTTCTCTCAAGCGACAGCTGGCGATACCGCCGCTCGCCAACCGGACGCGTGACCGGCCGCTACCGAGGCGCGTGGATCGGCGCGACCTGGCCCGATGGACACTGCACCGTGCAGGAGTTCGACTTCATCCAGCAAGGAACAGGTCGACGGTTCAGCGGCCCGTTTCGAACGTTCACGACCGGCTCGCAGCTGAACGTGGAGTGTGCGGATCTCGAGCGAACGCGGCGCCGTTTAAGGAACCGCTAGGCGGTGGCCTGACGCGCCATCGCATCGAGGCGCTTCTCGACCCGCGCGGCCTTCTCTTCGGGAAGGTTTCGCGGGTCGAAGTACGTCGGGAAGGCGTGGTGGTTCGCGTGCATGTACAAGCCAAAGCAGATCATGTTGCCGAGCTTGTAGATGCCCGTGTTCAGGTTGGTCGGGCGGAAGTCTTCGATGCCCTCGGCGTTCTCTCCGTTGTGGGTCGCCCAGTTGAAGTGGCTGACGTGAAGCGCGCCGACCAAGAGCGACGGCAGGAACACGTAAAAGAAGCCGACCATGCCGAGCACGGAGTACCAGAAGCCGAGCATCGTGAGGTTCGTGAGGAACGAGAAGCCAGTTCGCGCGTAGTCGCGACGAAGCGCCGCCTTCGACTCGCCGAAGCGCTCGAAGTGCTGCATCCGAATGTTGCCCTCCAGACCGAGGAGCATCTTGGTGATGAAGAAGTACCAAAAGCTCAACTCGTTCGGATGCGGGTCCTTCTCGCGGTGATCGGAGTACGTGTGGTGGCGCTTGTGAAGCACTTCCCAGGTCGCGTAGCGCGTCCCGATGATCACGCCGAGAACTTCGCCCGCGAGTCGGTTGATCGCTTTCGGGAAGTTGCCGTGGGTCGCGTTGTGGACGCAGACGCCGCTGAGGACCTGGACGTAGGCCGCGAAGAGGAACGCCGGGATCGCCCATGGAGAGGTCCAGGTCAGCCCAATGCCCTGCCATCCCACCGCGTGAAGCACGGAGATGATCGAGAGGAAGATGAACGCCCAGGTCAGGTCGTACTTGAAGTAGAAGTTGCGGTCGCGCGCGAACGCCACAGAAGGCTGCGAGAGCCACCACGCCTTGTGCGCTTTCGTCGCGCGAACTTCAGTATCTACGGCCGTTTCCATGACAGTTTGCTCCTTGGCGCGCAGATGCGACGCGGGACGCTATCACGGATCGTGTACCTTCGATGCAGGCCGCGCCTTCGATGCAGGTCGCCCGACCGCAGAGGTTGGTGCGTACTGAGAAAGCGTGATGGCACACTGGCGCGCTTCTCGTTCCCTCCATGAGGGCACAAAGGAAGATGATCTCAGTCAACTCCATCCAACGTACTGGCTTTCCGCGGATCGCACGAGGTGCTACCACGGATGGTGATGGGAAGAGCCGAACTGGGCCCAGAGGGCGCTTGGGACGACGCCGCGTATCAGCGCTTACGTCAGATCGCCCATGGCTTCTTTCGTGGCTTGCCGGCGAGCCAGACGCTCCAGGCGACCGCGCTGGTTCACGAGGCGTACATCAAGCTCGCCGACCACGACCTCCGGGTGTCGGACTCAGCCCATTTCGTATCCCTCGGGGCCCGGACGATGCGGCAAGTGCTCATCGACTATTTCCGGCGGTCCGGAACGCAGAAGCGCGGCGGCGACCGCCTTCGGGTGACTCTTTCGGAGGTCACCCGTCCGCTCATGGCGGCGCCGGAGGACATGCTCGCGCTCGACGCCGCGATCACGTCGCTCGCCACCCAGTCGCCGCGACTCGCGACGGTGGTCGAGCTGAAGTTCTTCTGTGGTTTGACGACGGACGAGATCGCTCAAGAGCTCGTCATCTCGACGGCGACGGTCGAGCGCGAGTGGAGACGGGCGCGCGCTTGGCTCCGCACGCAGCTCGATGGCTAAACGACCCTCTCCTGAACGTTCGCCGAGGGGCGCTCCCATGAACGCGAACGCCGTCGACTTTTCGGAACTCATGGAGCTCTTTGAAGCGCTCTGCGATCAGCCGAGCGAGGTCCAACGACGACGGATCGAGACGGTCGCAGGTCGCGACCTGGAGCTCGCGCGGCAGCTCGAGGCGATGCTCCAAGCGGACGCGGAGCCCCTCTTCCTGGATGACACGCGCGGCGTCGTTCAGTACCTGCCTGATCTGAACGAGCGCGTCGTCGATGGGCGCTGGCGACTGGACGCGCCGCTGGGTCGCGGCGCCGGAGGAGAGGTCTGGAGCGCAGAGGACATCGAGACCGGCGAAGCCGTCGCGGTGAAGATCCTCCATCCGCAGCTCATGCGCGACCCCGAACACGTCGCGCGCTTTCGTCGCGAGTTCGCCCTGATGTCGCGGCTCGCCCATGATCATTGCCTCCGCTTGATCAGCCAGGGCGAGGTGGGCGACGACGTACCGCTGCTGCAGCCGGGGCAGCGCTTCATCGTCACTGAGCTGACGCCAGGAGGCGATCTCAGTCGCCTTATTCGTGCGTCCACCGAGACGCTCCTGGGGGTGCTGGTGCAGCTCCTGTCCGCGCTCGATCACTTGCACACGCAAGGTGTCGTCCATCGCGACGTGAAGCCGTCGAACATCTTGCTAACAGCCGACGAGCCACCCCAACCCAAGCTCGCCGACTTCGGGATCGCGAAGGTCGCGATGCACGAGGGGACCGAGCTCACCGGGGGGGAAGCGCTGCTCGGAACGCTCGACTACTTGAGCCCAGAACAGGTCCGCGGTGAGCCTCTCGATCATCGCTCTGACCTCTTCGCGGTCGGCTGCTTGATTCACACGCTATGGACCGGTCGTCCTCCTTACGACGGCGCGTTTATCAACCGCCTCATGAAGCGACTTCAGGTCGACGCACCCTCGCTGGCGAGCCGCGCTCCGGAAGCGCCCGCGGAGCTTTGCGCGCTGACCGACCAGCTCCTGATGCGCGACAAGAACGCGCGTCCATCGAGCGCCCGAGAGGTCGCGGAGCGCTTGAACGTTATCTTGGAGTCACTGTCCCGCGACTCGGGCGAGCTCGAGACCGATGGACCGGGCCTGTTCCCGAGCGGGCTGGTCGGTCGCGAATCGCTCTCGCATCGAATCGAGGAGAAGGCGCAAAGCGTGAAAGCGGGCACCGCCGCGATCGTCGCGCTGGTCGGCGCGAGCGGGATCGGAAAGACCACGCTGGCCCGCAACGTTGTCCGTGGGCTCTCCGCGAAGGGGTGGTCGTTGGTCCTCGGGAGCCCCGCGCCCATCGAGTCACCTCCTCCCTTTTGGCCCTTCGCGGAGTTACGAAAGAAGCTCAGGCCAGGAAGCGCGAGCACGGCCCGAATGAGTCGCTCGCGGGACGGCTCCCGCGTTGTTCAGGAGTTCGCGGAGCAGATCACCGCGGGGCTGGATCCGGATGTGCCGACGTGCATCTTCTTGGAGGACCTCCACGTTGCTTCTCGCGCCTCGCTCGCGGTGCTGAAGAGCACCCTCGAGCTCGCGAAGAGCCGAAGGCTCAAGCTCCTGCTGCTCGTGACCGCGCGCCCTTCTGCGCAGCATGACCTCGCCGCGATCACAAACGACTGTCACGTGTTGTCCACGCTCAGTCGCAGCGCCGCGGTGCAGCTCGCAGAGCGCGTTCTCGGCGCCGGTCACGGCGAGCTCCCGCCGGAGTTCGTCAACGCGTGGCCTGTGGAGGTCGCGGGGCATCCGTTGCTCCTGCGGTCCGCGCTCCAGGCTCTGGTTCAGCGAGGCGATCTAGAACGGCACGCGGACGGTTCGTGGACCGTGACGCCAGACGCGCAGCTGGGGCACGCGATCGCGGATGTCCTCGACGCGCGTTTCGCGCCCTTGAGCGCGGAGACACGACGCGTTCTGACCGTCGCGGCGGCCCTCGGCGTGCGCTTCGACGTCGCGGTCTTGGGCGAAGTGTGTGGGGGCGACGTCGCGGTCGCGCTGGCCGAGGCGCTCCGACACAACGTGATTTCCCTCCATGAGGATCGCGACCTCTACGACGACGGAACGACCCATCGCTTTGAGCACGCCTCGCTCGCGGAGCGCCTGCTCGCGTCCGCGCCCCGCGAAGTCTTTGTCGCGCTTCACGATCGGATCGGTGCGCGACTGTCCGAGGAAGCGGCCAAGCCGTCGACCCTCGCGCACTACCTCGGGCGAGGCAGCGATCCGCGGAAGGCCGTGACGAGTCTCTGGGCGGCGGCCGAACACGCGCGCTCCAAAAACGACCACGGGGTGCGAGCGGATCACCTGCGGCGACTTCTCGATCGACGCGCGGAGGTCGTCGGCGAGATCACGCCCACACACGCGCAAGCGCAGGAGCACTTCGCGGATGCGCTCGCGCTCGGAGGCGCGCCAGAGGAAGCGCTGAGGGTGCTCAAGGGGCTCGATGTTCCGACCCTGGATCGAACGACGCGCGCGCGTCTTCTTCGGAAGCGCGGCGTCGCTCATCTCCGCACCGCGGCGCCGGCGGACGGAATGGAGGCCTTGCGGGGCGCGCTCCGGCTGCTCGAAGGTCCGGCGCCGCGTACGCGCTGGGGTCGCTCGCTACGTCTCGGGTGGGACATCGTGATGATGTTGGGCGAGCGGCTCGTCGGGTTCGGCGCGAGGCCCCGTGACGTTGAGCGCGCGATCGTGCACCGCGAGCTGGCGGTGCTTCATCGCTGGGTGGACCTTCACGACGGCGCGGCTCATCTCGCGCGGTTTGCGCGCCTGGCGTGGAGACTCAAGCCGGCGCATTTCCGCGTCGACGCGTCGACGATGGCGAGCTGGTTCTTCGTGCTTCAGGCGCTCCCGAGCATCGCCGCGCGCTTTCAGCAGCGCGCGCAGGAGCTCGCGACGGACGCGGACGATCTCGAGGGGCTCGCGCGGCTCGCCATCATTCGCGGTGGTTGCGAGCTGATGATGCACGACGACGTCTCAAGCTTTGCGTTGCTCGAAGAGGGCGTGGCGCTGACGCAACAGACGGGGGACCCGATGCTGGTGAGCTTCGCGCTGACCTCGCAAGCGTGGGCGCACGGCGTCGCGGGGTACGTGCCCGATGCGCTTCGCGATTTCAGTGATGCGCAGGACCAAGCGACGGAGAGCGGCGCGCTTTGGCTCGCGACCGACGCGATGTGCGGGCGAATGTTGTCAGCGGCCGTGTGCGGTGACCTCGCGGAGGCGCAAGTGCTCGCTCGCGAAGTGCTCGGTTCCGACATGCGCTTTACGTTTCCGATCTTCGAGGAGCTCGCGATTGAGACGCTCGCGGGGGTCGCGTTTGTGGAGGGGCGCTACGCCGACGCGTCCGCGGGGTATGAGCAGGCCGCCGGGGTGTTAGCGCGTCACCGCCTCCAGGAAGCGTGGGGCTGGCTGCTCCCCATGTGTCGCGTCGAGGCGCTCTGTTGTCTCGCGGACACGCGCGGCGCGGACGCGGTCCCGGGCTTGGTCCAGCGGCTCAAGAACATCCTGCCGACCTTTCGCCGAATGGACCGGCTCCCGCTCTACGTTGGCTGCGAGGAAGTCGCCCGGGGAGTGGTCGCCGCGCGTCAGGGAGACGCCAAAGAGGCGCGTCGTCGCTTTTCACGCGCCAAGAAGCAGCGCGGAGGAAACCGTGACTCCTATATCGACACGTGGGTGCGGGTGCGGATCGCGCTTGAGGAGCTTCGGCTGGGAGCGGACCGAGCGGAGATGGGGCGCGAGCTGGATCAGGTCGACGCGGCGTATCGCGAGCGCGGCCTGGCCGGGATGCAGCGCTGGCTCCGCGGGCTGCGCGAGGAGCTCCGCGTGTAACAAGCGTGCTCGGAAGAAGCTCTGAATAAGGCTTCGCGGGCGGCTCGTGCTATCAACGGGCGTGACCGACGCGGCAGCTGCAGTAGACGGAGAAGAGGACGCTCCCACCGCTCCGCCGACCGATTCGGGGAACGTCGAAGAAGAGGAAGCCGCGCCGTCGTTCTTGACGGTCGTGACCGACAAGTTCTTCGCGTTCCTGCTCGCGCCCTTCGTCGAGATCGGGATGCTCGCGCGGATGCTCTTCGAGGTGATCTACTGGGGCTTCCGGCCGCCGTATCGCGCGCGCTTAATGATCCAGTCGATGGAGTTCGTTGGCGTTGGGTCCATCTTCATCGTCTCGCTCACGGGTCTGTTCTTGGGCGCGGTCCTCGGGCTGCAGCTCGCGGATGGCTTTCGGCAGTTCAACGCTGAGAACCAAACCGGCGCGGTGGTCGGGATGGCCATGACGCGCGAGATCGGTCCCGTCTTCACCGCGTTGATGGTGAGCTCACGCGCCGGGTCCGCGATCACGACTGAGCTCGGGTCCATGCGCGTCAGCAGTCAGATCGATGCGCTCACGACGATGGCGGTGAACCCGGTGCAGTACTTGATCGTGCCGCGCGTCTTCGCCGGTCTGATCATGGTCCCGCTCCTCACGACGCTCTTCGTCATCATCGGGATGTTTGGCGCGTACACCGTCTGCGTTCACCTCCTCGGGATCGACCCGGGGGTATTCATGGATCGCTTCCGCTGGTTGGTGGACTGGAAGGACGTCTTGCAGGGCCTGATCAAAGCCGCCGTCTTCGGCGTGACCGTGACCTTGGTCGCGTGTCGTCAAGGCTTCCACGCCAAGGGCGGCGCGGCGGGGGTCGGCGCGGCGACCAACCGCTCGGTCGTCCAGAACGCGATCGCGATCTTGGCGCTCGACTACCTGCTCACCAGCATCATCTTGGGTCAGGTCTGATGGCGAAAGGGACCACTGTCGTCACCGGTCACGCGGGCGCGAAGATCACGCTGACCTCGCCGGATGAGTACAAGGACGAGCCCGAAAAGGACCCCGTCCACATTCGGGTTCGCGACCTGCACAAGTCGTACGGCAAGCACCACGTCCTCAAGGGAATGTCCTTCGACATCTTTCGGGGCAAGACCAACGTCCTCATCGGGCCGTCTGGCTCGGGCAAATCGGTCCTGATGCGTCAGCTCATTCGTCTCGAGTCACCGGACTCGGGCGAGGTGCTCGTGAACGGCGTCGACTACACCAAGCTCAGAGGCCGCGCGCTCGACAAGAAGCGCAAGGGCATGGGGATGGTGTTCCAGATGTCGGCGCTCTTCGACTCGATGACCGTCTTCGACAACGTCGCGTTCCCGCTCCGTGAGCACACCAAGCTGAGCCGCAAAGAGATCCGCGATCGCGTGATGGACCGGCTGCAGTCGCTGGGGATCGGCGCCGCTTGGAACCGTTCGCCCGCGGAGCTGTCGGGCGGGATGCAGCGACGGGTCGCGGTGGCGCGCTCACTGGTGCTCGAGACCGAGATCCTTATCTATGACGAACCGACGACCGGCCTTGATCCGATCACGACGCAGACGGTCGATGATCTGATCCGCGAGGCAGAGTCCAAGTACGGCGTTACCTCGATCGTGATCAGTCACGACATGGCGAGCGTCTTTCGCATCGCGGACTACGTCACGTTCTTGTACTTCGGAGAGATCGCGGCGACCGGTCCTCCCAAGGAGCTCCTCAAGGAGCTGAGCGGACCGATGATGGAGTTCGTCCGCGCGAGCGGGGTGAGCGTGGAGATCATCGAAGCCGCGCGCCGCGGGAAGTAGCGGTCGCTGCCCGAGCGACTTTTCCAGTAGGCTCGCGGCATGCTCGACCCCGCGTCGCTTCGCCCTCACTACTCCGCGTTCCTCTCGCGGGATCGCGTGCTCCTCACGGGTCACTCTCACCAAGCGTGGCCAGACGTGGCGCGCGCCGGAGTCCTTGAGTCGTTCGATCTCGCGGCGGCGCACGTGGACGACAAGTGGGGCGCGGCCGCAGAGGCCGCGGACGCGGTTCGTGACGCGGTCGTGGAACAGATCGGCGGCCGACGCGAGGAGATCGCGCTCGCTCAGAGCAGCCACGAGTTGGTCACGCGGTTCTTGTCGGGGCTGCCGCTCCGCGCGCGCCCCCGCATCGTGACGACGTCGGGCGAGTTTCATAGCGCTTCACGTCAGCTTCGACGTTTGGCGGAGGAAGGCGTCGAGCTCGTGGTCGTGCCGATCGCCCCCGTCGGAACACTCGCGGAGCGGGTCGCGAAAGAGGTCGACGCGCGAACCGCGGCGGTCGTGATCTCGACCGTGCTGTTTCAAACCTCGGCGGTCGTCCCGAACCTCGCCGCGGTCGCTGAAGCGACTGAGCAGGTCGGCGCAGAGCTGTTGCTCGACGCCTATCATCACTTCGGCGCGCTCCCGTGGGCGCCCGTGTCGCCGCGCGCCTATGTTTCCGGTGGCGGGTACAAGTACGCGCAGTGGGGCGAAGGCTGCTGCTTTCTTCGCGTCCCCTCCGACTGCTCGCTGCGGCCGATCTACACGGGTTGGTTCAGCGACTTTCAAAATCTCGACGGAGCCCAAGCGGCCATCTCCTACGGCGCGACGCACGCCGATCGGTTCGCGGGGAGCACCTACGATCCCACGAGCCACTTTCGCGCGCGGCGCGTCATCGCGTTTTTTCGCGACCACGGCATGACCATTGATGCGCTTCGTGAGCTGAGCCTCGCGCAGACCACGCGCTTACGTGACGGCTTGTCGGAGCAGTTCGAGGTGCTCACGCCGGCGGCCTCAGGCGGGTTCCTCGCGGTGCGATGTCCGGGCGCGAAAGAGGTAACCCAGGCGCTCCGGGCGCGAGGGGTGTACGTCGATTCGCGCGGAGACATCCTGCGTCTCGGGCCCGCTCCATACGTCACGTCGGACGAGCTGGACCGCGCGGTCGCTGAGCTGTGCAGCCGTCGCCGGTGACCGTCGCCGCGGTGTGATACACAGCGCGTATGAAGCGCTCCATTTGTTTGCTCGCCGCGTTCGCTCTTTGTGCTTGCGGTGGTTCGCCCGCTCCACAGCCAGGCACGACCGCGACGACCGCCGTCGAGGAGGAGGTCGCCAACGTCATCGACCCGGGGCACCCCCCAGCGTCGGATGGTCGGTACGCGGTCACGCTCTTTCGACCGGCTGCGGCGGGAGACCGCTTCCACTTTACGGGTGAGGGATCCGAAGAGGTCCTCTCGGGACTGCAGGGCGGCTCCGCGCACAGCCAACAGCTCTTCGTCGCGCTTTCGGGGGACGTGTTCGTCGAGGCCGAGGAAGCCGGCCGCGCGACCATCAGCGTGGTGACGATCACGCGTTTCGTCGCGGGGCCGAGTCGAGACGCGATGGCCGAGCAGCTTCCCGCTGGCGCGGTCGTCCGCATTCAGCACGGGGCCGACGAGAACCGGCTCACGCAGAACGGTGAGGCGCTGAGCGACGACGTGCAAAAGGCCTTCAAGCTCATCGTCCCGACCGGTCGCAGCGAGATCAACCTCGACGAGACGTTCGGAACCAGCACCCCGCGAAGTGTTGGAGAGAGCTGGGAGATCGACGGCGCGGCCGCGGCCCGCTCGCTCCCCGACGGCTTCAATGTCCCGGAGGGCGGAACCAGTGGCCGCTCCACGCTCTCGGCCGTCTCAGGCGACGAGATGAGCGTCGCGATGGAGATCGCTTTTCAGAACCCGCAGATGCCGAACACGCCGCCCGACTCTCAGGTGACCGAGTCGCACATGCAGCTCTCCACGGTTCAGCGGCTCCCGCTCGATGTCACGCAGCGCGCGGTCGGCGAGACCTACCAGATGAATCTGCGCGTCGTGATGACGACCCCTCAAGCCCCCGCGCCGATCGAGATCGTCGTTCACGCCAACCACGAGATTCAGTTCTCGGAGTAACCGAAACGGGAGCCGAGATGGGCTCCCCACGAGGATGAGTATGAGCGCGCCCGTTCGCTTGCAGACGAAGCTCGCGATCGCGGGGACTGTCGCCGCGCTCGGCGCGTTCGCGTACTTTGTTCACCACCGGCTCGACGTCACCGGGCATCCCCTCGCGAACGTTCCTCGAGGCGCCAGCGCTGTGCTCTACGTCGACGTCGCGGCGGTGCGCGGTTCCTCGCTCTGGGAGCGCTGGGTCATCGATGGCGGCCGGGATCGCGGCCTTCGTCGACTGCGTGAAGAGTGCGGCTTAGATCCGCTCGCGAGCGTGAGCGACCTGACCGCGTTCGTGATCGGGACGGAGGGCCGCTCTCTCGATCACGTCGGGTTCTTGGCGCGCGGCGAACTGGAGCATGAAGCGCTGGTGCGGTGCATGGCGAAGGTGGTCGGCGGCGCGGGGGGCGAGGTCGAGCAGCTCGAGATCGACGGAGTCCCTGCGGTTGCAGGTGGACGAGGACGATCGCGGATCGCGTTCCTCGGCCGGAGCGGTTTGGCCTGGGGCTCGCACGAGACCGTGGAGCGGATCATTAAGACGGTCCGCGGGGCGCTGCGGGCGAGCGAAGATGACCCGTCGATCGCGGATCCGTTTCAGGAGGCCGCGGGCGCCGATGTGGTCGTCGTTGGACGGGTGCCGTCGCATTGGCGTGAGGCGTTGTCGCGACGTTTGCTCGACTCGCAGGAAGCGCTCTCCCGCGCGCTCGCGCCGATGGAGCGGATCGCGTTCGCGGCACAGGTAGGAGACCCGGTTAAGGTGGACCTCGCGATCACGTTCGCGAGTGAAGAGGACGCCGCCCGTTTCACGACCGAGCTTCAGCGACGCCGGGAGTCTCTTGAGCGACAGCCGGCGGTCGCGTTGACGGTCGCGGGTCGCGCGTTACGTCGCCTTGAGATCCGAACGGCGTCCAAGGAGTCGCGGCTCTCGATCTCGCTCTCATCGGAGACCGCGCACGCCTTGGTCGATCTCGCGTCGGCGCTTTCTCAACCGGAGGAACCGCCACGAATGCGCTCACCCCAGCCGACGACAGCACCTCCAGGCGAGGCCGAGGGCGGGGAAACCGAGGCCGGGAACCCACAAAACCCCGATATCGTCATCGAGCGAGATCGCCCCGCCCCTTGACGTCGCCCGTCGATGAGACGACGTTTTAGGCATGGAGTTTAGTACCCAGCCCGCGGGCCAAGCCGGATACGCCGTCGCGCACGCATCAGTGGATGAGCGCTCAGCGTTCATCGTGAAGACCTACCTACACCTCGGCGCGGCCATCGCGGCGTTCATGGCGATCGAGGTCGCGCTCTTCGCCTCCGGGATCGCGGAGCGGGTCATCCCGTACATGTTCGCGAGTCAGTACTCGTGGCTCATCGTGCTCGGCCTCTTCATGGGCGTTGGCTACGTCGCCGACAAGTGGGCGCGCTCCTCCAAGAGCCTCTTCATGCAGTACGCGGGGCTCGGGCTCTACGTCGTCGCGCAAGCGGTGATCTTTATGCCGATGATCCTCATGGCGATGATCCTTGGTGAGAGCCAGGGCAACCCGATGCACATCATCATGAAGGCCGCCGCCGTGACGGTCGTGCTCTTCGGCGGGCTGACCGGCGTCGTCTTCATTACCCGCAAAGACTTCTCGTTCATGCGCTCGGCGCTGCTCTTCGGAGGCTTCGCGGCGCTCGCGCTGATCGTCGCTTCCATCGCCTTCGGCTTTGAGCTCGGGCTGCTCTTCTCGTGGGGCATGGTCGTGCTCTCCGCGGGCTACATTCTCTACAACACGTCAAACGTGCTTCATCACTACCGGACCGACCAGTACGTCTCCGCGGCGCTCGCGCTCTTCGCCGACATCGCGATTCTCTTCTGGTACATCCTGCGAATCTTCATGTCGCGCGACTGACGTTCCGACGTCAACGGGTGGAGCCTCTTGAGCATCGCTCAAGGGGCTCTTGTCGTTTCTACGCCGGGTCGTCTCTGTTGCTCGACACGACGGGAGCCCGACGCTAAGTCCGCATGGTGATGCGCTTACTCCTCTTCTTCTCCATCGCGACGTCGGGATGGGTGGCAGGTCATCTCTACGTCGGTCGGCGCCTCTTCGCGGGGCTCGAAGGAACCGCGCGGAAGCGCGCGTTTGGGGTCTTCGCGGTGCTCGGCGCGCTCGGTCCGCTCACGATGGGAGGAGGGCGGCTGTTCTCCGAAGCCGCGTGGTTCGTGCCAGTGCGCTGGGCGGGCTTCATCTACATGGGCGCGTTTACGCTCGTGTTCTTTTTGGTGCTCGCGCGTGATCTCCTCCGGCTCGGCTTCTGGGCCGCGCGCCGGGGGAAGGGCGAACCGTCCAACCTCGAGCGTCGACTCTTCCTTACGAACGCGGCGAACGCGTCTTTGGTTTCCGTCGCGGGCGCGATGACCGCGTGGGGCTTCGTCGAGGCGACCCGCGAGCCGGAGCTGGAAGAGGTCGACGTTCCGATCCCGGGGCTTCCGTCCGAGCTGGATGGCTACCGAATCGCGCAGGTCAGCGACATCCACATTGGGCCGACCATCAAGGGCGACTTTTTGCGTTCCGTGGTCGCTCGCGTGAACGCGCTCGGGGCCGACGTGATCGCGGTCACCGGTGATCTCGTCGACGGCTACGTCGCGGAGCTCCGCGAACACGTCGCGCCGCTCGGCGACCTCGAGGCGCGCGACGGGGTCTACTTCGTCACCGGGAACCACGAGTACTACTGGGGCGCCGAAGAGTGGATCGCAGAGGTCCGGCAGCTCGGTCTGACCGCGCTCCTCAACGAGCATCGCGTGATCACGAGGGGCGACAAGAAGCTGCTCCTCGCCGGCTGCACGGACTACCGCGCGGAGCGCATGCTCCCGGAGCACAAGAGCGACCCGGCGGGCGCGCGCGCAGGAGCACCGGAGTGCGATCTCTCGGTCTTGCTCGCGCACCAACCCAAGAGCGGAATCGCCGCGTCGCGCGCGGGCTACGACCTTCAGCTCTCCGGTCACACCCACGGCGGGCAGTTTTTTCCGATCACCATGTTCGTCGGGCTCGCGCACCCCGTTTCGGAAGGGCTCGGACGCATCGGTGACATGCTCGTGTACGTGAACCGCGGGACGGGGTATTGGGGACCCCCGATGCGAACTCTGGCGAAGTCCGAGATCACGCTCCTGACGTTGAGGTCCGCGTGACTCGTTTGGTTCTCTGTCTCCTCGCGCTCACGCTTTGCGCTTGCGAAGCGAGGAGCCCGGCACGGGAGGCGCTCGAGGTGGTCGAGCCGCCGATGGTTCAGCTCGCGCCGTCACCGGTGAACAAAGCGCCAGATCGAATGCGCCCTACGCCAGACGGCCTCGATCCACGAGCCGCGACCGCGCTCGCCGGCGTGCTCACCGTCGCGACGGAGATGAAAGAGGCCGCCATTGCGGCGGAAGCGGCCGAAGAAGACCTCTGCGTGAAGGCGTTCTTGGCGACGACCGCGGCGGCCCGGGTTGGGCGAGAAGCGCATGAGAACGGGCGGCTTCCTCGCCGGCCACCGGAGCTGGTGATCGCGCCGCGAGCGCGCTTCCTCGCGTTGTGCAGCGGGCTCCCGGATGAGGCGAAGCGCTGCGCGTCGTTCGCGCACCGGGTGGAGAACACGATCCCGTGTCGGCAGACCCGCGACGCGCTCAGCGACGGTCAGCGACGCGCGCTCGATGAGATGTCGCACCAGCGCTGACCGCTGATTCTCGGTCGGCGGTCCCTGTGCGTTTTGTGGACTCCTCCAAACGACGACCGCGCCGGATCAAACACGAGTCTTGTGTTCCATCGTGGTTGTAAGAAATTCGGCCTTCCGGGTTGTCCCAGATAACCTCGCCCGAGGAACGCCGATGCACGCAGACGTAAAGCACCGCCTGATCTCTTCGACCCGTACTCGGTACACGGATCGTCTACGCGCGCTCCTCTCGCGACCATCACTCGACGTCGAGGACGCGCGTGATGGAATGGTCGATTGCTACGTCGCGACCTACTTCGGTGGGCTTGAGCGCGGCCGAAGCGGCTACTTCGGGATCGACGCGAGCGCGTCTCAGATCGAGCGGGTCGCCAAAGCGCTCATTCGTTCTCGCCTGCGCGCTTCGGGAGGGAGCTACGAGCACCCCACGATCGGCGAGCTCGACATCGTTCGCGTCGAAGTGGACGAGGAGCTACAGCTCGAGGACCTCCCGGGCGACCTTCGCGAGCTCCACGACCAGCTCTGCCGACAGCTCATCGCGAAAGCGGAGGAGTGCGGGAACGGAGCGCGGTCTGGCGTGATCGAGCGAACGTCGGCGCAAGAGTTCTTGCGTCCTCCCTCGCCCGAGCAAGAGGTCTCGCGTGGGCTTCGTGATTCGCTCGCGACCTATCTCGCGTTCGCGGCGGAGAACGTACGCGCCGGAGCGACCCTCGATGACATCAGCGAGTTCGAGAAGAAGATCGCGCGATTGGTCGCGACCCTCCGCGACTTCTCCTGAACGTCGTTCTAGCGAGGCCGTCGCCTTGTTGAGCCTGAGCCCAACCGCCCCCGTAGCGGGAGGATGCTAGAGGCAGTCGCTCGGGGCGATCTCGCGGTGGTTGAGCAGCCGTACCTCCGCGCGGAGGTAGTCGTTGAACTGTCCCGCGATGCGCTCACCGCGGAGCACAACGGTGCTCTCGTTGTTCTCGGTGACGCCGCTCTTGCTGAGGTTGAGGCTCCCGGTGAACACGGCGTCGTCGACGAGGACGATCTTGTTGTGGTTGCGGACCTGCGCCCGGTCTCCCCAGCGCGCGATGTAGGTCGGGATCCCTGCTTCGCAGATGTAGTTGTCACGTGAATATTGGCTGCCCGCCTTCACGTAGTCGAAGATCGCGAAGGTCTCGACCCCACGGCGCGCGGCGTGCTTGAGCGCGACGCCGAAGCACTCGTCGGTCGCGGCGTACATCGAGACGAGCAAGCGCTCTTCTGCTTCGCCCATCAGTCCGTAGCCGTTCTCGCCGCAGTAGGCGCAGAGGAAGCGTGAGCCGCTGGCGCGACAGGCGCACTCCGCGTCGTCGGCTTCGCAGGCGGGGTTCGGAGCGTCGACCATCTCGACGCGCGCTTCTCCGCGGAGGACGTTGAGCGCGTTGTCGCCCAGCGAGAAGTACGCCTCAACCGTGGTGTCGTCGACCGCGAACGGGCCTTCTTCGCTGCGGTCCTCGGTGCAGGCGGGGCTGCACTCGGTGCAGACGCGATCATCGAGTCGGTCGCTCGCGCAGTGACGGGCGAGCTGATCGACCTCTTGTTTGAACTGCTGCGCGAGGTCTCGGTTCCCGCGGATGACGACCATGTGGTTGTGGTTCTCTTCAAGCCCGGCGACCGTCAGGTTGGTCGAGCCGACCGCGATGGTGGGCGACGCGGAGTCTGCATCCGAGAGGATGTATTTGTGGTGCATCAGGCCGTAGCTGCGAACCGCTTCCACCTGCGCGCCACAGCTCGCGACACCCTCATATCCAAAGAGCGCGTCGTAGTAGCTGCGTCGCCCGGGCGCCTCCGACGTCTCGTCGGTCAGCACGCGGACCTCGACGCCCGCGGTCGCCGCTTCGCAAATGGCGTCGATGATCGCGGGGTCATCCATCCCGTAGATGGCGACGTCGAGCGTCTGCGTTGCGCTCTGGATGGTGTCGATCAGCGCGTTGCGGAGCTGGCCTGCGCGGTCGTCGCACTCGAAGCAATCCGGCGTGTTGTAGAAGAGCTCGACGCCAGCCTGCGGCGCGCGCTGCGTCTCGACCCGAAGGCGACCGAACGCGCGCGCTTCGCCCCAGTGCTTGAAGCGGAGCGTGTACTCCTGACAGCCCTCGGTCATCTCCGCGGGAATCGTCACGTATGGGCTTCGGCCACGCCATGAGCGGCGGGTGTAGCTCTCGGAGTTGACGACGAGCTGGATGCGTTCCCAGCTCATGTGCCGGAACTGCTGGGTGGTCACGGAGAGCCGTCCACACGTCACAAAGGTGAACTCGGGACTCGTCCCATCTGCCGGAAGCTCAAAGTCGACCTCGACGACCTCGGTCGCTCGGTCTCCTTTGAGCTCCTCAAAGGTCCCGAGATCGCCGCCGGAAACCGCGCTCTCGCTCGCGCAGCCGCCTGCCACGAGAAGCGCCACGCCCAAATACAGAGCCCATCGGTTTAGGAAGAAAGACATCGCCCGAGACGAAGCAAAGAACGATCCACGTCCCTCGCGTCCCAAAAGCTCCGTAATTCGACACTCTTCAGCCCCAGGTGGCCAGCCGACCCGCCACCTTCTGGCCAGCCAGGTGGTCCCCATCTTCGGGCGAACCATGAGACCCTTTTCGTCATGCGGAACGCTTGGCTGGGTTGGGTTCTCGTGATCGCGGGGATGGGTTGTGGGGACGATGATGTGACGCCGGCGGAGTGCGTGACGAGCGCCGAGTGCGACCGTTCCGAGACATGCCGAGATGGGATGTGCGTGCCCGCGCCCGATGTCGGAACGGACGCCGGAGCCGACACCGCGCCAGACGTCGCCACCGACACCTACGTCTGCTCTGCCGAGCGAATGTGCCGAGGGGGGTCGGCGTGCTGCGACGAAGGCCAGGAATGCGTCGACGGACTCTACTGTTTCGACGTTTGCGACAACACGCGCTGCGGCGACAACGGCAGCGTGTGCTGCGGGGAAGGGCAGACCTGCTTGGACGGCGTGGTCTGCGCAGCTGACTGTGGCGACCTCGCGCTCTGCGGCGCGGACCTCGAGATTTGTTGCGAAGCCGGCGACGTCTGTCTCGCGACGGAGTGTGTCGCCCCGGGGATCGAATGCGAAGATGACTTCGACTGCCTCGATGACGCGCTCTATTGCGAGCCGACCTTGTCGCGTTGCCTCCCGACACCGACTGACGTCGACTGCGAGCTCACACCCGAGTTCGGAGAAGTCTCTCCACAGGTCGAGTGGCACTGGCCAGGAGCGATGGTCGGAACGCG
The DNA here is from genome assembly GCA_938024995.1 of uncultured bacterium. GTDB lineage: Bacteria > Myxococcota_A > Polyangia > Polyangiales > Houyiibacteriaceae > CALJDU01. The sequence goes on from CALJDU010000036.1 coordinate 100,984, forward strand.
GCTGTTCAACCGAGTCATCACCGCGCCGGTTGTCGGCGACGTCTCCGGTGACGGAGTGCCCGATGTGGTCGTGCAGGCGTACACAGGGACCGATTGGCGCGGGAGCTCCATCCTCGCGGCGATCAGCGGAGTGGACGGCAGCACGCTCTTCACGATCGATGCCGGGGTGGCCGCGGAGGGAACCGCGCTCGCGAACTTCGACGACGACCCCGCGCTTGAGGTGGTCTACAACACCCGACCGCCGGGGGTGCGGATCGTCGATGGGGACGGCGTGACTGAGTTGGGCGTTCGGAGCTTTGGTGGCACCGCAGATCTTGGAGCGATCTCGATCGCGGACATGAACGCGGATGGAACGCCCGACGTCGTCACCGGTTGCCGCGCGCTCAACGGGATCGACATCGCGGATCCAGCGCTCGACTTTTTCAACCTCGGGAACTGCGGGACGCTTTACGCTGGCTTCTCATCATCGACCGTCGCGGACATTGACGGCGACGATGCACTGGAAGTGGTCACGGGAGACGTCGCGATCGACACCGATGGCACGATCTTGTGGGGCTCTGTCGCCGGAGAAACGGCGCACGGATTGGTCGCGATCGGTGACCTCGACGACGATGGAGCACCTGAGATCGTCAAGGTGGTCGACGGCTCGCTGATCGTGAAGGACGCGGAGAGCGGCGAGGTCCGGTTCGGCCCGTGGCCGATTCCAGGTGGAGGGGTCGGCGGAGCGCCCACCGTCGCGGACTTCGATGGCGACGGTCAGCCGGAAATCTCGGTCGCAGGTCGCGGTCGCTACACCGTGTTCGATCCAGACTGTGAGGTCCCGCGTGAGCTTGGCGTGTGCGACGGGGACTCCGTGGTCCGCTGGTCTTCGCCGACTCAAGACCTCAGCAGCAGCAGCACCGGGTCGAGCGTGTTCGACTTCCAAGGAGATGGCGTCGCCGAGGTCGTCTACAACGACGAGTGCTTCCTCCACATCTTTGATGGCCGCACTGGAGCAGAGCTGCTGACCGATCCGATCGGCAACTCATCGCGTACGCTCCGTGAGTACCCGCTGGTGGTCGACGTGGACGCGGACGGCAACTCCGAGATCGTGGTCGTCGCGAACAACGATCAGATCGGCCGAGACGGTTGCATCGCCTCATGGACGCGGGCGTTCGGGACGCTCCCGCCAGAGCTCGCCACTGGAACAGCAGGCGTCTACGTCTACGGCGACCCGGAAGACCGCTGGGTCGGAACGCGGCGCGTCTGGAACCAGTTCGGCTACCACGTTACGAACGTCGGTTCCTCTGGCGACATCCCCGAGCGCGAGCGCCCGAACTGGTCGACGGCAGGCCTCAACAACTTCCGCCAGAACGTCCAGGGCCGAGCCGTCGCGAACGCGCCCAACCTGACCGCGACGCTTGAGACCGTCGGCGCCTGCGCGTCTGGGCGCGTCCGGCTGAGCGCGATCATCCGGAACGACGGCAGCCGAGGCGTCGCGGCGGGGGTGCCGGTCGAGTTCGTCCGGATCGATCTCCCGGTGGAAGAGCGCGTCGCGGACGCCGTGACGACGACCGCGTTGCTCCCGGGCGGTTCCGAACGCGTGACCGTGGACGTCGAAGCGCCCGGCGACATCGACCTGAGGTATGAGGTGCGGGTCGACGGCGCGGAAGGCGTCGGGGTCGCGGAAGAGTGCATCGAGGGCGACAACGCCGCGCAGGCGATGGCGCGCTGCGAGACCATCTTGTAGTAAGACGCCAAGTGGACGGTCGCGTCAGCGCAGAGCAGTTCGAGCGGGCAATCGGTCGCGTCGAGGAATCGATCGCCGACCCGCGAGCAGGGCTCTTTGGTCCGGACACGATCACGTGGACCATCGACCGCGAGTATGCGCCGTTTCTCTGCGGTGGCCGCGCGGCATTGCTCCAGCTCGCGCATCCCTTCGTGGCGCACGCGATCGACGAACACTCCACGACCTTCGACAGCATGCTCGCGCGTTTTCAGCGCACGTTCGAGAACATGTACGCGATCGTGTTCGGAGACCTCGAGTCCGCCCTCCACTCGGCGCGACGTGTCCGCGCGATTCACGAGTTTATTCACGGCGAGATCCTCGAGAACGTAGGACCGTTTCGGCGCGGGGATCGCTACACTGCCCACGACCGTGAAGCGCTCGCGTGGGTCCACGCTACGCTCATTGACGGCGCGGTCCTCGGCTATGAGCTCGCGGTTCGTCCGCTCCGGATTGAGGAGAAAGAGCGCTACTGGGCGGAGTCGATCCGCAGCGCCGCGTTCTTCGGGATTGAGCCCGGTGACGTTCCCGCGAGCTGGGGGGAATTCATCGCGTACCGCGAGCGAATGTTCGCCGAAGGGAGCGTCCTCGCCGTCGGTGAGCGAGCGCGCCGGATGGGGCAACAGCTGGTCGACCCCTCGAGCTTTCGTCCTTCGTTCGCGGGACGCGCCATTCGCGCGCTCACGGTGGACCTGCTGCCGGAGCGAATTCGTCGCGAGTTCGGTTTCGTGTTCACGCCGCGCCGTCAGCTCGTCTCTGCGCTGGTTCGTGGATCGTTCGGCGCGACCTACAAAAGGATGCCGGCGCGCTTGCGCTTCGTCCCGGCCTACGTGGAGGCGCGGAGCCGCCTCGAAGGCACACCACGTCCCGATCGGATCGGGCGCAAGATCGAGCGCGTGTTGACGAAGTCGATCCGCGACACGCCGGCCACCATCCCGCGTTGATCCGCGCGTTCGAGGGACGTGATCCGCGCGGAACATCTGCTACGATTTTCCCATGGACAACCAAGCGAGTTCTGCCGCCACCACCGCGCTCATCCTTGGGCTCGCGAGCTGGGTGCTCGGGCCGCTGATCCTCGCGATCCCTGCGATCATCATCGGGAAGCAGGAGCTCGCAAAGATCGACGCGGGGCAGTCTCCAGAAGCGGGGCGGTCGTTCGCGACCATCGGGATGATCGCCGGCATCGTGAACGTCGTGGGCGCGGTTGTGGGGCTCGCGATCGCGTGCTGCATCTGGGGCGGCTTCATGACGCTCTTTATGGGAGCGGCCGCCGCGCAGTAGTGCCGCTTGGTGAGCCGCTCACTCTTGGTGTTCGCGATCGCCGCCTCCCTCTCGTGCAGCGGGACGTGCGACTCTGTTAAACGGATCGAGCGCGGAGACCAGCTCGCGGTTCTCGCGACGACGACAGCGCGCCCTGTTTCGCCCGGAGCGCATCTGGTCATGGAAGGTGACGCGGTGCTCTCGTCAGCAGCGCTCACGGTCGTCGTCGGCGGGATGCGGCGACGGCCCGAGCTGCGGGGCGCCGTCGTGAGCGTGACGCGCCGTGGCCACGCGGAGGAAGCGATCGCGCTCGTCGCACCGCGCGTGTGGGTCGCGGGCGGACGTTTCCCGATCGTCATTCGAACCGTCTCGCTCGTCGAGCGACCCGCGCCAACGGTGCGCGTGACCGGGGTCGCACAGGTCGGGACCCGCGAGCTCCGCGTCACGCGTGAGCTCCACTTGGTCGAGGGGCAAGACGCGCTCGCTTCACGAACGCGTGTGACGTTGGTCCGAGGGGAAGCGCTCGATGAGGTCGCGTTTGGAGAACGGGTCGCGTGGGGCGGTGGGTCTCCGTTTTCGGCAGAAGGCGAGCGCGTCCCGTTCATCGGTCGCGAAGGTGACTTTGGCGCGGTCGCGTTCGGGTTCGAGGACAGCTTTGAGGTCGCTCGCGAATACGAACAGCACGGCGACGAGCGTTTTCTTCTGCACACAGAGCTGCGGGACCGCTCCGCTCCGCTGGCGGTCGGGGGCTCGTTGCGCTCTGGGTCGTGGTTGACGGTGGCGGACGGGTTGGCGACCGCGACGCGCCAGCTCGGCTGGGCGCGCGGCGAGCGGTTCGAGGAGGTGACCGCGATGCTCCCGCGAACGCCGCCCGGGGCGCGCGCAACGGCGTTCGTCGGAGGCGAGGTCGTGTCCTTCGGCAAGCCGGACCACGAGGGACGCGTGATCCTGCCCGTTCCGCGAGACGCGTCGGAGATCATCATGGTCGCGACCGCCCACGGTCACGCACCGAGCGAAGCCGCCATCGTAACGGCCGGAGCTCGCGCGCGGCTGGAGATCCCTCCTGGCGGGCAGCTCCTCGTCAAGATCCGCGACGAGGCAGGAGCGCTCGTTCCTGGACGGATTCGAGTGCTGGGGATCGAGGGGAGCGCGGCGCCGGACTTTGGCCCCGAGCACCGGGCCGCGGGAGCTAAGCAGACGGTCATCACCGTGACTGGAGAGATCGAGGTCGCGATCCCGACGGGGCGATACCGGGTGCTCGTTAGCCGCGGTCCGGAGTTCGACTTGCGGAAGGAAGAGGTCGAGGTCACCGCGACGCGTTCCGCGACGATCGACGTCTCGCTCGCGCACGTGATCGATCCCCGTCGCTGGGTTCCGTCCGACCTCCACGTGCACGCCGCCCCGAGCCCGGACAGCGAGGTCTCGCTGGACGACCGCGTCGCGAGCTTGGTCGCAGAGGGCATCCGGTTCGCGGTTCCGACCGAGCACAACCAGGTCGGAGACTACGGCCCCGCGATCGCGGCGCGCTCGGTCACGCTCTCAAGCGTCACTGGGGTGGAGGTCACCACGTGGGATCCCGCGTTTGGGCACTTCAACGTTTTCCCTTTTCCTCGCATCGCGGAACGGCCGCGCGGCGGCGCACCGGAGTTCGCGCAGCGCGACCCGGCGACGCTCTTCGCGGAGCTGCGAGAGAGCGAGGACGCGGTGATTCAGGTCAATCACCCACGCCTCGAACCAGACATCGGATACTTCGACACGTACGGCTACGACGTCGCGACGGGGGCCTACGAACAAGGCTTCAGCGAAGACTTCGACGTGGTCGAGATCTGGAACGGCTTCGACCTCGCGCGTCCACAAGCCGCCGAGCGTTCGTTTCAAGACTGGCTGGCGATCCTGGCGCGTGGTCGACGCGTCACGGCGAGCGGCAACAGCGACAGTCACTACGTACGATATCAATGGGCGGGCTACCCGCGGACCTACGTGTGGTCAGAGAGCGGCCCGAACGACCCGCGCGGGATCATCGAGTCGCTCAAGGCGGGACGGGTCTTCGTGAGCAACGGGCTCTTCCTCGAAGCGGCAGTGAACGGTCGCGGGCCCGGCGAGTTGGTCGAGGTCGAGGCAGGCGAGATCACGCTCCGCGTCTTGGTTCGCGCTCCTCGTTGGATCGATGCGCGCGCGATCGAGGTCTGGGTCGGGGGTGAGCTTCGCGAGACGCGCTTGATCGATCCGCTCCCCGAAGCCGAGCGTCCGGTCGTTCGCTTTGATGAGACGCTCCCGATCGCGATCGAGCGCGACAGCTTCGTGATCGTTCGGGCGCGCGGCGAAGAGGAGATGACCGCGTTCTTCGGCCGCGCGAACATTCGACCGGGCGCCTTCACGAACCCGATCTTCGTCGACGCGGACGGCGACGGGCGCACGCCGTGGAAGTCACGTCCCGCGGCGCGTGACGCGAGCCTCGACGCCAGCGACGCGAGCCTCGACGCGAACGGGAGCCTCGACGCGAACGACGCGAACGCGCGCTAACGAAAGATCAGCGCTCCGTTGCTCTCGAGCGCGATTTGGGCGTTCTCCTCAAGGATGTCTCGCGCTTCCCGAACATCGTCGAGATCTTCTTGATCGGGGAGCGCGGCGCGAAGCGCGTCGAGCTCAGCGAGCAGGGGGCGCAGCCCGCACACAAACACCCGGGCGACCTCATCCCAGATCGGGGCCCTGACATCGCTCGCGACGTACGAGCCTTCATTGTCGCCGTGGCAGATCAAGTGGCTACGCATGGCGTCGAGCTGCTCGTTCATCAACATGCGCTCCCACGGACGAACGCCGTTCGACGCATCGATCTGCTGGATCATGGTGGCGCCCTCTGGGGGGGCTTGAGGTGGCGCGACGCCGGTCACCGGCAGGCCGTTGAGTTGAAGCGCTCTCGCTCGCCGGAGCAGACCGAACCACCGATAGGGCATGTGATCCATCTCGGGGTGGCGGCCAACACGCCGACCGGCGATGGGCGGGACCCCGAGCCGCGAAAGCTGCGCGTTTAGTTCCTTGCTCGACCCGACGATCTCGAAACCTAGACCCATGCCGAGAGGCTACCGCGCGCGAAGCGAACTTCTTCCCAGAACCTTTGGAGTAGGCGGCTTCGTCGTCTCCTACGTCTGCAAGCGCGTGAAGGACTGGCGCGTCATCATCGAAGAGCACCGACCGCAGTCGACCGTTGCTCGGGGGGAGGTTGTCGTTTCTGACGTCGTAGGTGGTTCCATGGAGAACTTTGTCCGCCCCGCGTTCCTGACCCTCGCCGGAGGTTTCCTCGCGGCTCAACCTTTCTTCTCCGACACGCGTTGGGAGTGGAACGGGCTGCCGACGAACATGGTCGGCTACTTCTTCCTTGGTGGCGGTCTGCTTTGGCTCGCGGGCGCGACCGTCTCGACGTTGAGAGAACGGCCAAACGCGTCCGACGCCGCGAGCTAGAGCGCGATTCGAAATAGGTGGGCGCGCTTCGCCGCCGGGGTCAGCTCATCTCCGTCCATCCGCTCACGCTCGCCATAGCTCGCTATTCCTCGGTTCGAGGACGGTGGGTCTGAACCCACCTCAAGACCGAATCACGCCCACCTCTTTCGAATCTCGCTCTAGCGAGCCGTGCCTATCTCGACATCCGGTCAACGAGAAAGTCCGCGACGCGTTCGAAGGGATCGAAACCAAAGTGTTCGCCGATGGGTCTCCTGAGGTTCGAATTGGCGTTGATGTCGTAAAACACACGTCGCCCGTCTGGCGTTTCCAGGTATTCGATTCCAGCGACATCGAGCCCGCCGAGCGCGCAAATGCGTTTCCCGATTTCGACCGCCGCTTCCGGGACGTCCGCGAACGGCTCGAAGCGCGGCGGGGGTGCTGTGAAATTGACCTCACAACTACCTTCACCGCCATCTCCTGGATTACATTCTTCGCTCGGACACAGGTTGAAGACCTCGCCTTCGGAAAAGACCTTCATCGCGTACAAGAGTTCGCCGCCTAGGAACTCCATCCGTACGACGTGTTCGTGGGGAAGATATTCCTGCAGTAACATCACATAGTCGGGGCGCCAGATGTCTTCTTCGGCGGACAAAATCGTTCGAACTTCATCGAGTGATTCGACTTTGAACATACGCGCGCCGCTACCACCTTGGTTTGGCTTGAGGATCGCGGGGAATGAAAAATCGACTCCGTCGAGGGCGTCGACGTGATTGAACGCGATCGTTTTCGGGTGGTCGATACCTTCGCGTTCGAGCACGCGAGACTGCAGGGCTTTGTTGAGTTCAAACCGAAACGCGCTCGAACCGTTGATAACGTCGGCGCCATCACTTTCGAGGATCTCCATCAGGCTCAACGCCCAAGGAACCGCATGAGTGTTGCCACGTAGATAGGCGCTTGGTGACGCTTGATTGAAAAATACGGTGTCGCCCGGGGTAGCCAAGTCGTCGCGAATGCCAGCCTTTAGATCGATGGTGTCATAGTCGATTTTGCGCGCATCGAGGACGGCGAACAAAGGCAATTGCCACTTTGGGTGCTCGAACAATATCGTCAGTGACTTCACAGGACCTCCAGGTGGCGACGCTGTACGATCTCTGCGCGATGCCTGCAAGAGGTCGACTGGCCGCGGCGCTCTAGAGCGTGATTCGAAATAGGTGGGCGTGATTCGGTGTTGAGGTGGGTTCAGACCCGCCGTCCTCGAACCGAGGAATAGCGAGCTATGGCGAGCGTGAGCGGATGGGCGGAGATGGGCCGACCCCGCCGGCGAAGCGCGCCCACCTATTTCGAATCACGCTCTAGTACAAGAGCCAGGGGGCGCGCGCTTCGGCGAATCGCGCGGCGCCCTCTTTGTCCTTCGCGAGGTAGTCCTCAAGCGAAGCGCGATCGTTGACCAGCTGACGATACGCCGGACCACCGGCGAGGAGATCGATCGCGGGACGCTTGGTCTCGTACTCGTACTCTTCGGTGCGCCACGGGAACTGCTCCTCGGGCAGCATCGGGATCGCGCGCGCGATCAAGCGGTAGTACGCCTCGACGCTACGGAAGCGGGCGCGATCATGAACATGGACCTGCACACCGCCGCAGCTCTGCTTCGCGTGCTTTTGGAAGGTCGGCTCGAAGCGAAGTGGCCGAAGCGTAGCGCCTTCGACTTCCAGCTCTGCGAGCGCCCGTGGGTCGACACCGGGAGCACCGAAGATCTCGAAGGGGCGCGTGGTCCCGCGACCCTCGCTCATCGTCGTTCCCTCGATGAGACACCCGCCGGGGTAGACGATGGCGGTGTCGGGCGTCGGCATGTTCGGCGAAGGGAGCACCCACGGCAGGCCGGTCTCTGTAAAGAGCATCTCGCGCTTCCAGCCGTCCATCTTCACGACCGTGAGCGACGCTTCGTCGAGCCGTTCGTGTTCGCGCACCATCGTCGCGATCTCGCCGATGGTCATCCCGTGGCGGGTCGCGACCTCGTACGCCCCGATGAAGGAGCGGTAGCCGGGACGCTGCGGGGCGCCTTCCACCACGTCGCCGCCGAGCGGGTTGGGCCGGTCGAGCACCATGACCTCGACCCCGAGCCGCGCCGCCACGCGCAACATGAAGGCGGTGGTCCAGACGTAGGTGTAGTAGCGGGAGCCGACGTCTTGCAGGTCGACGATGATGAGGTCGATCCCCTCGAGATGACTGGGTCGCGGGGCGAGGTCAGACGCGTACTCTCCGTAGAGCGAGTGGATCCGTGGCCCGCTCGTGGTCTGCTCCGCCGCCACACCGATCATGTCTTGGGCGGCCGCGTCGAGACCGTGCTCGGGGCCGAAGAGCGCGATGAGCTCCGCGCCTGCGGACCGAACGATCTCTTTCGCGTGAACGAGCCGGCGGTCCACGCTCGCGGGGTGGGTGAGCAAGCCGACCTTGCGGCCCTTGATGTTGAGGTCGCCGCGCGCGAGGCGGTCGAGTCCTGTCGCGACGGTCATGATGTTTCCTTGAGTTCCGTAATTTCGCCTGTGAGGAGGTAGAGCAGCGCCATTCGGATCGCGACTCCGGCTTCTACCTGATCGAGCACCGCGCTCTGCGCACCGTCGGCGACCGCGGGCTCGATCTCCACGCCGCGGTTCATGGGGCCCGGATGCATGACGATGACGTCGTCGCTCGCGAGCGCGAGGCGTCGCTCGTTGATCCCGAATGTGCGGCTGTACTCGCGCAGGCTTGGCAAGAGGGCGCCGCGGAGACGCTCGCGCTGAATGCGCAAGATCATCAGCACGTCGACATCGGCGATTCCCTTCTCGACGTCGTCATAAATCGTGACGCCCATCTCCTCGAAGCCGCGCGGGATCAAGGTGCGCGGCGCGACGACGCGAACCTCTGCGCCGAAGAGGTTGAGCAAGCGAACGTTGCTCCGCGCGACGCGGGAGTGCGCGACGTCGCCGCAGATAGCCACCTTCAGACCGTCGAGTGAGCCGCGCTTCTTCCGAATCGTAAAGGCGTCGAGGAGCGCCTGGGTCGGATGTGCGTGCATACCGTCGCCCGCGTTGATGACGCCGCAGCGGAGGTTCTTGTCCAAGAAGGAAGGCGCGCCTGAGGCAGAGTGACGAACGATGACGATGTCGGGGTGCATCGCCTCGAGCGTCTTGACCGTGTCGTAGAGCGTCTCGCCTTTCTTCACGCTCGAGGCGGAGACGTTCATGTTGATGACGTCCGCGCTCATGCGCTTGCCCGCGATCTCAAAAGAGGTGCGGGTGCGGGTCGACGCTTCGTAGAAGAGATTGATCACCGTCTTGCCGCGAAGAGTGGGGACCTTGCGGATCGGGCGACGACTGACTTCGAAGAAGGCGTCGGCGCTCTTGAAGATCGTGTCGACGTCTCCTCGGCTCAGCGTGTCGACGTCCAAGAGGGAGCGATGAGAGAACGTCATGAGGGGCTCGCGGTCCGGCGGAGGACGACGTCATCTTCGCGCGAAGATGGGTGGACGGTCACCTCGAGTCGTTCGTTCGCGCGCAGCGTCAGCGTCTTCCCGACAAAGTCAGCAGAGATGGGCAGCTCGCGACCGCCGCGGTCACAGAGCACCAGGAGGTAGATGCGGCGCGGGCGCCCGTAGTCGAAGATGCAGTCAATCGCGGCGCGGATGGTTCTCCCCGTCTGCAGCACGTCGTCGACCAGGACGACATCGCGGCCGCGGAGATCGAAAGGGACGTGGCTCGGCCCGATCTTGGGATCGGGGAGCGCGGTCGCGGCATCATCGCGATAGAGCGCGATGTCGACGAAGCCCATGTCGGTCGTCGAACCACTGTCGAGAAGTGCAGCTAAGCGCGCGGTGAGCCCGACGCCTCCGCGTCGGATCCCGATGAGCGCGGGCCGGCTCACCTCTTCGCGTACCTCGGCGGCGAGACGTTCAATGGTGCGCTCGATCGCGTCCTTGGTCATGACGACCGAGATCTCGCCAGCGCTCGTTGTCTCGGCCACGGCGGGATCTACGCGCGGTGGCGAACCGGCGTCAACCGCCTCTACATAGGCGGCTGTTCTCGGCGCGCGGCTGGTAGACTCTCCGCCGCGTGAAGAAACTCAAGCTGCATCATCAAATCCTCATCGCGATGGTGCTCGGCGCGCTCATCGGGCTCCCGCTCAACTGGGCCGCGGCGAACGGTTCGGTCGACGCCGAGCTGGTCGCGACGATCGCGGACGTTGGCAAGAAGCTCGGTTCGATCTTCTTGCGGCTGCTCAAGATGCTCGTCGTCCCGCTCATCGTCTCGTCGCTCATCAGCGGCGTGACCGGGATGGGCAACCTCAAGAAGCTCGGTGCGCTCGGTGGACGCACGGTGCTCTTCTACATGAGCACCAGCGCGCTCGCGATCTTCACGGGTCTCGTGTTGGTAAACATCATCCAGCCGGGCGTGGGCGCCGACCTCGGGCTCATTGAAGCAAACGCAGAGGGACATGCTGCGCCCGCGGTGAGCAGCGAAGACCAAGGGCTCGGCGGCGTGCTCTGGGCGCAGCTCGAAGGGATGATCCCGACCAACCCGCTCAAGGCCGCGGCCGAAGGCGACATGCTGCCGGTGATCTTCTTTTCGATCCTGCTCGGCATCTTCATCAACGCGGTGGAGCACGACGAAGTCGAGGGCGAGGCGCCCTATCGCGACGAGCCACATGAGAAGGCGCGCGCGAGCGCGTTGGCGGCCAAGCTCCGCGAGTTCTTCGAGGGGCTCTTCGCGGTCATGATGCGCATGACGCTTTTCGTGATCGCGCTCGCGCCTTACGGCGTCTTTGGCTTCATGCTCTACGCCTGCGCGGGCCGCGGCTTCAGCGCGTTCCAAGCGCTCGGTATGTACGCGCTCACGGTCGCGATCGCGCTCGCGATCCATGCCTTCATCACGCTGCCGCTGATCCTGCGCACGTTTGGTTCTCGCTCTCCTCTTGAGCATGCGCGCGCGATGACGCCCGCGCTGCTGACCGCGTTCAGCACCGCGTCCAGCAACGGGACCTTGCCGCTCACGATGCAGTGCGTGGAAGAGCGGGCCGGCGTGAGCAACAAGGTGAGCTCTTTTGTGCTCCCGCTCGGCGCGACCATCAACATGGACGGCACCGCGCTCTACGAAGTCGTCGCGGTGCTCTTCATCGCGCAGCTGACGCCCGGCGTGGACCTCACGATCGCGCAGCAAGTGATCGTCGCGCTGACCGCGCTCTTGGCGAGCGTGGGCGCGGCGGGGATCCCTCACGCCGGAACGGTCATGATGGTCGTGGTCCTGGCCGCGGTGGGGCTGCCGACATCGGCGGTGGGTTTGATCCTCGCGGTTGACCGCGTTCTCGACATGTGTCGAACGACCGTGAATGTGTGGTCGGACTCGATCGCTGCGGCGGTGATCGGTCGGTTCGCGGACGAGCTCGAGGACGAAGGAGAGCGAGCATGACGATTCGCAGAGTTGTTCCGCCGGATCGGATCCTTGGTGGCAAAGGTCTGAGCCGCGCGCTCAAGCAAGACGCGCGCGCGCTGGCGGAGGCGTACTTCTCGGGCGAGCAGGGACCACCTCCCGCGAGTCGGCTCGACTGGCTGATCGAAGAGATCGACGACTTTGTTCGCCACGCTGGTCCGCGCGCGCGGATGACGTTTCAAGGCGCGGTCAAAGCGGTGAGCGCGCTTGCGCCGGTCGCGATCGGCAAGCTCCCTCCTCTGCGCAAGCTCAAGCTTGAAGACCGCGTACGCGCGATCGAGAAGTTCGAGGCGACGCAGCTGGGGCTGGCGGCCCTCGGCGCGAAAGCGATGCTCTGCATCATCTACTACGAGCATCCCGACGCCGCGGCCGAGATCGGCTTCGACGGGAAGTGCATGGGCGACTCATGAGAGCGACGAAGGAGCGTAGGGCGGAGCGAACACGAGGTCCCCGCAGAGCGGAGCGAACATGGGCGGGAGGCTCCCGATGACCGGCGGGTATCACAGCGCGCGGGATCTTAAGCGTCGACTGGAGCTCTCCTGCGATGTCGTGGTGGTCGGTTCCGGCGCTGGCGGAGCGACCGTCGCGACCGAGCTCGCGGAGAGCGGCCTGTCCGTCATCGTTCTCGAAGAAGGTCCCAACGTCAGCAACAAGATGCAGGGCGAGTTCCGCCCGAGCGAGTCGCTGCGTCACGTGTGGCGCGACGGCGGCACCACGGTCACCGCGCCGATCGGAGACTCGCCCGCGATCAACGTGACCATGGGACGCGCGGTCGGCGGATCCTCGATCCTCACCGGCGGCGTTTGCTTTCGCATCCCGGAGAACGTGCTCTCCGCCTGGGAACGCGACCACGGGCTAAGCGAGTACACCTACAAGAATCTCGAGCCCTATTTTGAGCGCGTCGAGAAGCGCATGCACATCACGCAGGTTCCGGAGTCGATGCGCTCGCGCTCCACGGTGCTCTTCGGCGAAGGTCTGCTCAAGAAGAAGGGCGTCCCCCTTGAGCCGCTGATGCGGAACACCGGACACGAGTGCAACGGATGCGGGCGCTGCAACTTTGGTTGCCCCGAAGGCGCGAAGATGAGCGTCGATAAGAGCTACCTCCCGTTCGCCGTGGAGCACGGCGCGCAGGTCTTCTCGCACTGCCAAGTCGACAAGGTGATGTTCCGCGGGCGTCGCGCGGTCGGCGTGAAGGGTCGCATCTTGAACCGTCCGGGCGGCAAGCGCGGCGATGAACTCGTGGTGCACGCAAAGCGCGTCGTCATCTCGACCAGCGCGTGGCATACGCCCGTGATCTTGAAGCGAAGCGGCATCAAGAACCGCGCGCTCGGCAAGCGCATGACGCTGCATCCGGGCTTCCGGATGATGGCGCGCTTCAAAGACCCTGTGGAGGGGTGGAAGGGCGCGCTTCAGTCCGCGTTTACCGAGGCCTTCGAGGGCACCACGTTGGTGAGCTTGTTCGTCCCGGTGAGCGTGGTCGGCGCGACCATGCCGGGCGTCGGCAAAGAGCACGTGAAGAACGCCCGACGCATCCCGCACATCGCGATGTTTGGCGGGATGATCCACGACCGCGGGGCCGGCGTGGTTCGCACGATCCCAGGTCAGAAGGATCCGATCGTGACCTACAAGATGCCGAAAGAAGACCGCGCGATGATCCCGAAGATCCTCCGCGCGCTCGGCGGCACCTTCCTCGAGGCGGGCGCCGAAGAGGTTTACCCGCCGGTGCTCGGGTTGCCGAGCGGGCTCGACGCGGACGCATTTAATCGCTTTGAGTTCGAGAAGGTTCCGGGCCGACGCTTTGAGGCGACCAGTCAGCACCCGCTCGGCACCACGCGCATGGGCACAAGTGAAAAGGTGGCCGTAACGGACGCGGACGGTCGGGTTTTCGGGGTCGAAGAGCTCTACGTCGCGGACGGCGGATTGCTCCCGACCAGTCTCGGCGTGAACCCGCAGCAGTCGATCATGAGCGTCGCGACGCGGGTCGCGCATCAAATGCGCGAGCGCCGACTTCGACGATAGTTGGGTTGGTTCGCGGTCGAGTGTGCGCTCGAATGAGGAGAGCTATGCGCGTGTGCGAGAGCGGTGCTCGCGGAGCGAGCGCCCTCCCGACGGGGCACAGGTCTCCGCTCTCTGGGACCCCTTCGGTCTCCGGCCCTTGGCGGGCCTCCGCCCTATCCCAAGTTCGCTGAGACCCGCGCCCCGTCGGGAGGGCTCTTGGCGCGATTGGAAGCACCGTGGGTGGAGCGACGGTGGGTTTTGGGGGAGGTGTGGCGGTGCTCGCGGATCGCGTTCGCGAGAGGGGAGGCACCATGTGAGTGTGACTCCGTTTTTATTCGCGGTCGTGTTCGCGTTCGCGTGTTCGTGTGTTCGTGTGTTCGTGTGTTCGTGTGTTCGTGTGTTCGTGTGTTCGTGTGTTCGTGTGTTCGTGTGTTCGTGTGTTCGTGTGTT
>CALJDU010000037.1 GCA_938024995.1 uncultured bacterium
TCGGTTGGACGTGGCTGTTCGTTCGCGATCGGGTTGGCTCGGGTGTTCGTTTGTGAGCGCATGCTGCGGATGGCAGATGGGGCGCGTCAGCTTCCGCCGCGCTGCGCGTTCATCACGAGGAAGCTTCTGACCCCACCCGCCCATCCTCCGCGTTCAGCTCGGGTTCGCCGCTTGAGTGGGGCACGCGCTGCTTTGTTGGGAGAGGGTCGCGCGGTCCGTTTGTGTTCTCGGTTGGACGTGGGCTGTCTTGAGCGATCGGGTTTCTCGTTCGTTCTTGTTCTGCGCATGCTGCGGATGGCAGATGGGGCGCGTCAGCTTCCGCCGCGTTGCGTGAGTTGCGCGAGGAAGCTTCTGACCCCACCCGTCCATCCTCCGCGTTCAACGAGGGTTCTCCGCTTGAGTGGGGCACACGCTGCTTTTGTTGGAGAAGGTCGCGCGTGCCTTGCGTGTTCGATCGTGAACGCGATCGCTTGCGAGTGATCACGTAGACGCTTTCGTTCTCTTTCTGCTCATGCTGGGGATCGCAGATGGGGCGCGCCCCCATCCTCTCCGTTCACCGCTCGGTTCGCATGCGCGGCGTTGTTAGGTGCGAACACAACCTTGAACGTTTGCTCCGGAACGGGAGCGTTCTTGTCGGCGAGTCGCGCGCTCGCTCATGCTGCCGATGGCGCGCCCCCCGTGCTGCTTCAACCCGGGCTTGGCGCGTCCGGCTCACGTTCCAGGTAGCGGAAGATCGTCCTCGGATCGACCCCAAGATCACGCGCGGTCTTCGTTCGGTTGCCGTTGTTCCGCGCGAGGACCTCCAAGATGTAACGCCGCGTGAACTCTTCGCGCGCCTCGCTCAGCGGCACGGTCGTCGCCAGCGCTTCTGGGAAGAGGTCGAGGTCTTCGGGTCCGATCAGGGTCTTGTCCGCGAGCACGACCGCTTTCTTAATCCGGTTCTCGAGCTGCCGGATGTTCCCCGGCCACTCGTACTTCCGAATCGCGATGAGCGCGTTGGGCGTGAAGCCCTTGATGTTCGCGCCGTACTCCGCGCCATACTTCTGTAAGAAGACCTTCGCGATCATCACGACGTCTTCCCCGCGCTCGCGCAGAGGCGGTAGGTGCAGGTTCACGACGTTGAGCCGATAGAAGAGGTCCTCACGGAAGGCGTTCCTCTTGATCTCTTCCAGCAGGTCACGGTTGGTCGCCGCGATGACGCGAATGTCGACCTCTTCCTGCTTGGTGTCGCCGACCTTCATGACGATGCGCTCTTGAATGGCGCGGAGGAGCTTCACCTGAAGCGCGAGCGGCATCTCGCCGATCTCGTCGAGGAAGAGCGACCCACCGCTCGCGAGCTGGAACTTACCGGCACGGGTCGCGATCGCGCCCGTGAAGGCTCCGCGGACGTGTCCGAAGAGCTCCGACTCCATCAGGTTCTCGGGAATCGCGCCGCAGTTCACGACGACAAAGGGGCCGTCTTTGCGATCGGAGCGCCGGTGCAGCTCGCGCGCGATCAGCTCCTTGCCCGTCCCGGTCTCGCCCGTGATCAACACGTTGATGTTCGCGGCAGCGACCTTTTCAACCTTCTTGAACACCTCGAGCAAGCTCGGGCAGCTGCCGATGATGTCGCCGAAGTGTTGATTGCTGAGCTGTTCGGCCATGCGGTCGCGATCGAGCGTGAGCTCATCGAGCAGGAGCGCGTTCTGCAAGATCAGCGAGCCCTGACCAGCGAAGATCGTGAGCACGTCGAGGCTGGAGTCTTCGAAGAGCGAGACCACGTTGTCGTTGCCGACGTAGATCAGTCCGAGCAGCTGCCCTTGCGCCATCAGCGGCGCGACCATCACGGAGCAGAGCCGCAGGTTCATCACGCTCTCGGCGGTCTTGAACATCGTGTCGTTGAGCGCGTCGCTGACGATGAGCGGTTTCCGAGTCTCGATGCAGCGCTTGATGATGCTGTCGCTCAGCTGACCCACGCTCGCCGGGAGGGTTCGCTTGTCGACGTTTCGCGCGGCCGCGATCTCGGGCTCTCCATCGCGCAACAACACGATGAAGCCGGTGCTCGCGTGCGTGACCTCGATGACCGCGTCGAGGAGCGCGTCGATCTGTTCGGGCACAGAGCGGATCTGAAGCAACCGCTGGTTGAAGTCGCTCAAGCGCAACATGCCCGCGAGCTCCGCGGCGTGTTCTTCGGTTTGGTCCGGGCTCTCGCTAACGATCTCGTCGTACACGCTGAAGATGAGCTCGACGTCGCCGACCTGAAGCTTGTCGTTGTGGAAGATCTTCGTCTTCTTTTTCTTCTTCCCGTTGACCGTGATCTTCCCCTTCATCTCGGAGATGCTGAAATCACGGCCATCAAAAACAAGCTGCGCGTGGAACTCAGACAGGGAAGCGTCGTCGATGGAGACGTCGTTCGCTCCACCACGTCCCACGGAAGTGATCTTCTTGTAGATCGGAAAAACGCGCGGGCGACCTTGCGCGACGATCCACTTCAGGCTCGGCATAGGAGCAGTGTACACGGCACGCGGCTCACCCTCAGCCCGACGAAGCGTCAGCACAAAAGCGCGCGATCACGTGCATGTGCGTTCCTGCGCGATCGGCGAGGCGGGCGCAGCGCGTAAAGAGCTCGCGCGCCTCTGCGCGAAGCGCCGCGCTGGTCGACCGAAGCTCGTCTCGATGGGTCGCGAACTCCTCGGGCGGTTCTACGGCATCGAGGGAAGACGCGGTCGAGCGCAACAGATGCCCCAACAAACCGGCGGACGCGGCCTGCTCATCCAGCGGGCGGCCACGTGAGCGCCGGATCGCACGAAACCCGAGGGAACGAAGCGTCGTGCGGCGCGTGAGAAACGGCGAAAGCGCGTCTTCGACCCATTTGGGATACTCGTTGGTGGACGCGGGCAGCGCTTCCATCTCGCGCAATCGCGACACAAAACGCCGCAGATCGGGCGCGTCGACCAGCGAGAGCGGCAAATGCGGGAAGCCTGGGACGTGATAAGCGGCCGGGCGTTCCGCGGCTGCGGTTGGCGCCGCGGTCGATTCGGTCGCTCCACATCCGCTGATCCACGCCAACACGAACAAGAACATCACGCGACCCGGCCCGGTCATTGTCGAACGAATCCGTTTCGCGTACGGAGGCACGTCAGTCTCGGAAGAACACCGGGCGACGTCGCGTACATTCAACGCGGCAACTGGGGAAACTGTCCGGCCCGCGAAGTGACGCGAGTGAGCAGGTTCGCCGTCTAGACACAACAAGGTTGGGGAGAACGACATGAACGGTGGAATCGGCAGCATCATAGCGGAGCGCCTCACGATGGCATCGATCATCGGCTCCTTCTTCTCCTTGGTCGTCGCGGTCGCGTTGATCGTTGTCGGCTTCGTGATGGTGAAGAAGATCCACTCCGGCTCGGGCCTCATGATCGGCATCGCCGGCGTCATCACCTTGCTGATGAACTGCTGCTGCCGCGTCCTCGACGCCGCGGTCTTTCAGATCGCGATGGAAGAAGGCATCGAGGAGCTACAGACCGCGTGGGCCGTCATTTCGGTAATCACCTATCGGGTGCCGATGATCTTGACGATCGTTGGCGTCGCGATGCTCGCGAAGCACATCTCGTCGAACCAAGGCGAACCGCCCGAGACGAGGAGCGTCGCGCAAGTCTAGCGCGCAGCAGAGCGAAGCGAACGATGGGGTGAATGCGCGAAGCGCAGAGGGGGCGCGAATAGCCCCCCAGAAGAAGAGCAAGCGACGTGGTGACGCGACGAGATGGGGAGCAAAGCGACCGGTCGAGGAGCGGCGCGCACTTCGCGCGCAGCAGAGCGAAGCGAACGTTTGGGGGAATCGCCGAAGGCGAGGGGGTCTCGAAAAAGACCCCAAGAAACAAAGCCCAAAATCAAAGCGTGTCCCAGACGTGTCCGACCACGCCCTCGGCGCTGTAGCCAAGGTTGTTCACCGCGTTGTCCCGCTCGGGCGCGCTGATCGTAAAGAAGTGGTTGTTCTGGCCCGGGTGGTACGCGCGATAGAGCGGTTGCGATCCGCAACGCGGCGCGGTCCCGATGAACCCTAGCTGTGACACTCGGGTCAGCCCTTCGCAGTCCGCGGCGAGCGTGAGCAAGTGCTTGCCGTCGCTCTTACGGCACAGGTAGAGCGCCGCCGTTCCGGGAGCGGTCGCCGCGTAGAGATGGAAGTAGTTCATCCGCTCCACGCGATAGGGGGCTGCGGCCGCGGCGGCAGCATCGGTGGTGTACAGATGGCCGCGCCCGTGTGATCGGTGAACGCCCACGCGGCAACCCGCGAGCCCTTCGTCACACGCTCCGTCACCGTCGTCGTCCGTCGCGTTGCACACCTCGTCACCAGGAGGAGGCGGGGGCGGAGGTGGAGGCGGCGGCGGATCTCCATCGGGATCACCCACACACCCGCGGCCCGCCATCGCCGCCTCTTCACAGCCATTGGCGGGATCACGATCGCAGTCTGCGCGACCTTCGTCGCACCCGGCGATCGCGCAGACGGACTCCGCGCACCCGGCGACTCCATCCGGCACGACGCAGGTCACGCCACAGGCGCCGCAGTTGCGCGGATCGCTCGCCAGATCCACGCAGCTCACCCCGCAACGCGTTTGGTCGCACGGCGGAGGCGGCTCGCCAGTGTCCACACCCGCGTCCACCCCGCTGTCGACCGAGGTGTCTGGCGTGAACCGACCGGAGTCCGTGGTCATCGGTTCTGGAACGCAGCCGAGCGCGAGGACCAGCACCGGCACCCATGTCAGCCGGAGTGAAACGTGAAGGAACACTCCAGACAGAGTAGCAGCCTCTTGTTGCTCGTCGTGGAGCGGTCTTGCCGGAAGCGATCAGGAGCGTACAGTGCGGCCAACGTGGTCCCTTTGCTCACGCCGGAACGACATCGCGACGGATACTTCGAGGCGCGCCCGAGCGACGTGGTCAGAGAGGCCCTGTTGATCATCGACGTCCGAGACGAGGAGGCGATCGCGGCCGAACACATCCACGGCGTCCGCGCCTTCTCAGCGACCACGGCCATCGATGAAGGGCTCCCGCTCGACAAGGACGCGCGCTTCGCGATCGTCTGCTCGAACGGCGTGATCAGTCGCGACGTCGCGCGCGCGCTCACCCAGACCCACGGCTTCGCCAACGTCACGTTGCTGGTCGGCGGCATGCGGCGCTGGATCGGCGAAGACCGACCCGTCTCACGCGCGGGATCGTGGCGACCGCTCGAGACGTGAAGGCGAAGACCGGCGCGAGGTACATCGTCGGGCTCGGCGCGAACATGGGCTCGGCACGCGCGACCCTCCGCGCCGCGACCGCGCGCATCGCGTCACGCGCCGATGTGTTCGCGATGCGCGAGAGCCAGATCACGCGAACCCCGCCGGTCGGTCCTGCGCAGCCCCACTACCTCAACGCGGCCGCGAGCTTCTACTCGGACCTGCCACCGAGAGTGTTTCTCAAGTGGCTGCAACAGATTGAGCGCGAGCTCGGCCGCGACCGTGATCGAGAGGTTCGCTTTGGTCCGCGCACGCTCGACCTCGATCTCCTCCACGTCTCGACGGGCGCGATCCGTACGCCGACGCTCATCGTTCCTCATCCTCGGCTCACGGAACGCGCCTTCGCGCTCTTGCCGCTGCTCGAGGTCGCGCCAGAGCTTGAGGCGACCTATGGAACCGCGGCCGGACAGCTCGTTGATGATCGCGCGCCGCTCGATCCCATCGAGGTGCGTCGCACGCGGACGAACACGCAGACAAAGATCACCGCGGAGGGAGCAGAACGTGATCGACTGGATGTCCTCGCGTCTGTGATCTGCGCGTTCGTTTCCGATCGCCGCGTTGTCGCGAGCGCCGTTCAACCACCGATCCCGCTGCGCTCTGATTCACTTCTCGACGAACTGAGCCGTGTGCTCATGAAGCGACCGGCGGACATCTCTCACGCGACGCTGCTGAGGTGGCCGCGGCCCGGAACAACCGAGCGCACCCACAACACCGCGGAAACCGCGCTCTGTTGGCTGGGTTCCGCGGTGGATCACGACGCAACCCACCTTGAGACACGCGAGATTACCCTCAAGGAAGCGACCTCAGACGGAAGGGTGAGAGTGGATCTCTCCGCCACCACCTAAACGCCGTCCCTACGGATCCAACGCGAGGCGCGAAAGCTTTTACGGATCTTCTTGCGCCTGAGCTACGATTCCCGCCTGTGAGGAGAATGAATGGCTGAGACGCGAAGAGATCGTCGCGCCCCTGTTTCGCTCAAAGTGCGCTTCAAGAGCGTCACGATCGAACAGTTCCTCGATCAGTACAGTACGGATATCTCGAAGCGCGGGATCTTCATCAAATCGAGGCAGCCGATGGATGTCGGCACCTTGATGAAGTTCGAGTTCCAGCTGAAAGACGAGACCCGGATCATCCAAGGGATTGGTCGCGTCGTCTGGAAGCGGACGCGTGATGACGTCGCGGACTCGTCCGCGGCGCCCGGTATGGGGATCAAGTTCATCAAGATGGACGCCGCCAGCCGGCGCTTCGTTCAAGAGATCGTCGACAAGCGCGAAGGTCGGCCCGGTCGTTTCGACGAGGGCATGGGGACGAGCGCGAAGAGCGGCGGCAGCTTCTTCCCGCCGGGTGCTTCCGAGCCGCCTCCCGCAGAAGACGCGACCTCGATTCGTCACGCGAGTGAGTTCTTGGCCGAGGCGCTTTCCAAAGCCAACGCCGCGACCGCCCAAGCGGCCGAGCAAGGCGCGAAGAAGGCACGCGAAGCCACCGCGCGCGTGCAAGCGCACCGAGAAGCCGTGGACGCGGCCCGACGCGCACGTGAAGACGCCACTGGTAGCATCCCGACAGATGGCGGACTGAGCGGAGCCCCGAGCGTTCCTGCGGCGCCGACCATTCCCGCCGAACACGGAGCGCCCACGTTTCTCCCGGGCGCCCCCACGATCCCGACCGGTCCCGGTTCTTATGCCGCGCCACCGAAGCGACGCCAGAGCGCCGCGGACGTCCTCGCGGGGGTCGAGGTCATCCCGCCAGGCACACGCCGCGACGACACTGCCGAGCTCTTCCTCAAGCGCGCGACCATCGCGCCTCCCGGAGAAGACGACGAGTTCGCGGAGGCCGAGCGGATCGAGCTCGCGCGCGCCACGAAGAAGCGATCGCGCTGGACCGATCCGGCCGCGCCGTTGAAGAGGTCCTCCGCCCCGATCGCGGACGACGACTACTTGCCCGTCGCGAAGCCCAAAGACCTCGTGAAGGTCGATTCGCTGAACTCGACGCAACACGGCATCGGACCCGAGGGGGCGCTCCCGCCTTTCGATGACGAAGCGGAAACCGTGGTCGCCAACTCGGACAAGATGAGCAAGCTGATCGAGTCCGCTCGGGCGACGACCACGAAAGCGGCGGAAGACGCCGCGGCGTTGGTGCCCGCGGCCGACGACAAAGAGGCCGCGGTGGAGCGCGCGACCGCGTCGCTCGTCAACATCGGTGATCTCAAGGATGACGCGGCAGATGCTGCCGGAGACCTCGGGAGCGCGGCGAAAGAAAAGACCGGAGCGCTCGCGACGGGCTTGATGGGATTGGTCGGCGCCGGGCTCACAGACGACGACGAACCCGACCCCACGGAGATCGTGGACAGCGCGGTGATCGCGGACGCGAAGGCAAAGGCGGAGAGCGCCAAGGACGCCGTCGCGGAAAAGGCGACCGATGTCGTGTCCGCGGGAAGCGCCGCGCTCGACGCCGCGCAAGAGAAAGCGGCGAAGGTCAAAGACGCGGTCAGCGAACGAACCGACGCGATCACGGAAGCGGTCGACGCCAAGGTCGACGCGACGGCGAAGAAGGTCGAAGGCGTGGTCGGCAAGGCCAAGGACGCCACGAAGGACGCCGCCAAAGACGCAGGCAAGGGCGCGCTCGACGCGGCCAAGGGTGGCGCCGCTGCCGCCTCGCGTTTCGTGGGCGCCGACGCGCCTCCCGTCGAAGAGGCGAGCGGGAGCGGATGGGTCAAGTGGCTGCTCTTGGCCGCCGCGATCGGCCTCGCGTTCCTGGCGTGGACCAAGCTCAACGGCGAGTCGACGCCCGCGGTCGACGTTGAGCCGACCGAGCGCATTGGAGAGGTCACCGGCGCGATCGGTGACGGTGTCGCGAGCGCCGCAGGCGCAGTCGCGGATGGTGCCGGGACGGTTGCCGAAGGCGCGGCCTCCGGTGCCGGCGCGGTGGTCGAAGGTGCCGGCGACGCTGTGGAAGGCGCGGTCGAAGGCGCGGGCGAAATCGCTGATGGGATCGCTGACGGGATCGCCGAAGCGGGCGCAGAAGCAGGCGCCGCGGTGGGCGAAGCCGGTGAAGCCATGGGCGACGCCATCGCGGATGCCGGAGCGGCCGTCGCCGAAGGCGCCGAGGAACTGATCGACGAAGCCACCGACGAGGTCGTCGACGAAGCCCCCACTCCGGTGGAACCAACGCCCGGCGTCGAGATGGTCAACGTGCAGATCGCGTCGACCCCGACGGGCGCCTCGCTCACGGTCAACGGTCGCGAAGTGGGTCGCTCTCCCATGGTGATCGAGCTCCCGGCTGACCAGGTCGCGCGCGTGATCGTGGACGCAGATGGGTACGCCGCGGAAGAACACACGACCACGCCGCGCGCCGGACAAAACAACCGGCTCGCGGTGCGGCTGGACGCCTTGCCTTTCATCCTCGAGGTCGAGACGACTCCGGGAGACGCGCGGGTCATGGCCTACCGGAGCGCCTTCAACGCGCCGGGTGAGATTCGGCTTCGACCCTTCGCGCGTTACGTGCCGGTCATCATCACGAAGAACGGTTACCAGCGGTATCGCCAGCGCGTGCTCAAGGACCAGTTCGAGGAGCGAGATGGCGCGATGCGTTACCGCTTGGTGGTTGAACTGCAAGAGCGCACCGAGACGCGTCGGCCGCCGCGGACGACTCGCACCACCGCCATGACGACCCCGATGACGACCCCGATGACCTCACCGATGACGTCGCCGATGACCTCACCGATGACCGCGCTCCCCGACAACCCGTTCTAGTGCGGTTCCTCGCGCTCGTGCTCGCGCTCGTCCTTGCGTCCGCGTGCGGCGATGACGACACGTCAACGCGTCGTCGCGACACAGGCTCGAGCGATGTCTCACGCGACGTGGTTGGCGACGTTCCCCGCGACGTCCGCACGGACCCTGGAAGCGATCCCGCCGACGCCGATCCAGAAGACGTCGGCACGGACGTGGCGACGGACACGATTCCCGAGCTCACGTGCGACGCGGACTTTGTCGTTGAGCCTGTGCGTCCCGACCTCTCCGCGTTCATCGTTCGAGTGAGCGACCCCGCGCCGCTCGCCAATGTCGAGATCGCAGGCGGTGACATCCGCTCACGGCTCCTCGACATCGAAGGTCGCTACACCTGGTCGTTCGAGATCACCGGGCACCGCGGCGGCGTGTTGGACATGACCTTCCGCGCGGATCCGGAGCGCACCGTCTACTCGCGCTGTTCGGTCTTCATCCTTGGTGGCGACCCGACCGACGCGGGAACCGATGCCGCGGACACCGGCCGCGTCGACACGGGCGGCCCTTGCGTTCCGAGCTGCGCGGACAAGCTCTGCGGCGAAGACGACGGCTGCGGCACCGCGTGCTCAGGAGGACATCGCGACGCGCACGGAGGCGTCAGCGACTGTCGCGTCCCCGGCAACTGCGGCTGTGGCGTGGAGCCCAACGACAACATGCAGTGCCAGAGCGACGGTCGCTGCATCATCCGGTGCTCCTGCGACTGCTTGCCGCCACAGCACCGGACCGGCGAAGAGGTCGCGGGGCTCACGCACAGCGAGAGCTGCGCGCTGGTGTTCCGTGAAAGCGGCGACCCTACCGTCTGGGACTTCGCGACCGACACCCCCCTCTGTCCGCTCGGCTATGACCCGTCCGGCGCCGCGCGCTGCACCGAGTGCCCACCGTGTCACCGGAACCACCCACCTGAATGCACGTACGAACAATGGTGCACCTGCCGTGACCCGCGCTGGATCGAAGGCTACCGAACCGAGTGCTGCCCGATGGGCATCTGCTTCTAGCAGCAACTGTATTCGTCAGGCGATTCGTCAGGCGTCAGCCTTCACAGGTCGACCGTAATGACCTCAACCTCTTCGGCCTGTTCCCGCGCCAAGAAGACCGGCTCTCGATTCACGATCTCGAGGCGCCCGATGTACTCGCCGCGTTCTTGAACAGGAACCGCGCGGTGCGGCAGCTCGGGGATCCCGCTCGCGGTGCACTCGGTCGACGCGCTCTCGCGCTCAAGACCGACGACCCACCAATCTTGATCACCACAGCGCCCAAGTCGCCCCACCTCGGAGGTGTTGATGTTCACGAGGTAGTCGCCGTTCGTGTCGACGATGCGCGCGAACGTCTCGCCGCGCGCCTCGATCCAGTAAAGGTTCATCCAGGGGAGCCCACCGAGGAAGTCGGGCATCGGGGTCGCGCGTCCCTGAAGGACGATGTCACGTTGGAAGCTCGCGACCGACGACTCCAGCGGGCGGAGGTTGAATGAGAGCGTCGTTGGAGTGGAAACCGTGACCCATGGACCGTTGGGGGTGGGCCGATCCGAGAAGCTGACCCAGATGTAGAGGCCGACGCAGCTCAACACGATCAGGCCGATGCAGCCCACCCCGAGCAAGCGTCGCCGGCTCGCCCGGACCTCCCTGCCCAGTTGATCTTCGTCGTACCGCGCCATGGGCGGAGTGTCGGTCGCGCCGGCATCGCGGGCAATTTTTTTCTGCACTGGTGCGAAGAGATGGGCCTACGCTGTGAACGTGCGCTCGCTCTTCTTTCGTTCGCTCCTCGCGCTCGTGCTCGCATCCTTGTCAGGCTGCGGTGACGATGACACCACGAGCGGTGACACCTCACCGGACGTGAGCGCTCCCGATGTCGAGACAGACGCGCGCAGCGACGCGAACGCCACCGACACAAGCGCGGTGACAGATGCACAAGGCGACGCCCCGCTCCCAGATGTTGGACCTCCACCGACCGGCTGCGAATTGATCGGGACGCCGCCTCGCGACGCCGAACGCTTCGACACCCTTCCTCCGCCGAGCGCCTTTCCGCCGATCTCCGGACCGGGCGGACCCGTGCGGCTCTTTTCCGAAGCGGCGCTCTTCGAAGCCTGCTCGTTTCTCGACGGGGGCCCGAGCGATCGCGACCACCACAACGCGGTCACGATGGTGGACGGATATCTCTTCATGCCGTGGGCGCACGAAGCCGGTCACGGCGGGATCACTGTCTTTGACTTTGACCAACCGTGCGCGCCCGTCGTCGTCGGCTCCGTCACCAGCGATGACATGCGCGAGACCCACGGCGCCGGGTTCGCGACCATCGGAGCGCAGCGCTTCATGGTCGTCACGTCGCTCACAGGCGTGCAGTTCTGGGACGTGACAGACGTGAGGGACATGCAGCTCGTTCGCGACTTCGCGTTACCCGGCGTCGTCTATCCCGACTCGTACGCACGCGTCGTGATGAGCACCTCCTGGCAGTACCCATACGTCTACGTGGGCGCGAGCGACAATGGGGTCTTTATCGTCGACGCCGCGGATCCTGCCGAGCCCGTTCTCGTCGCGCAGTACGAGACGCTGCCGAAGTTTCGCGTCGGCGGCGTCCACGCCATCGGCAACCTCCTCGCGGTGTTCCCAAGCGAAGGCGCGCGAACGGCCCTGCTCGACATCGGTGATCCCGCCGACCCGAGGCCCATCCCAGGCGGTACCTATGTCCTTTCCGACGGGAGCCTGGATCGCTACGGTCGACCCACGGTCCGCAACGCCTACTTCGCGCAGCTGAACGGCGATCGCGCCTTTTACGCGCGCCACCTGCTCGGCGGCGGGCTGATCACCTACGACATCTCCGACGCCACCAACCCACGCGCGATAGGCAACCGTGAGTCCTTCGAGTTCGGCGGCAACGGCGGTTACGTCTACCTCAAAGAGGACCACGCCTTTGTCGGGCTCAGCGGCTACGGCGAGATCATCGACGTGCGCGCGCCCAACCTTGAGATGGATCGCGAGGCACGCATCGAGATGACCGGTGATCTCGACACCATGGTCCCCATCGGGAACGTGATCGTCGCGTCGGTCGACGATGACGCGATCCCCGATCGCGCGAGCTGGGTCATTCCGTATGAGCTTGACCCGGACACGCGCGCGCCGGTCGTCAACATGGTCCGCCCTCAAGATGGCGAAGAGCGCGTCCCCCTCTCGGCCCGCGTCGGCGTCACCTTTGACGAGTTTGTCGACCTCGCGACGATCTTCCCGGGATCGTTCTACGTCCGCGCCGTCGGCGACGAAGCGCCCCTGCCCGGCTTCTACTCGGGGCAGGAGGGCGCCGTAAATTTCTGGCCGGCGGGTCCGCTTGATCCAGACACGGAGTACGAGGTCGTGATCCCGGCTGGCGGCGCTCAAGACGTTTCCGGCAACGCGACCACCAGCGCGTTCCGCTCTACGTTCCGCACGGTCTCGTGCGATGGGTAGCCTGGACGTGGCTCAACGCGCGAACCACTTCGCGCTCCGCCTCGTGCTCGCGATGACCGCGGTCCTCGCGGGATGCAGCGATGACGACGGAGTCGACGCGAGCCCGGACACCGGATCCGACGCGCGAGACACCGATGTGCCCCGAGACAGCGAGATCGACTCAGCGCTCCCGCCCGCGCTCGCCGTTACGCTCACGGTCGAGATCACCGAAGAGGTCGCGTTTCTGGAGGACGACGCTTGTCTCGTCGCCAGCTTGGAGAACGCGCGCGAGGACACCCGCGTCACGTTCTTCTTCGGATATGACGGCGAACGCGAAGTGAGCGCGCCGCGCGATGGGGTCGCCCGCGTTTGTCATCGCTTTCCGTATCCCGGGCTCTTCGTGGTGAGCGCGCTGGCCGAGAACAGAACGGAGCGCGCCGAAGATGCGGTCGCCCTCTCGGTGGTCGCCGCGCCGCTTGATCCTCGTCCCGCGCGCTCCTCTTCGATCGCCGCGGCCGCGGACGGAGGCGTGTGGGTGGTCGAAGAAGACGCCGACCTGCTGACCGGCTTCACGGTCGGCGGAGACATCACCGCGCGCGTCGAGATCTGCGATCGGCCGCGCACGGTGGCGCTCTTGGGAGAGGTCGCCGCGGTCGCGTGCCAGGGAGACGCGGTCGCTATCGTGCAGCGCAGGACCGGCGCGGTGAACACGATCGCCATGCCCGGCGAGCCCTTCGGCGTGATCGCAGATCCACGGGGTGAGCGCTTCATCGTCACGTTGCAGACGCGGGGCGAGATCGTAGTGCTCGATCCCGAC
This sequence comes from uncultured bacterium, assembly GCA_938024995.1. Classification (GTDB taxonomy): domain Bacteria; phylum Myxococcota_A; class Polyangia; order Polyangiales; family Houyiibacteriaceae; genus CALJDU01. Next base: position 13,259 of record CALJDU010000037.1, read on the forward strand.
GGGGTGGAGCTCGCGCGGCTTGACGTCGGAAGAGACCCGCGCGCGCTCGCGATGCAGCCCAATGGACAGCTCTTGGTGACGCGCTGGCGCGGTGGTCCCGAGGGGGCGGAGGTCATCGGCGTGGACCTGAGCGATCCGCTCGCGCCGTCGCTTCTCCCGCCCACACCGCTGCGGCCGCAGACGGGGCTCGACAGCGACACGGACAACAGCGGCGTCCCCAACTACCTCGACGCGATCGCCTTCGCGCCGGCGGGGGACCGCGCCTTCGTCCCCGCGCTCAAGGCGAACAACGTGACCGGTCGTTTCCGTACGAGTCAGCCGCTCACGGGCCAGACCACCGCACGCGCGATCGTCAGCGAGCTCATCGTGAACCTCGATGGAACCGCAGAAGAAGCGCGCCGGGTTCCCTTTGACGATCTCGACTTCGCCTCCGCGATCACGCTCTCGCGCTATGGCGACCGCGCCTACCTCGCGATGATGGGGTCGCAGCGCGTGATCGCGATGGAGACGTTCGCGTTCGCGGTCGCCGGATCGATCGCCGATGTCGGCATCGCCCCGCGCGGCCTCCTGCTCGTGAATGATGACGAGACGCTGCTGGTTCACGCGACGCTCTCCCGGGAAGTTCGCGCCTATGACGTTCGAGATCTCTCGCGCGAGCCACCGCTCCTGTTCACGGTCGCGACCGTGGAAGAGGAGCCGCTGCCGTCACACGTGCTTCGCGGAAAGCAGGTCTTCGCGACGAGCCGCGACCCGCGCATGAGCCGCACCAGCTACCTGAGCTGCGCGAGCTGTCATCTGGACGGTTCGAGCGACGGCTTGGTCTGGGATTTCGCGCAGCGCGGGGAGGGCCTTCGCAACACCATCGCGCTTCAGGGCCGCGGGGGTCTCGCGGACGGGCCGCTTCATTGGACCGCCAACTTTGATGAGATCCAGGACTTCGAGATCGACATTCGGATGCACCAAGAAGGCAGCGGCTTCATGCGCGACGACGACTACCGCCTCCGCACCTTCCCGCTCTCCGGAACGCGGAGCGCAGGGCTCTCCGTTGAGCTCGACGCGCTCGCCGCCTACCTCACCACGCTCAACGATGTAGGGGTGAGCCCGTTTCGAGAGGACAGCGACGCGTTCCGCGCCCGACGGGAAAACGGGCGCGCCCACTTCGTCACCTCAGGATGCGCGACCTGCCACAGCGCGCCGCGCTACACCGACAGCGGGACGGCGGTGCATGACGTGGGGACGCTGACCGAAAACAGCGGCCGACGCTTGGGGAACACCCTGAACGGGATCGACACGCCAAGCTTACGCGGCGTCTTCCGAACCGCGCCGTACTTCCACGATGGTTCCGCCGCGACGCTCAGTGATGTGCTTGATCGCAGCGTCGGCGTGCACGGCGACGTTCGAGGTCTCGACGCGAGCGAACGCGCGGACCTCTTGCTCTTCCTTCAGACGATCGATGACCTCGACTGAGCCCGAGGCTCGCGAGGACTCGGAGCGCGCTACCAACCGACCGTGACGTAGAGGTACGCCAGGCACATCTCGTCTTCCGTGCCGTCGCCCCAGCGCGTCATCGAGTCACGGGTGGAGGTGTCGTAGCCGCACGTGATCTTCACGCCGTCGCCCGGCTTTGCGCGGATCGGCTCTTCGTACATGAAGAACTGCTGCCAGTTGAAGTCGTACTCCGGAACGTTGGCGGCGCACATCTCTTCGCCATCGCGGAGGAGATCCACGCGCAGCGTTCGGCCAAGGGTGTGCATGTGCGGCGCGACGCCGTGAACGGTCAGGCGAAGCGGAACCGCGTCCATTTCGGAGGCGGTGGTCGTGACGTAACGCTCACGTGGCGGAAGCGCGAAGGTGGAGTCGACGACCGGGACGACCTGGCCTTCACGTGACACCTCCGGCGTCGTGATGAGATCGAGGCGAGAGCGATCGGGGAGCGGTCCAGCCGCGAGGTTGTAGTGAAGCTGCATCACGACCTTGCTCCCGCCGACCAAGCGAACGCCGGTGTTCGCGGGGTAGCGCGTGGGGGGGCCGCCCGGCGCCCAGCCCGCCAAAAAGCGTCCGTCGCCCGCGCGCGGACCGCCGAAGCATCGGTAGCCCGGGATGTCATCGGCCGCGTCCAGATCCGCGGCTTCCGCGATCGCTTCCTCGTCGTCGAGCGCGAAGAGCAACATATGGTGAACGGTGCGCGGCTCGCCCGGGTGCATTTCGAAGCCCGTGATGAAGACGTCCTCGTCGTTCTCCGGATCGATCACGAAGCAACGGTAGTCGTCGCCATCTCCGGTCGGCGCGTAGGTCACGCCCATGTCGAGCGTCACGTTCGCTTCATCGCCAAGCGTGGGCGGCGCGGGGACCTCCGGTGCGTTCGCGGGGTCGCCTTCTGCCATCCCGGTGTCGATCCATCCGGCGATGGTGTTCATCTCTTCGTCGGTCAACCAACGCGCGTCACGGTAGGTGTGACAGTCACCGCTGTTGTCGATCTTGAAGGGAGGCATCGCGCGCGACATGACGGAGGCGCGGATCTCGGTCGGCCACTCGGCCGCGTCTTCGTACGTCACGAGCTCGAAGGGCCCGATGCCACCTTCGCTGTGACAGCCCAAGCAGTTCTCCGCGAAGATCGGGGCGACGTCCTCATAGAACGTCAAGGCTTCCGGATCGGGAGGCGTGGTTCCATCATCACAGGCGACGAGGACAACGAGTGAGGCGAGCGCGAGCGCGTACTTCCGCATGTGCGAAGAATGCCGAACATTGGCCGCGTGGTCGACGCCCGAGTACGCGCGATCTCACGTTGTGACGACCGCGGGCAACGGAACCGGTGCTCCATCGCGGTTGTCGAAGATCGCTCTCACCACGCTCTCGAACCGGTCTTCGACCTCGTGATTGAAACCTTCCGGCCGCCCAACCGTCTGACTTCATATGAGGCGTGAACTTCACGGCGACTTCGGTCACGTCGCGACAGAGATGTCGCGATCCAGATCGCAACGCCGCCGCGGTCTGGACGCGCGCGCGTGCGACAGCCGCGATTTTCAAGGAATCACGCGCTGGAACGAGTGTTGCTCTCTTGGAGAGCACGACACAAACGCGACGAGCTGGAGAAGAGCCAGAAGCGAAGAAGCCAGAAGCCGAAGCCGAGAAGCCAAGGACACCCGCCCTCGCGGGTCCACTGTAAAGGAGCCCCTATGATCGACCTGCTTGAGTCACTTTGCGAATACCGCGCCCTCGTCGCCGAGACCGGACCGCTCGACGACGCGGATCGCGCACGGCTCCTTGGCCTCGCTCAAGTCCTGGGTGCCGAGCCGCCCTGGCGCGCCCGAGAGACCGCATCACGGGTGGAGCTCTCCGTTTCGTTCACCTCGGCCGGTGGCTTCGGCTCGGGAACGCTCCACAGCGTGACCGGCGAAGGCATGGTGATCGCGACCCGTTCCGCGCCCACCTCGGGCGCGCGCACCATTGTTCGGGTCGCTCAACGCGGCGTGGAGTACGTCTTCCCAGCGCGACTGGTCTGGCGCGCGATGGGCAAGAACGGCGCGATGGGAGTCGTCTTTGATGGACCTCCGACGCGCTCCGCGGACCACGATCTCCTCGGCGCCACGAGCAGCGCGCTCTGGGCCAATCGCGCGCTCTTCGGCCGCGGTGATCCCATGCTCGCGTAGTCATCACGACACCGGCGTCGAAGCGGTCGACATCGCCGGAAGACACGCGCACGCTACGGCATGCGTTTCTTTTCTTCCCGGTTCCCGCTCCTCGCCCTCATCACATTGCTCTCGTTCATCGCCATCGCGTGCGGCGACGACGATGACGGCGCGACCGACACCAACACGAGCGACGACGTCGGCACCGACACCAACACGAGCGAAGATGTCGGCACCGACACCGACGTGAGCGAAGACGTCGGGACTGACTCCGGCGCTGACTCCGGCGCAGACGCCAGCGAAGACGTCGGCACGGATGCTGGCGACGACGCCGGCGAGGACGCAGGAACCGATGCCAGCGAAGATGTCGGCACCGACTCCGGAACAGACACCAGCACCATGGACACCGGCGACGATCGCGTCTGCGGCACCCGAGGCGGAGTCGCGTGCAACGACGATGAGTACTGCGACTACGAGCGTCTCTGTGGTCGCGCAGACGGAGGCGGTCGCTGTCTCCCGCGCCCCGACTTCTGCACCGCGGACTGCCCTGGCGTGTGCGGCTGCGACGGGAACTTCTACTGCAACGCCTGTACGGCGGCGTCGCGCGGGATCGACGTCGACCCCGACGGCGAGTGCGGTCCGGGAGGCGACTGCGACGCGCAGGACATCCGCGGCGCGGGCCCGTGTGATCTTGAGCTCGGCTTCCGCTGGACCGGAGGCGCGTGCATGTCAGTCAGCGGTTGTGACTGCGAAGGCGCGGACTGCGAAGACATCTACCGCTCGCCGATCGAGTGCATGATGGCGCACGAGGGCTGCCCGACGGTGAGCCCGGACGGATGTCGCTCCAGCGCCGAGTGCGGCCGCGCCGAGTACTGCAACTTCGTCAGCGGGTGCGGCGCGGCGGACGAGCGCGGATCGTGCGATCCACGACCGGAGGGATGCATCGGCCTCTTTGATCCAGTCTGTGGCTGTGACGGCATGACCTACAGCAACTCCTGCGTCGCGGCCGCGGCCGGGATGAACGTCGCGTACCGCGGCGAGTGCTGAAGCGTGACCGCGCCTGATGTCGTCGGCGCGTGGTCGCTCTTGCGCTTCACCCTCACGTTAGACGACGGCCGCGTGTTCTTCCCGCTCGGGGAACGCGCGCGCGGCCAGATCGTCTACACGCGTAGTGGCCACATGAGCGCAGTGCTCGCCAAAGAAGACCGCGCCCCGCTCTCCTGCACCCGGCTCGAAGACGCCCGAAACGCGAGCGACGAAGAGAAGGCCAGGTCCTTCGACAGCTACGTCAGCTACGCCGGTCACTATCGCTTCGAAGGCGACGAAGTGATCCACACGGTCACGCACGCGCTCGTCGAGAACATCGTGGGCAATGAGCAGCGGCGACGATTTCGCGTCCTGGAAGACGGCGCCCTCGAGCTGAGCTACGAGGTCGTGAGCGAACGCGGTCGGGCCCGCTATGCGCTGACCTGGGAGCGCGGTAAAACGCCGGCGTGAGCTTGGCGCGAGACTTCTTCGATCAACACGAACCCCGACTCCAGCGCGCGCTCGCGGCGTGCGCCTCCCGCGAGTACTGGAGCCCTTTCATCGAGTCGCCCTCGCGAAAGCGACATCCGGAGGGCGCCAAAGACCGCGGTCGAGCTGGCTTTGAGGCCGCGCTGAACAAGAGCTTCGCGCTTCCTGATCATCCTGGTGAGGCGGGTGGGGTTCGCGCGATTGAGCGTTCCCCGTACACCGGTGAGGCGCTGGGGACGTCCTACCCGCGGGTCGATCCGGACGCGCTCTTTCAGGCCATGCACATCGCCCGTGGTCCGCTCGCCCTCGCGACGAAAGAAGAGCGCGTCGGCTTGTGCCTCGAGATGCTGGAGCGGCTTCACCAAGACGTCTTTCGAAACGCCTTCGCGACCATGCACACCGCAGGGCAAGCGTTCATGATGGCCTTCGCGGGCTCGGGCGCGAACTCTCTCGATCGCGGTCTTGAGGGCCTCGCGTATGCGCACCGCGCGATGCAAGACGTGCCCGAACGCGCGACCTTCACGCGGACGTTTGGCAAACACGAGGTCACGCTCGAGAAGTCGTATCGCTTGATCCCGCGCGGCGTCGCCTGCGTGATCTCGTGCGGCAGCTACCCCGCCTGGAACGCCTACCCCGCGATCTTCGCCAACCTCGCGACCGGCAACGCGGTCGTGGTGAAGCCGCACCCCCGCGCCGTGCTGCCCATGGCGTTCGCGGTCTCGATCTGCCGGGATGTGCTCCGGGAAGCGGGCTTCGATGAGAACGTGATCACGCTCGCGGCGGACACGACCGAGGACCCGATCACGTTCGAGCTGATGGACCGCGCGCAGCTCATCGACTTCACCGGGAGCCAGCGCTTTGGCGCCATCATCGAGGAGCGCTACGCCCACAAGCTCGTCTACACAGAGACAGCCGGGTGCAACGCTGTCGTCATCGACTCGACCGAGGACTACCGCGGGATGTGCCGCGCGATCGCCCACAGCTTTTGCATCTTCTCCTCTCAGATGTGCACCGCTGCGCAGAACGTGTTCATCCCCGAGCGGGTCGCGACCGACGAGGGCGACAAGAGCGCCGAAGTAGTCGCGCGCGACATCGCCAAAGCGGTCGACGAGTGGTGCGCGGACCCCGCAAAGGCCGCGGCGATCTGCGGCGCGGTCCAGACCCAAGCCACGCTCGACGAGATGGCCGCGCTCGCGAAAGGCGCGGGTGACAACGTCGCGCGACCCTCGAGCGCATACGCGCACCCAGACTATCCGAACGCCCAGGTCGCGACGCCCTTGCTTGTACACGCCGACGCGCGCGACACGTTCTACCGTCGCGAGTTTTTTGGTCCGATGGGCTTTTTGATCCGGTGCAAGAACCGAGATCACGCTTTGGTCCGCGCGACCGAAGACGCGCGTTCGTGCGGAGCGATCGCCTCGTACGCCTACACGGTCGATCCGCGCTTCGCGCAAGAGGTGGAAGAGAGCTTCGCCTTCGCAGGCGCATCGGTGGGCTTCAACTTGATCCAGCAGCTCCCGATCAACTACGCCGCCGCGTACAGCGACTTCCACGTCAGCGGGCTGAACCCGGCCGGGAACGCGTGCCTCACGGACCTCGCGTTCGTCGCCTCACGCTTTCGCGTTGTTCAGTCCAAACGCGAGCTGCCGTCCAAACGCAAGCCGCAGCCCAAACGCGAGCTGAGCCCGACCTCCCGCGAACAGAAAGAGAACTGAGATGAGCCAATCGAAGATCGTGATCCTGGAGGGCGCCCGCACGCCCATCGGTGGTTTCTTGGGCGGCCTGAGCCGGATCAGCGCCACCGAGCTCGGGGTCGTCGCGGCCAAAGGGGCGCTCGCGCGCGCGAAGGTCTCACCGGAAGCGATTGAGCATGTCGTGGTCGGCAACGTCATTCAGTCGAGCAAAGACGCGGCGTACATCGCGCGTCATGTTGGGCTCAAAGCCGGCGTGCCGGAGGCCACCCCGGCGATCACCGTGAACCGCGCGTGTGGGTCGGGGCTCGACGCGATCGCGTCCGGCGCGCGTCTCCTGCGCGGAGAAGAAGCGCGCTTTGTTTTGGCGGGCGGCGCCGAGAACATGAGCATGACGCCCTACGCGATGCGCGGGGTGCGGACCGGTTGGCGCATGGTGAAGTCGCAGGTGGACGACATGCTCTTCACCACGCTTCATGATCCGATGGCGGGCTGCTCGATCGGCGAGACCGTGGAGCACCTCGCGAACAAGCGCGGGATCTCGCGAGAGGACGCGGACGCCTTCGCCGCGTTTGGCCAAGCCCGCGCGAAGAGCGCGAGCGAGCGCGGGGTCTTCGCGGAAGAGATCGTCGACGTGGTCACCAAGTCGCGCGGCAAAGAGCGCCGCGTCAGCGTGGACGAGAGCCCGCGTCCCGAGACCACCCCCGAGATCTTGAGCGCGCTGCCGGGTCTCTACGGCGGCGTGATCACCGCGGGCAACTCGACCGGCCTAAACGACGCCGCCGCGATGGTCGTGATGTGCCGGGAAGAGGACGCGACCGAGACGCCGCTGGGACGCGTTGTCAGCTTCGCGGCCAGCGGGGTCGCGCCGATCGACATGGGTATCGGTCCGGTCAGCGCGTCACGCCTGGCCTTGTCGCGCGCCAACCTCAGCCTCGACGACATCGATCTGATCGAGATCAACGACTCCTTCGCCGTGCAGTACCTGGCGGTCGAGGCAGAGCTCGGGTTGGATCGGGAGAAGGTCAACGTCAATGGCGGCGCGATCGCGCTTGGACACCCGATGGCGGCAACCGGAACGCGTCTCGTGCTCAGCGCGCTTTATGAGCTCCGTCGACGCGGGGGCGGACGCGCGCTCTGCACGGTCTGCGTGGGTGGCGGGCAAGGCGTCGCGATGGTCGTCGAGAGTTGACCTCGCTTGACGAATCTTGCGGAGTTTAAACTTGCGGAGTTTAAATAGTTGACGGCCACGACGTGGGGGGGGGTACGTCGCGGCCGTCAGGAAGTATCGTGGGTACAGGGGGGGGAGTACCCACGTCCTTCAGGCGGTTGTATTGCACGGTTGGTGCCAACGCCTTTTAAAAAAT
>CALJDU010000038.1 GCA_938024995.1 uncultured bacterium
CAACCTTCGTGACGAGTGCGAAGAGCGCGTCCACTCTCACACTCTCGTCTGCGCCGTCTTCACCAGCAGGCGCGAGCACGCGGAGTCGGTCGGATGTGGTTCCGCTCTGCGCTCATCAGATCGAAGATCGCGTCCGCGGAGGTGTCCATCTTGAGGACGCACACTCCGATCGTCGACGTTGGTCAGGGTCGTGTTCCGAATCACGTGCACCTGCTTGATAGTGAAGGGACGCGCATACCCGAGAGCGCGCGCACCAGGAGGTCCTGCGCTTCTTTACTTTGGTCGCGGAATCCCGACGCGAGCACGAGGGGAGAGCAGCGTGAGGTGCATGATGAGAGTGTGCCGAACGAAGCACAAGCAACAAGCGCATGGCGAGAGTGTGCCTATCAGCATCACAAAGCACACTCACAACCACGCTGGCGACCTGCCGCGCGATCAGCTCCCAGAACGACTCCTCGTCAAGAACTCGCATGTCGTCTTCAACCGCTAAGGCGTGTGCGCGAATCAAGGGTCCATCTCGACCGTGTCCCCGAGTACGGAATTGTGTGCACGTTCTCGACGGTGAACGGACGAGTAATACGCGGACAACTCACAATCCCAACCTCACGCGAGTTCGGCCCGTGTTTACCGCGAGTCACAGAGAACCTGTTTATGGAACACGGACGTGTCACGCGACCGACTCCGTAGACCGAGCTCTCTTTCGGGCGGGACCTTCCCGGCATCTCCCGGCACACTTCGCACATGCGCCTTTGGCTCGTCTCGCTCGTCCTCGTCGTCGGCTGCTCGAGCTGCTTTCGCAAACATGGCCAAGAAGCGCGCGAGGTCGTGATTCGCGAGCTGTCGGCGCGGTACTCGCGTTCGTTCACCGTCGAGAACGTGCACGCGATCATGTACTCGGACGCGATCGAGATGGACGTGCTCGCGCGGTTGAACGCGGATGGTTCGGGCCCGATGGTTCGCTCGCACGCGTGGACGACGCTCGAAAACGATGTGCGGGTGCTCGGCGGCGAATCGTTTGGCGCGGAGTTGATCGCGCGCGAGCTGGCCGTGGAGGTCGCGAGCGCGCTACGTGACGCGCGACCAAGTGACGCGCGACCAAGCGATGCGCCCGCGCTCAGCGTCTGTGTCTTTGGGCTGCTGGGCAACGAGACCTCGCTCGAGCGTCTCCGCGCGGAGCTCGGGACGGACGCGAACCGGGTGCGACTTCGCGTTTTGCAACCCGCGCTGAGCACGTCCGACAACGACGAGGCAGACGCACAGACGGAGGCACAGACGGAGACGGATCCGGCGCGCGGCATCGATGTCGAAGCTGAGGTCGACGCGGTCTTCCAGACCATCACCAACGTGGACGAAAGCGTGCGGCCGCGTAGCGTGGAGTGGTACTTCCTCTCAGGTCCGATCCCCGAAGCGCTGAAAGACACCATCTGCACCGACACGCTCGAGGTGAGCTCTCCGCTCTGGAACCTCATTCGGCCTGCGCCGCATGTTCGCTTCTCGATGCTTCCGCGAAACTTCGCGCGCTACCGCGAATCCAAGGAGGTGTTCTTAGAGCGCGCGCGCGTCATCCCCCGTCTTCGACCGCGCTCGAAGGTCGAGTGAGCCGCTCGGGGCACCACCCGAGGCGCGCTCGCGAACCGCGCTTAAACGGTGGTCACAACCAGCGCCGCGCCGCCCGGCGTAAAGCCGAGCAGCTCGCGCTTGAGCCAACCATCACAGGCTTGAGCCGACCATCACAGCAAGCGCACGCCTCAGCGTTCACAGGGACCCACCACGCCGCGAGCGCGACGAAAACACCACAAGCCTCATCAGTGTCCGCTCCACAACTGCTGGAACGTCCCCGTCCGTCACATGTATTCCTCTACGCCGCGTCGGGCATCGGGAGCTCTTGGCCGAACGCCTTGTAGAGCCACTTCGCGAAACGGGAGGGCTTGCTCTTCTTGATCTCCGCGCGGCGCACGTCGGTGATGCCCAGCCGCGCGCGGACTTCGGAGAGCGGGACATCGAGCCAGTCCTCCAGCTTCTCGCCGATGACCAGTGAGGCCTCGCGACCCATCTCTAGACCCACGCGGAAGTTGTGGCGGATCTCGGTGCCGTGACCGATCAACAGAACCGAGTACAACGGCATCAAGCGCCGGAACACACGCTCGGACACGATCCCGACGCCCTGGCCCGCGCTGAAGGCCGCCACGCCGAGCTCGCCCGCGATGCCAGTATCAAAGCCCGTGATCACGTGGTGGAGATCGTGCGTCAGCGTGTAGCGAATCGCGTAGGGGTTGTCCTTGAAGCGCTCTTTCACGTCATCGCTCACGGCGAGATGCTCGAGCTTGTTGCGCTTGAGGAACTCACCGTACTCCCGACCCAGCGTGCCAGGAGACATCGCGAGCAAGGCGTCGGTGCGGAGCGGAGGCGCGTAGCCGGCGAGCGCTTCCATCTGCTCGCGTACGTGCTCAGGGGTGTCGCCGAACGCAGCGAACTTCATCGTCGCCACATCGCCCAGCGGGGCACCGTCACGAAACTTCTTCATCATCTCGAAGTAGAGGGACCACTGCATGACGTAAGTCTACGAACGAAAGAGGAGCGGCGAAAGGCGACGCAGAACTCGGCGACTGTCACAGCCATCGCGTACGCTCTTCCTCATGCTGCACCGGCTTTTCGCTCTCATGCTCTTCATGGTCGTCGCGTCGTGTGGCGGCAGCGCGCCAAACGTCGATCACGCCGAAGAAGAGCTCAGCGGGCCTCCTCAGCCCTGGGCCGAGATGGACCAGGCCGCGCGCACCGTCTACATGGCGCAGCGGGTCGTCCCGACGATGAAGCCGCTCTTCCAGGCCTATGACGCCGAGCGCTTCGCCGACTTTTCCTGCGCGACCTGCCACGGGGCGAACGCAGGGGGCACCTTCGCGATGCCAAACCCGGACATCCTGGCGCTCTCCCCGACCGGTTCGCCCGAACAGCATCAGATGGTCCGCGACTATCCCGAGGGGGTCCGGTTCATGTTCAACCAGGTGCTGCCCACGATGAAGACGCTTCTGGGCGCCCAAGAGTACGACGCGGAGGCCCAAACGGGATTCAGTTGCTACGCCTGCCACACCTCTGCGGAGGCCACCCGGAGCGCGCCCTGACCCAGGCCCACGCAAGCATTTGACAGCGCTCAGAACGCCCATTACAACCGGCGCCTCGTAGGAAACTACGAGCTTGATTTCGCTTGAAAATAGAATGTGTGAGCAAGCTCTGGCGCGCCCTCGCGGTGTCGTCGAGCGAGCTTAGGAGAGGTGGCCGAGTGGTCGAAGGCACCCGCTTGCTAAGCGGGCGTACGGTCACAAGCTGTACCGGGGGTTCGAATCCCCCCTTCTCCGCCAAACCGATCGAAGGGCAACAGAACGAAAGCAGCGCTTGACGCAAAGTCGACGCTGGCTATTCTCGCCCGACGATCAAGGACGCGTGGCTCAATTGGATAGAGCACCGGTCTACGGAACCGGGGGTTGGAGGTTCGAATCCTCCCGTGTCCGCCAAAACCCCAGCAGCTTCAGAGCTGCTGGGGTTTTCGCTTTTCGAACGGTCCCGAAAACGTCGAACCGGTCCCGACTTTCGAAGCGTCCGGGTGCGCGGAGGTTTTCGGTTCCCGCTCCCCGTGCTTCCATCCCTGCAGGAGACCCCGCATGTCACGAGTACTTTCCGCTCTCTTCGTCGCCACCTTGATCACGTTCACGTTCCGTCCCGCGGTCGCCGAAGCGTGCAGCTGCATGGCCCCCGGCTCGCCCACAGAGGAGCTCGAGCGCTCGAGCGCGGTCTTTGAAGGCGTCGTCACGGGGATCTCTCAGCGAGAAGCCCAAGGCGTCGTTCTTAACGAGGTCCCGCGCATGCCCGCGGTCATCGTCTCCTTCAACGTGACGCGCGCTTGGAAAGGCGTGCAGACCGAGACCGTCGTTGTGGAGACCGCGACCAACAGCGCGGCATGTGGGTTCTCGTTCACGGTTGGAGAAACGTACGTCGTCTACGCCCGAAGCGAAGGCGGCGGGTTGATGACCGGCATCTGTTCCCGCACCAAGGCGATCGCTAACGCGGCCGAAGACCTGAGCGCGCTCGGGGGCGCCGCGACGCCGGTGACGATCGAAGACCCCGAGCCTGAGCCGGAAGAAGCACCCAGCAGCGAGACGGTCGCCGTCACCGCGCCTCCAGGCGCCGGCGGTTGTGGCTCATGCGCGGCGACCCCGCGCTCGAACGGGGAGTCGATGTGGCTCGCGGTGATGGTCGGCGCGCTCCTGATGCGGCGACGCTCCTAACAGCCTACGGCCTGCGAGCGCTATTCAATCGACGCGCCTCAGTCGACGCGCCTCAATCGACGCGCCTCAGTCGACGACGCCGCATGAGCGCTGCAGGAAGCCGCGCTCCGTGAGGCCGCGCCAGAGATCACGCCACACGACCCACTTGTGGCCGCCTCCGCCCTGGAGGGTCTGTGATTCCGGAAGCGAGAGCGCCAAGGTCTCCGCCACCGGCGCCATGCGGTCCGCGTTGCCCCACGCGACGTGAACGGGAACGACCGAGGCGTCGCTTCGGTGACGGTGGGCGAGCCACGTCCAAATCGCACGAAACGGATCGGCGCTCTCCGGCGAGTCGTCGCTCCACTGATGTGCGCCTCCCGCGGCGCGAACGGAACGGACCAAACGCGGCGAACCCAAGTAGGGCGCGAGCAAGACGACACCATCCACTTCGTCCGGGTGGGTCGCGGTCAGGTGCATGGTCCCCCCGCCGCCGAGCGAGATGCCCACGATCCAGACCTTCTCATAGCCGCGCTGCCGCTCGACCCGGATGACATCCGTGAGGACGCGCTCCACCACGCTCTCCTCGCGGTAGTACCCAGAGTGCGCATCGATCGCGATGACGTCCGCGGCGACGCGTGACCGACGAAGCTGCTCAATGAAGCCGTGCTCCGCGTAGTCCTCAGGACCGTCGCCCGCGCCAGGCATCATGAGCACCATGCAGCGCGCGCGGTCTGGACCGAGCGCGTCGTGGCGAACGGTTTCGATCGGGGTGGTGGTCGGACCCGACGGAGGAAGGCACGCGAGCTGGACACACGCGAGGCTGATGGTCGCCGCGGCGAGGACCCATGCGAGGTGTCGCGACGAAGGACGCAGCAATCGTGAACGGGTCATGAGTAAGAGCAGAGGTTCGAGCCGCCCGAACTTCAAGTGCTCAGAGCTCGAAGAAGAAGTTCTCGTGCTCGTTTGCGCTCACGCGCACCCGACGACGATGCGACTGCCCCGTCCCGTCCACCAGCGTTAAGGTCGTCGTTCCAGCGCGAAGGGGGACCCGCGCGATGGGGGTCGTCCCGAGAAGCCGCGATCCCACGTACACCTTCGTCCACGGGCGAGTGTTGATCCCGAACGTTCCGTTCCGCACGACGGGTCGAGGCCGCGTCTCTTCACGGGTCAGCTCACGATGAAGCGCCGCCGGCTCGTTCGCGACGACCGAGACCGTCTCCTCGGAAGCCACGTGCCCCTCGAGAACGTAGCGAACGCTATAGCTCCCGGGCTCCAGTTCGGTGAGCGTGACCGGCGTGAGCTCGTTGAGCTCCTGACCATCGACGAAGATGGTCGCCCCCGGCGGAACGGTCGTCAGCTCGATCGAGCCCTGCTCCTCCTCGAACACCATATCGGGCGTGTCCGGGGTGGGCGGCGGCGACTCGGTCGGCACAACCGGCGCGACCACCTTGGTGGGCGGCGTCGGGGTTTGCGCGACCGGCGCGGGAGGCGTGACGTTCTGTCGGCGACGTCCTACCCAGTCGCCTGCGAGCCACGCCGCGAACGCGACCAAGAGAAAACCAGAGGCCACGACGAGCGGAGCGCGCCAGCGACGCGCGGGAGTCTCGCTCGCGTAGTGATCCGCCGCTGAGTACGTGGCGGAAGAACCGCCCAACGCGAGCTCTTCATCCTCGAGCGCAGCCAAGCTCTCTTGGGAACCGCTCTCGTCCAAAACGGCGTACTGGCGCGTCTCGGGAACCGCGGTTTTGGCAAACTCGGCAGGGATCGCCGGCGCGAGAGGGACGCGCGGATAGCTGCGACCGCTCGGCACGGAGTCCGCGGCCGCGGCCCCACCAAAGACGGCTTTGATCTTCTTGCCCGAGACCGATGCACCTGATGGAGGGCGCGCGGTGTTGCTGCTGCCGCCCGTCAACGCGGTGTCGACCTCGAGCTTCGGGCCTTCGGCCATCTCTTTGGCGAACAACCACTGCACGACGGCTCCGACCCGGGAAGGACCGACCACCTCCCGCTCGTCCGCCAGGAACTGGGCGAGCGCGGACTGCAGCGAGCCCGCCGTCTCGAAACGCTCATCGCGATCTTTGGCGAGCGCCATCTGCACGATCTCGTCGAGCGCTTCCGGCAGGTCGACCTTGTGATCGCGGATGCTGGGGACCTCGTCTTCCACGATCGACCGCATCGCTTTGAACTCGGTCGGGCGTTGGTAGAGACGCTTGCCCGTGATGATCTCGTAAAGGCAGATGCCGAGCGAGAAGATGTCCGAGCGGCCGTCGAGCGGCTCGTTCAAACACTGCTCCGGCGACATGTAGGAGAACTTGCCGCGGATGGTCCCGACCCGTGTCATCGACTCGTGCGTCTCGGACTTGGCGACGCCAAAGTCGAGCAGCTTCACGACTCCGTCGTACGTGACCATGATGTTGTGCGGGGAGACATCGCGGTGAACGATGTTTAGCGGGTCGCCCTCTTCGCTCTTCGCGCGGTGGACAAAGTCGAGGGCCTCCGCGATCTGCGAGATGATCTTGATCGCGACAGGATGCGCGATGCTCTCGCCGCGGATGTAGGCTCGCTTGATCAGGTCGTGGAGCGTGACGCCGTTGACGTACTCCATCGCCAAGAAGAGCTCGCCCTCGAGCTCCCCGTAGTCGTAGACATGACAGATGTTCGGATGGGAGACCCGGGTCGCGACGCGCCCCTCGTTCCAGAACATCTGGACGAACTCGGAGTCCTCCGCGATGTGGGCGCGGACCCGCTTGATGACGAGCTTCCGGCGCGCATCGCCGACCTGCTCTCGCGCGAGATAAATCTCGGCCATCCCGCCCACGCCAATGCGTCCGAGAATCTCGTACTTCCCAAACCACCAACCTGAGGTGGGTGAGGAGGAAGTGTCCTGTCTGGTGGGTTGTTCTCCCACGTCTCTAGATTAGCCTATTCCGCCCTATAGGTGTATTCATCTGCCCATAATGCGCGTTCTTCCCTTCCTTCTCGTGGTCATTGTGTTGGGACTTCCAACGCTGGCCATCGCGCAGCCACAGGAAGCCGGCGCCCCCTCCCCCAACGAGGACACTGGCGAGCCGGCTGAAGCGACGCCGATGCAGGAGCTCGAAGCCCTTCGCGAGCTGCTCGTTCGGGCGCAATACGAGGCGCTTCGCGATCCTCTCGGGAGCCTCCTCGCGCGCGACAACCTGACCGCCGCAGAACACGTGGCCGCGCTCGAGCTGCGCGCCATGTTGGCGATCGCGGAGCGTGATGAGCGCGCCCAGGCGCGTACTCTCACGCAGCTCTTTCGACGCGATCCTGGTCATCGTTTGAGTGACCCCAACGCCAGCCCGATCGTGCGCGCCGCGTTTGACCAGGTCCGCGCGCGGCAGCTTGAGCCGACCCCGGTCGCGATCGTTCACGAACCTCCCGCCCCGCGGGACCGTTCTCCAGCGCAGATCCGCGTGGCGTTTTCCCAAGGAGGCAACGCGGTTCACGAAGTGCGCCTGTCGTACCTGCTCCCGGGTGACACCGGCTATACGCGCGTGATCATGCCGCTGGGTCCGGATGGAGCGTCTGCACGTGTCCCGCTCTTGGCGGACCCGCAAGCGTTCACGGTCTCGTATTTCATCGAGGCCGTCTCGCCAAGCGGCAGCACCCTCGCGAGGCTCGGGACACGCGAGGAACCAAACACGTTCACCGTCCCGATCCTGATCACGACGGTCGCGCCGGATCCCTTGGTGTTGAACGAGGGAGAACCGCTCGGCACGACACCAGAAGAGTCGCAGGAGGTGGAGTCGCCACCGAAGCGATGGTGGATCGGCGTGATCATCGCCGCGCTCGTCGTGGGCGGCGGAGCCGCGGTTGGCGTGACCCTCGCGACGCGTCCCGACGATGTGACGGGCACGCTCGGAAGCGGGACGCTCCAATGAAGGTCGTGCACCAGCCCATGAAGGTCGTACACCAGCTCGGATGGCTCGCGCTCGTCGTCGCGCTTGGCTGCGGTGGCGATAGCGCCACTACGCTCACCTTGGAGTTCCGTTCCGACGCCACGGACATCGACGAGATCCAGCTTGAGGTCACGGGCAACCGAAGCGGTCGCGCGCACTCCGTGACCTTGCCGGTGAACGATCCGCTTCCGCAGACCTACGTCGTGATCGCGAGCGACGACAACAGTGAGTCCGTCGTCATCCACGCCGTCGCGCGAAGCGCAGGCCAACCGGAGATCCGGCGCTCGTTGACCGCCACTTTTTCCGCCGGCGGCAATCGAGACGTCACCGTGATGTTCGACGCATTGTGCCGCGGCGTGACCTGCGCAGACGACTGTGTCGCGGGGAGCTGCAGCGAGGAAGTGGACAGCGGGGTCGACACATCGATGGATACGGGGGTCGACGCCGAGTGCGATCCCGCGATGTGCGACGACACGATCGCGTGCACCGAGGATCTTTGCGTGGACGACGTCTGCGCGAACACACCGCGAGACGAGGAATGCGCTGACGACATCGACTGCACGGTCGACACCTGCACGGAAGCCGGATGCACGAACGTCGCCGACGACGCCTTGTGCGCGGGCACCATGGTCTGCGACGAGTCGCTCGGTTGCGTCGCGACGTGCGGCGGCGCAATCGGCACGCCGATCACGACGGGCGGTCGCTACGACATCACGGTCGAGGGCGACGACTACCGGAGCACGTTGTGCGGCGGCACCAGCCGCGCCGACGGCGAGGTTCTCCTGCAGCTCGATGAAAAGAGCCGCGTCTTCATCAATACGCACCAGGGCGCCGTCGATACGATCATCTCTGTCCTCCGCTGTGACGGCTCTGAGCTTGTCTGCAACGATGACGCGGATGGCCTCACGTCTTCCATGATCCCCGCCATCCTGGAGGCCGGCACGTATCGCCTCGTCGTCGACACCGACAGCCCGGACGCGACGACGATCCCGCTCGACATCTACATCTCGCCGTGGACCACGGGGATCGCCGGGGCGTGTGGATACGCGCGACAGCTCACCGAGGCCACGACGACAGTCGACTTGTGCCGCCAGAGCTCCGACATGCTCTCGTCTTGCACCGGTCGTCCGCGCGACGGCCTCGACGCGGTCTACTACTTCGTGCTCGAGGAGACCCGCACGGTGACGATCGACACGTGCAGCGGGTGCAGCGACGTGGGCATCACGCTCGAGCTTCGTGATGTCTGCTCCGAGCGTCTCGGTCCGCGCTCCTGTGGTTCGCCTTGCCCCTCGTGCGCTGAAGCGACCGGTCAGAGCGCCATCACGGAGACCCTGCCGGCGGGCGTCTACTACGTGATCGCGGACAGCCTCGGGTCCGCCGCCTGCGGTGAAGTCACGCTCACGTTTGACGACGGCGCGTAGCGCATGAGCGACCCCGCGCCCGCGTCAGAATCAACCACGGAGACCTCAGAGACGTCCGAACCGAACAACGGTCGACGCAAGCTCCTGCGTATCGTCGCGGTGGTCGTCGCGCTGGTCGCCCTCTTCGTGATCGGCCACCTGACCGGCGCGACCGAGCACCTCACCCGCGACAAGATCCAAGCGTTCATGGAAGGCGCCGGGGCCGTCGGCTTTCTTGGCTTCCTCCTCATCTTCGCGATCGGGGAGCTCGTGCACGTCCCCGGCATGGTCTTCGTCGCGGCCGCGGTGTTGGCCTACGGTCAGGTGCTCGGGTTCGCGGCCGGCTACGTCGGGGCGATCCTCGCCACGCTGGTCAGCTTCCTCGTCGTGCGCTTGATCGGCGGCCAACCGCTCGCCGAGATCAAGCGACCTCTGATCAAGAAGATCATGGACCGGCTCGACGACCGACCGATCTTGGTGATCGCCGCGCTGCGGATCATTTTCTGGCTCTTGCCCGCGATCAACTACGCGCTCGCGATGTCGAACGTGAAGACACGCGACTATGTCCTCGGGACCGCGCTCGGATTGATCGGACCGATCGCGTTCGCGACCTTCTTCATCGATCAGCTCCTCGAGTGGACCAGCTGATCAAGGTCTCTCGTCGGTGGAACGAGAACGAGAACAAGTTCGGCGACTGAAAAGCTCACTCTGAGCGAGGCAAAGTGTGTGTGGTGTGTGAGAGGACATGCCCAGAGCAAGCTTTTCAATCGCGGAACCGTTGTATCTGTCTCCTAGCGACCTAACCGAATCGCGTAGCCGCCGAGCGCGATAGCGAGATCCCGACGCTGTCCGTGACTCGCGCCGCCGAGGAGCTCTCCGAGCGCGCGTCCCACCCGGGAGACCGCGAGGGTTCGATTACGGAGGCGCGGGTTCGTTCGCCAAGCCGCGCGACCCTCCGCGAAGGAGACGTGCGCCTGAAACATCGCGCGCGCTTCTTCCGCGCGACCGTTCTCGACCGCAACCGTGCAGCGATCGAGCGTTTGTCCGAGGTGGGCGTCGATCACGGCGAGCCCTGCCTCCGTGGTCTGCGCCATCGCACCAAAGCCAACGGTCACGTCCTTGCTGGTGTACCGAGGGGCGTGCCCGGCGCTGGGACGCCAACCAAGCCCGACCCGCGCGACCTTGCTCGGCGTGGTGTTCCCGTCTACCTCAAGGCGAACCACGATCCGGCGCTCCTCACCTTCGCGCAGCTGCGGCAGACTGAGCCGAACGTGACCCTCGACCTGCTCTGCGCCCGCGTCTCCGTCAAGGATGCCCGCGACCCGAACAGAGGCGTCGAGCTGAAGGTCGAGCTCGACGTCACGGACCGGGATCTCCTGCTGTGCGCGAAGCTCAGCGCGCAGCGTCGGCGCGAGCTCTCGTGTGCTCCTCGCGACGTGGTAGCTCCCGCGTCCCGCCCGCGCGATCGCTCGAAGCGTTCGCGGAGAGAACTGGTTCCCGAGCCCGATGACCGTGGTCGTGCAGGCGTGCTCAACACGCGCGCGGCTCGCCAGAGGCGCGAGACCTTCGGCGTCAAAGGCGCCGCGCGTGGGGACCCCATCGCTCAACAAGATCACCAGCGGTCGGTCGTTGCCCGCGATCCGGGACTCCGCGACCGCGCCGTACGCGGCTTCGAGACCGTCTTGAATGTTTGTCCCACCGCCGACCGCGATCTCATCGATGGCGTGGTTGGCCGCGCTCCCGTCACCGACGCGCGCGGTCGGGAAGACCTCGAAGGACTCCGTGCCGTAGGTGACGATCTGCAGGTGATCGTCGGGGTGAAGCTGGCTCACCAAGACCCGCGCCGCGGCCTGTACCTCGTGCCAGGTGCTCTGCATCGACGAGCTCCGATCGATGACGAGGTGAACGCGAACCCGCGTCCGGGCTTGGCTTGTCGCCTCCCCCCCGCGTACCTGAACGACCAGGTGCGTCTCGCCGCCGGAGGTCGGGAGCTGGGCGTGCTCAAGGTGCGCGGAAGCGTGAATCGACCCGTCCGTCGGGATGACGCCGAGCGAGCCGTCCGCGTCTCCCGCGATCGGCCCGAGGTCGGGCAACGCGACGCGGAAGCCGTCGACGTTCAGGCCAATGTTCGCGTCGAGTAACGCCGTGACCTGCGGGGGACCGCTCCCGATCGAGCAAACGCCTTCGCCGCCCAAGTGCTCCGCGGCCGACCCAGGACCGGTCTCGGGAACGCTCATCTCAGCGTGCACCTCAACGTCAACTGCGGCGGAGCCTTCGAACTCGCGATCGGCCGCGCCCGACATTCCGTAGGCGCCCGCGACCGCATCACCGTGTTCGATCCCACCGTGTTCGATGCCACCGTGTTCGAGCGCTCCGCCGATCGTGATCTCGCCGATCGTGATGTCAGTCGCGGACGATGTCGGCGTGTACTGCGCGCCGCCCATCCCCCCCATGCGCTGCTCGATCGCTCCGGCAGCGGCTGCTTGGTGCGCGTGGGCGACCGCTCCATCCGCATGGCGCGCGCTCGACTCCAGCTCTCCATGCGCGACCACTTCTGCGGTCGCCTGCGCATGAACCTCGACCTCCGCGACGTAGCCGAACTCCTTGAGGTCGAGGGGCGCGGGCGCGGCGACGATCAGCTGATGCTCCAGCGGAACGCACCCCATCACCAAGACCAACACGCAGCCAACGCGAGCGTGTAGAGATGAGGGCGTTCGACCAAACGGGAGCATGAGGGGTGGTTATGGAAGATGCGTGCCACGGGTGGTCCGCGCTCCGCAGATCACGAAAACGTCTGCTTTCGCGGGAACGTTCTGCGAAACGAGCGATCCCCGCGAACACGAACCCGAACTGCGAACACGAGAACACCGCGGCCCTCTTCGTGAACTCGACGTCACACCCCCCGGCGGGTCGGGATGCTTGCTGTTTTTGGTCAGCACGGGCAACGTCCGACCATGCTTCGGGTCACCGCTTTCGCTCTCTTCGCGACGCTTCTTTCCGGCTGCGGAGGTCAAGAACTCTCACGCGCCAACGGGACGCTCACCTTCTCGGTGTCGGAGGGGGAAGGCACGATCTTCAGTGCTGGTGACTTTGTTGGGGAGGCATCGGTCTTCGTCAGCGTCAACGCCGCCGCGCGCGCTCATCTGAGCCTGCTCACCCTCCGCATCGCCAACGTCCCCGCCGGTTCGAGCGCGACCGCGTTCTTTGGGAGCGGGGATTCAGAGGCGGCCGCTGGGACACAGAGCACGAGCGGCGATTCGATCACGCTCTCGCTCGCGCCGACCTTCGGAGCATGCGCCGCACCCATCTTCACGGACGTCGGGGGCGGCTGCGGAACCACCGTCCGCGTGGTCGTCACGATGCCGAGCGCGCCGTCGGGGCTCAACGGAACGGCGCTCCTCCGCGTCGTGACGAGCGATGAAGGCATCGACGCGACCGGGTTCAGCGCGATGATCGGGGACCCGGTGGAGACGACCGACGCGGGCGTCGACGCGAGCACTGACGTTGGCACGAGCACCGACTCGGGCGCAGCCGACGCTGGTATGTAGGCTCTACGGTTGGCGCCGCGAATCTGGGAACGCGATCGCGATAAGCGATGAGAGCGCGGCCACCCCAGGCGTGCCGCCGATCAACAGCGTGATGTGCCACAGGCGATCGGTTTGATTCGACGCGAGCGGTGATGCGGGCCCATCAGGCTCTGGAAACGTCGCGATGAAGATCACGGTGACCACCGCACCAACAACCGCCGTGAACGCCGCGATCGAGAGCGCGATCCGAAGCGGGCTGCGTCCATGCTTTCGCGCGAACACGTGAACCCCAAGGCAGATCAGCGAGACCACCGCGCTGATCGCGAGACCGCCCAAGATGAGGAAGACGATCAGGATGCCCATTAGAACGTCTTCTTCGAGTCGATCAGGATCGTGACCGGGCCCCAGACGTCGGCGCGCACGCTCATCATCTTCTGGAAGCGACCGGTCGCGCAGACGAGCCCGCGGCTCTTGAGCTGCGCGACGACGGCTTCGTACTGACGCTTGCCCTGATCGGCGGGCGCGGCACCGTTGAAGGATGGGCGTCGGCCTTTTCGGCAGTCGCCAAAGAGCGTGAACTGCGACACAACCAAGACCTCGCCCCCGACATCTTCGACCGATCGCGACATCTTCCCGTCGTCGTCCTCGAAGATGCGGAGCCCCGCCAACTTGTTCGTCATGTAGGCGATGTCCTGATCATCGTCGTCGCGCCCCGCCCCGAGATAGACCAGGAGCCCGCGACCGATCCGGCCGACGATCTCTCCTTCGACTTCCACCTCCGCGGAGGTGACCCTTTGAGCGACCGCGCGCATGAACTGTTCCTAGCACGCGAAGCGAGTTCAATCTG
The DNA here is from genome assembly GCA_938024995.1 of uncultured bacterium. GTDB lineage: Bacteria > Myxococcota_A > Polyangia > Polyangiales > Houyiibacteriaceae > CALJDU01. Next base: position 13,957 of record CALJDU010000038.1, read on the forward strand.
CGGTACCCTCACGCCGTGAAGAAGACCTTCGGCCTCACGGGCGGGATCGCCTCCGGCAAGAGCACCATCGCGAAGATGTTCCGTGACCATCACGGCGCCGCGCTGGTCGACGCGGATCAACTCGCGCGCGAGATCGTCGCTCCCGGAACGCCTGGTTTGAACGCGGTGGTCGATGCTTTCGGCGACCAAATACTGCAGCCCGATGGCTCACTGGATCGCGCCAAGCTCGGCGAGATCGTGTTCTCGGATCGGTCGCAGCTGAAGATCCTCGAGTCGATCACCCATCCTCGCATCGCCGTCGCCGCGATGACGCGGATCGCGCAGCTCCAAGACACCGACGCGCCATACGTGCTCTACGAAGCCGCCCTCCTCGTTGAGAACGGGCTCCACTCCATGTTCGCGAAGACCATCGTTGTGGCCGTCGACGAGGCGACCCAAATCGCGCGCATGAAGTCTCGTGACGGGCTCAGCGACGACGAGTGTCACGAGCGACTCGACGCGCAGCTCCCGCTCGCCGACAAGCTCGCGGTCGCCGACTTCGTGATCGAAAACGACGGGACGCTCGATGAGGCGCGGGTCCGCGTGAGCGAAGTCCATGAGTCGCTCCTCACGCTCGCGAACGACGATGGTGATGACGCCCGGAGCGAGCCCTGATGAGCGACGAGGTCATCGTCGTCACGGGCTTCCCGGGTTCCTTCCTGGGGCGCCGCGTGTTCCTCAAGCTCGTGGAAGAGAAGCCCCGCGCGCAGCTGCGGTGCATCGTCCCGACGCGCTTTATGAACGACGCCAAGCGGGACCTCGCGGCGCTCCCAATGCGCGACCGACGCCGGGTTCAGGTCCTTGAAGGCGACGCGGCGTCGATGGATCTCGGTCTCTCCGGCAAGGAGTACCTGGCGCTCGCGAAAGAGGTCACCGTCATCCACCACTGCGCTTCGGTGACGCACCCGAACACCAGCCGAGCCGCGGCGGAGGCGACCAACATTCGCTCCGCCCGCGAAGCCCTCGAGCTCGCGAGCGCCGCGGATCACCTGGAGCGCTTGGTTCACTGGTCCACCAGCTTCGTCTCCGGCGCCCGGCGCGGCTACGTGCTGGAGATGGACCTCGACGGATCACATGGGTTCAACAACGCCGTCGAGGAGACGCGCTTCCTCGCGGAAGAGATCATCCAAGCAGGCGCGCGTGACTTCCCGACCACCATTTTGCGGCCGAGCATCATCGTTGGCGATTCGGTGACCGGTGAGGTGCAGCGGATGGAAGGTCCGTACCTGCTCGTTCTGTTGATGCTGAGCGCTCCTCAAGATCTCCGCATCCCGATGCCGAGCCGGGGCGACATTCCGCTAAACCTCGTCCCGATCGACTACGTCGTGCGCGCGGGTCTCGCGATCGCAGACAACCCACGCTCGATCGGGCGAACCTTTCATATCGTCGACCCCGATCCGCTGACCGCGAGGCGCGTGTTCGAGCTGATCGCCGAGGCGAGCGACCGTCCCGTTCCGCGCGGGTTCGTCCCGACCAACGTGGCGGCCACCTTGATGCGCGCCCCCGGGCTCGGGAAGTACGCCCAGGTCCCGCGCACCTTCCTGTCTCAGCTCGCGACCGAGGTCGTGTGGGACGACCGGAACGCGCGAGACCTCCTCGCGAGCGCCGAGCTTCAGTGCCCGCCCTTTGAGGACTACGTGAAGACGATGGTCGACTACGTCAAAGCACAACAAGACAAGCGCCGCGCCGCGCGCGGTGACATCGCGCTCACCATCGAAGAGGACGATCTCCCCACCTGATCGCCTGCTCGCGGAGGTCGCTATCGCATCGGCAAGACGTGCACGTGATCGTCAGAGTCGAGCTCGAGGTGATCGAAGACCACCGGCGGGATCCGCACCGCGTCGCCCTCGAGCACATGCGGCGCGCACACGACGCGCACCCACGGGTGCCGATCACGCTCAATCGCGATCAACGCACGCGGAGCGCGCTCTCTTAGGTCGCCGATCGCGCGCAGCGTTGAGGTGTTCTGGACCAGGGTGACCTCGTCGACCTTCGCAGCGAAGTGAGGACCACCGTCAAACGGGTCGACGCGGTTGATGTACTTGAAACCGATGCGGCGGAGCATCTTCTCGACCCCCTTCGTCTGCATCCCGACCTGTCCAATGACCGACCGCGCGTCGTCCTCAAGCAAGGTGACGTAGAGGTCGCCGTCCGGGAAGAGCCCACGGATGAACTCTTTGTTGGTCTTGCTGAGGCGGTCCGCCTCTCGGTAGGTCATCCCGGTGAACCGTCGACCGAGCGCCTCCCAGAGGTGACTCGTTCCGTCCGGCTGAAGCGGCGGGAGCAGCTCCGCGAGCACGTAGTTCTGAAAGTCCGCGCGGTGCGTCGCGATCCACAAAAAGCGGACGTAGGAGATCTGGGCGCCGAGGCGAGCCGACGCCATTCGGTAGTCAGGGTGCATCACGAGGCCACCGATCTCTGTCGGACCGTCGTAGCTGTAGCCAATGGACAGCACGTCATGGATAAAGTGCTTGTCGAGCGTGTGGCTATAGCGCTCCTCTTTTTGAACATCCAAGAAGATGTAGGGCGCGCCGCGACGCCCCAGCTGCCCTACGATCATCGACGTGCCGACCGCGCGCTGGTCTTCATGATCGTAGAGAACGAAGACGTACTCACGCTTTCGCGCGTCGCCGATGTTGCCGCTGAACGAGAGCCGAGAGCGCTCGATGATCGGCTTCATGGCTTCGGGATCGTGAGGAAGATTGACGGAGTCGAGGTGCCGCGCGAGCGTCAGCAAGCTCGGCTGATCGCGCTCGGTCACCGCGCGGATCTCCCATCTCACCTTCTCCATGTCGGACACCGTAGCAAACGTCTCTCCCGCGCCAGGGTCGAGAGAACAAGAATGTGCTACGTCAGGTCTGTGAAAAACGTACTCATCGCGCTCGCCTCGCTCTCGCTCCTCGCCGGCTGCAACAACGCCGACGAGGTGTGCCGTGACCTCGTGAACGCGCTCGCCGAGAAGACCGTGGAGTGCGGCGGCGCCGCGACCGTGGAAGAGGCGGCTGCCGCGATCGAAGACTCGCTCGAGAACCCGAGCGGATGTGACGGCATCGCCGGGATCTCCGACGAAGAGCTGCTCTACGAGACCTGCATCCCGAGCATCGAATCGAGCGGATGCGGCGCGGACATTCACCCGAGCTGCCGCGACCAGCTGATCTACATCCGGCGTTGAACCGAGTCGACGAACCGTTAGCGAGTCGTCTTGCTCCACATTCCGGTGCACTCAAACACGACGCAGCGATCGCCTGCGATGATCTCGCGATTCATCGAAGCGAAACGCTCTTGCCCGAAGAAGAACTCGAGGACGCGCTTCGCTTCCTGCTCGCTGCTGAACTCGTAGTCGGTGCGGAGCTCGGTACGCGTGAACCCTTGCTCGTCTTCGAGCCAGGCGTAGACCTCGGCGAGCGCAGGGCTGGGTGACGGTTTGGCGTGGCCCGTTCCGAGGGTCTCGATCACGATGAGCCGTCCGCCCGGCTTGATCGCCCGCGACAGCTCGGCGAGCGCGGCGCCGATTTGGTCACGCCATCCCTCTGGCATCCAGTAGCGAAAGTGACCAAAGACCCACCCCTCGATGCCGAGGTCAAAGCTTGCCTCTGGAACCGGCAAGTGATGCGCGTCCGCGATCGCGAACCGAACCCGCCGGTCGTTGATCTGTTCTTTCGCGATATCGAGCATCGCCGGGGCGCGCTCGGTCGCGAAGAGCGCAGACGCGCCGCCTTCGAGCATAATCCGCGTCAGGCGGCCGGTCCCCGCGCCGACCTCGAGGACGTGCTTTCCCTCGACCTCGACCGCGAGCGCGCCCAGAAGCGCGCCGTCTCGATCTTCTGCGCGCACGAGCTCGTCGTACTCACGCGCGTAGTGGTTGTAGATGTCTCGTTGGTCGGCCATCTATCCGCGCGACTCGTGCCAGAGCTCGATCAGCATTGGCGCCGCGAACATGAGCGACGCGATCAAGCAGACGAGCACCGCGAAACCCACGACCGCGACCCCGACCAAGAGGCCGGTGGATGACGTTTTAGTCGAATCGTTCATCCAGGCATCCTGTCTGTTACCTCGGTCCACCAGTCGCTCACGCCCACAACGTCAACGACCATAATCGCTTCTGCGGCGGCGCGGTCGACGCGGGTCCCGGCCTCTACCAATCGAGCAGCGACGCGCTGACCAATCGCGAGCCGCGTCGCGAGCTCCCGCTTCTTCCGCGCAAACGATCGACAGTAGGCGACCCACCGGAGCGACCAGATCTCGTCGCGCGCCCAGTCGAGCCACATCGCGACTGGATCCCGCGCTTCGCTCCGCGCCTCAGCCCGCGCGAACGCTGGCGCCCAAGGACGCTCTCGTGGCTCGGGCGCACCGAAGGGCATCCCGTCCCCGAACCACTGCATCGCGATCTCTGCCCGCGAGTCATCCGCGGCGGATCGGAAACGCTCGGCGATGGCGAGCCAGGGCTCGCCTCCCTCGAGCGCCGGGAACGCTTCGCCGAGCGCTCCCTTAAGATCACGTTGCATCGCGTCGTTGAGCTTCGCTTCTTCTTCGCACCAGTGTTCGAAGTCGACACGCTCTGTACCCGAGAGCGGAACCGTCGTGACGTGGAGGTCGGCGCTCACGTCCTCACCGTCCATCAACGCTTCTTCCGCGTCCTCCACGTCCACCAGCGGGAGCTCGCCCATCGTCCGACAGGGACAGCGGTGGTGCGTCCCAACTCTCCCACCATCTGGCGTCGCGGTTAACGAGAAGGGGAAGCGGTGACACGTCCGCGGCTTCAGCGCGGGGAGCGACATGTGCAAGAAGCACGGCGCCGGGCGCGGCTCTTCGTCCATCGGTTTGAGGAACACACAGGTCCCCGTGTCGCCGCGCATCGCGAGCAGATGCGTCTCCGCCACATCGCTGTAACAAGCGACGCCCTCGTGCACGACGTTGAGCATCGTCGCTTCGGGCACGGTGACCGGACCGATCGCGTGGACGTCGGTGCAACAAAGTCCGTCGCCGACACAATGAAAGGTCGCGCCGTCACGGACGCGTAACGGACGCGAGGTCGCCTCCCGTGGATCCGTTTTGCGGGGCGCAGTCACGTCACCCCGCGAACGGGATCCGCTCGCGCAGCTGCTTTACGCGCTCACGTGCCAGCGCGACCCGCGGCTCATCGGGATGCTCCATGACGAGCTCAAACGTCCCGCTCCCGGTCGGCTCGATCGCCTTGATGCGATCCACGCGAACGATGACGCCGCGGTGGGATCGGAAGAAGGTCTCGGGCGGAACGCGGCGCTCGACCGCGGTGAGCGTCAGGTCGAGCGCGAAGCGGTCATCTTTCGTGACCGCCCAGACCAGCTCGTCCTTCACGTGGAAGTAGATGACGTTCTCGATGTCGACGACGACGTAGCTCCCGCGGCGTCGCACCGCGAGCCGGTCCAGGGTGTCGCCCTCGTCCTTCACGCGACCGGTCCTCTTCTTCTTCTGCGGCGGCGGGATGGCGGCGCGCACGCGCTCGAGCGTTTTCTTAAGGCGCTCCAGTCGAACAGGCTTCAGTAGATAATCGAGGACCTGCGCCTCATACGCGCGCACGGCGCCTTCGTCGTGTGCGGAGATCACCACGACGCTCATGTCGGGATGCCGGGAACGCAGCGCCTCGGCCAACGCGATTCCGTCCGGTCCAGGCATGCGGAGATCCACGAAGGCGACGTGCGGCTTGCCGTCATCGCAGAGCGAGAGCGCCGCGCTCGCGTCCCGCGCCTCCCCGATCACGCTGACATCTCCGCACTCGGTGAGCATGAACGTGAGCTCATCACGAGCGAGCGGCTCATCATCGACCACGACCGCGCGGATCTCTGTCATCGCGCGCTCCGCTCGTGCGTCGTTTCACTCGCCCACGCTGTGTCCATCTTGGTCATGTCCGCGATCACTCGGCGGCCTCGCTTTCAGGCGATGGCGCTTCGTCCTGGCCCGCGACGACTTCGTACCAAGGAAGCCGCACGTGTGCACGCATCCCGTTTTCGAGCGGGAGCAGCTCGAGCGTCGCGGGCGCATCAAAGCGTCGCGAGAGACGTTCGCGAAGCGTCGCGAGCGCGATCCCCGCCCCTTCTTTCACATCGTGCATCTGCTCCCCCTCCCCGCGGTCTTCCACGTCGACGACGAGCGCGCGTCCATCGCGATGCGCGTGGATCCGGACCTCCCCCGATTCGCGGAGCGCGATCCCGTGGTTCACCGCGTTCTCAACGAGCGGCTGGAGCAAGAGCGCGGGAACCTGTAGCAAGCGGACCTCGTCTTCGATGTCGGTGACCACGGTGAGCCGACCTTGACCCAGGCGCGCGTGCTCGATCGCCAAGAACGCGCAGGCGTGCTCCACCTCTTTTTCGAGCGGCGCGTCCTCGGGATGGTTGAGCAGGTACCGGTAGAGGTCGGCGAGATCCGAGACCAGCTCGCGCGCGCGCGGAGGATCGATTCGAATGGTCGCGCGCAAGGTGTTGAGCGCGTTGAAGAGGAAGTGCGGCTCCAGTCGGCGACGAAGCGCGACCAGGCTCAAGTGATCCGCGGCCGCCTCTGCTTTGATGAGCGCGACCGCGGCTTCCTCACGCGCGAGGACCACGCGCGCGACGACGACGAAGAGCGTGATGCCCGCGGCGTTTCCTAAGATCTCGACGAGGATGGCAGGCGAGGCGGAGAGGATCGGGGCGTCGGGTCGCGCGAAGGTGAGCGCGGCCCCGATGACAAAGGTGCGGACGACCTGAATCGCGGACGCGGTATAGAACGCGCGCCAACCGAGGAGCCAACGCGGCGCGCGATCCACGACAACGCCCGCGAGCATTCCGTCGATCGCGGTCGAGGCAAAAGCGAAGACGCCGAGCGAGCCCTCGACGCGGAAGATATAGAACGCGCCGGCGCCGACGCCCGTGATCAGGCCCGCGCGGCTCCCGCCCAAGACGGCCGCCATGAACACCCCGATGGAGCGAAAGTTCATGTGGTGCCCGAGCCACCACTCGCCCAGCTTGGCGCCCCACATCGCGAAGCACATTCCGAAGACGACCGTGATGATCTTGTCGCGCGGGAGGCCGCCGATCCCCAGCAGACGGTTCCGCAGGGGCGGCACAAGCACGCAGATCAGGCCAGCCGTCGCGATGAGGCCGATCTTCTCTGCCAGCTCGATCAGCAGCATGCGGATGTCCATGAGGCTGACCCTATCTCATGCGGAGGCGCGCCAAAATGGACCACCCAACGGAAGTAGGACTACACTTTTCGGGCCTTGTTCGACTGGCTCCACGCGGCGTTCCACAAGCCGAGGACCCGCGTCTATCGCGTGGTCGAGAACTTCGTTTGGTTCATGATCATCGCGTCGATCGCGATCTTGATGGTCGAGCCCTTCGTGCCGGATCATTTGGTCAACGCGGTCAACGCGATCGACGTAGCGATGCTGGTCTTCTTCGCGGCTGAGGTGACGCTCCGAATCGCGACGGTCCGGCCTGCTGAACTGGAGCTCTTTCAGAAGGCTCCGTTCGGCGCGCTGCGGACGCGGGTCTTGACGATGGCGCGCTACGCGATGCGGCCGATGATCCTGATCGACATCGTCACGGTGCTCGCGCTCGTCCCGGCCCTTCGCGGTCTGCGCGCGCTCCGCCTCCTGCGGCTCCTGCGAACCGTCAAGCTCTTCCGATACGCGAACCCGTTCCAGAGCCTGACCTACGCCTTCGAGCGTGACCGGCTGCTCTTCACGTTCGCGTTCACGGTGCTCGCCGTGATGGTCACGCTCGGCGGCGTCAGCTTCTACCTCGTCGAGCGCGGCATCAACGACGACGTGCGAAACGTCTGGGATGGCCTCTGGTGGGCCATCGTGACGATCACGACCGTTGGCTACGGTGACATCTCTCCGGGGACACCGGTGGGTCGCTCGATCGCGAGCGCGCTCATGGTCGGCGGTATGTTCATGCTGGCGCTCTTCGCCGGCGTCGTCGGTCACACTCTGCTCAACGCGATCCTGAGCATCCGAGAGGAACAATTTCGAATGAGCGGCTACGTCAATCACATCGTCGTGTGCGGATACGAGGAAGGCTCGATGCTCCTCGACACGCTTCAAGAGGAGCTCGACGAGGACACGCGCGTCGTCGTCTTCGGCAAAGGAGACCGGCCTCGCGAGCTCAACGCGGAGCACATCTGGGTGACCGGCGATCCCACCAAGGAGAGCGAGCTCGACAAGGTGCGGCTCCCCTACGCCCGCGCGATCGTGGTCGCAGGCGCGCGCTCGGTCCTCCCGCAAAACGCGGACGCGAAGACCATCCTGACGATTTTCACGATTCGCTCGTACCTCAAGAAGCAGAGCGAGACGCATCAGCGGCGCGCGCCGGTCCACGTCATCGCGGAGGTCCTGGACGAAGAGAACATCGCGCACGCGCGGACCGCCGGCGCGGACGAGGTCATCGAGACGCGACTCGTCGGCTCTTCACTCTTGGCGCACGCGGTCGCGTACCCAGGCATCGCGGACATCAGCTCGCGCTTGGTGCTACGCGGCGACCAGAACTTCTTCATCGGTTCGCCGCCGGAGGACATGAACCTCCCGATGAGCTTCGAGGACGCGGGAACGGTGCTTAAGGAAGCGACCGGCGCGCTCTTGGTGGGCGTCCGCGACGAGCATGGTGAACTCGTCCTCAACCCGAGCGGCAAGCTCTCTGTGCACAAAGACGCGCACTTGATCTACATCTCGAGCCACCCGGTTCTCGACGAAGAGAAGTGATCCGCTGAGGCTTCGGAACGCGGTCTTTGTCGCGGTGAGCGAGCCTCAGCCTGCTACGGCCTGCTACGGAGCGCGGGTATTCGCTTCAGTCGCTCGACCGAAGAGCGAATTCACACGGTCCTCCACGTCGCCCTCGAGCGCGATCGTGGGCGGCGGCGCCTCGCGCTGGGTGTGGATCGGATAGCGAACCGCGATCGTTCCGCGAAACGTGGGGACGGCGAGTCGATCGACGCTCTGAAGCAAACACGCGCGAAGCGCTTCGCTGATCTCCCCCGCGACACGCGCCTCGACGATCTCTCGATTGCGCAGGCGCACGTGGAAGGTCGCGCGCACAGAATAGTTGGCGCGGCCGGCGCGGTCTCTGCGAAGGCAGGCGCGGGCCGCGGGGACCACGCGCTGCCTGAGACCCGCGAGCACGGTCTCAGCGGGAACCCCGAGACCGACCTCGTCTGACGGAGGCGCGATCGAGGGCTGCACGACGCAGGTGTGCCTCGTGGCGTAGGCGATGCGCGACTCTTCGCTGTTGAGGCCCAGCGGGGAGCTCGCGGGTCCATGCTCACACGTCTCCTCGCGATCGGCGTCGGCGTTCGCCTGACCTTCCGAAGGCACGGCAGGCAACGTGGTGAAGGCGCTGGCGGCTGGATGGGACAACCCCGCGAGGAGACGGCTCGGCGGCGGGACCAGACGCGCTCCTCCGATCCGCGCGCGTGGATGCACGACGCCGCTCCAGCTCACGCTCTCCCCGGAGACGCCTCCCGGGATCCGAATGACGCCGCTCGGTCCGCGAAGCCGCAGTCCGCGTCCGCGACGCACGAAGAGCGCGCGCATCCGATCGTCGAGCGCGCTGGAGTCACCTCGCAGCGCCGCCTTTGATTCCTCCGGAACCGTGAGCGACGCGCCGCCGCTTTCGCGGACCGCGGCGCGCAACAGAGGATGTCCCGCGACCCGCTCTCCGCCGGTTGGCTCGTCGACGTTGATCTGAGAGATCACCGCGCCGCGACGACGCGCCGCGCGAAAGGCCGCTTCTGCACCCGCGCCATCGGTCACCCCTCCGTCACCGACCAAGACGATGTCGAGCGCGCGACGTCGCGGGCGACTCTCCAGGATCGGTTCAAGGACCCGCCAGGCCGACTCGAAGCGCGTCGCGGAGCCGAGGTCGAGCTCGCGCGTGAGCTCGGCGACGTGTTCCGGGAGCGCGTCTCCCGCGCGCAAGGGTTCTGCCAAGAGCTGCTGCGCGAGCGACGCGAAGGCGACGCCGTACACCCGGGTGTCCGCGGGGACCGACCGGAAGAAGCTCACCAGTGACGCTCGCATCCGCGCGCGGGCGACTGGAGTGATGGACGGCGAGGTATCGATGAGGAGGACAACGTCTCCGACCGCGCGCGCCGCGGGTGGCTGATACCGATGAAGATGAGCACACGTTTGATCCGCGTTGTCAGGGCACGGGAAACGCCACGCGGTCAGCTGGGGCACCGAAGACGCCGTCGCGTGCAACGTGATCGGCTCGGAAGCCTCGACCAACGCGCCGGGTCCTGCCGGCGCGCCCATGAGCTCAGCACCGAGCAGCTCTCCGGCGTCGACCGTGGCCGTCGCGATCGCCGCGCGGAGATCACGTCCGCGCGCCGGAATCATGAAGCGCGCGACCCCGCCAACGATCGGAGCCGGAACGATGTAGCGAACACGCACGAGGGTCCGCGTTGACCGATGAACCGGCGCGACCTTAACGAGGATCGCGTGTCCTTGTTCATCCTGCGTCGCGATCGCCGCCGCGGCGAGCGAGGGACCGTCTGCCTGTTTGCGTGCCCGCACCGCGTCATCGAAACGGTGCATGGGCGATGGCGTACCGGTGACGCAGTCCTGCGCCGCGTCGCACGCGGAGAGCGCGACGATTCGCGGCGCGGAAGGCGCCGGAACGCGCAGCTGAACTTCAGCGGCGAAGCGACTGCTGTTCGTGAGGGTGCTCGTGACCTCGACCTCGGCGAGCCCCGCGATGAGCCGAACATGAACGCGATGGTCCAGCTCGCGAACCCCAGGCAGCGCGGTCAGGTACTCGCCCGCGATGGCGTCCACCTCCACGTTCGGAAGACCGCGAGCAGGATCGAGCAGCGGTTCGGGGGGATCCGAAGAAGGAATGGGAACGTCACGCAGGTCGGTCGTGCCTCCTGTCCCGAGAGGATCGAGCGAGAGGGCATCGGTCTCGATCAGCACCTCGTCTGACGTCTCGGTCTCACGCGGTCCTTGCGCACGCGCGTCGCTCACCGTGAGAGACGAGCCAACCCAAAGGACGACGACGGCAAGCCTGAAGGCCGAGGCGCACATGGTGTTAAGCGTCAGGCGCATACAGCTAGGTGTCCAGCGCCTCCCGAGAGTTCCGCCATGGGTCGATTTTCGGACAAAGATCCCGAGGAAGCGGTTGCCCCGCGCGATCGGGGGAGTTGTCGAGATCAAGAAAAAGCTGAATAGCGAAGTGGCGGGTTCACGTTTATAGTGCTCGCGCCCAACAAGGTGCCGTGACGCACGGCAGGAGGACGCGGATGGGATTGCTCGGAAAGATCGGTGGGTTCGTACGTGATGGCATCCAAGAGATGCTCATTCAGCGTCCGGACGAACACAAAGACCTGATCGTCTACAAACACCCGGAGCCGACCATTCCGATGGGCGCGCAGCTCACCGTCAAGGCGGACGAGGCCGCGGTGTTCTTCCGCGATGGTGCGCTTGTCGGCGCGTTGCGGACCGCGGGTGCGGGGCAGCGTCACCAGCTGACATCGGAGAACCTCCCGTTCATCGGGCGCCTCATCGACATGGCGACCGGCGGAAACATCTTCGTCACGGACCTCTACTTCGTGCGGATGAACCAGATCACGAAGGTGCCCTTCGGCGCGTCCCTCGGGAGCATGGTCGACCCGATGCTCGGCGAGATGGTGACCCCGCGCATCTACGGAAAGTTCTCGTTCGAGATCACCGACCCGCGCCCGTTCCTGATCAAGTACGTCGGGCTCAACGGCGGTCTCTCCAACGAAGAGGTCATCGAGTGGATCAAGGACCACCTCAACGCGACCGTGAAGACCGTCATCGGTCAGGTCTGCCAGAACGAGCAGAAGAGCCTGCTTCAGTTGATGCCGCTGCAGAGCCAGCTCGCGAAGACCTTCGAGCAGTACGCGCCCGAGCTCTCCGAGATCGGCATCAAGATCCTCAAGGTCGCCGACTTCAACATCAACTTCGACGACGACGACAAGGCGCGCCTCGAAGAAGCGCAGGCCGAGATCGGCAAGGCCCAGCGTCAGGCGCGCATCGCGAAGATCGGCATCGCGCAGGCGGAAGCCGAAGCGGCGCAGAAGCAGTTCGGGCTCGATCAGGACTTCTCGAACGACCAGCGCTACGTCAAGGAGCTCGCCGGTGGCGACTTCACGCGGATGGCCGCGGGTAAGGCGATGATCGGTGCGGGCGAAGGCATGGCCCAGGGCGGCGGCGGCGAAGGTGGCGGCAACATGATGGCCGGCGCCGGTATGGGCGTTGGGTTCGGCATGGCGCACGCGTTCGCGGGCGGCATGGTTCCCCAGCAAGCGCCACCTCCTGCGGTTCAGGCGCAACACGGCGCGGCGGTCGCCGGAGCCGCCGGAATGGTCCAGTGTGGTGGCTGCGGCGCGCAGTCCCCCGGCGGGAAGTTCTGCTCGAACTGCGGCACCAGCCTCACTCCGCAGCCCAAGATTTGCGGCGCGTGCAACACAGAGAACGGTCCGACAGCGAAGTTCTGCAACAACTGCGGAACGAACCTCGGGGGCTGATCCGCGCACGAATCGTCGGAATCGTGGCCGGAGGTTGCGACTCTGCCCAAGGTTCGCGACTCTGAGAGCTGCTCGCTTGCGAGCAGCTCTCTTTCGTCCGTCGCCTCAATGCAGAAAAAACGCGCTCAAATCTGGATGGCTGTCTGCGCGCTCGCGATCTGCTGCGTCGCGTCTCTCCTGATGGGTCAGAGCTGCAAATTGGACACTGGCGACAAAGCGGATGGGGAAGCCTGCACACGGTCGGCCGAGTGCGTGAGTCTCCGTTGCCGAGGCGGAATCTGCGTGGGGAACGCAGACGCGAGCACGGACGCGCGAGATGTCGGAAGCGACGCCGAAGACGCAGAATAAAACCGCTCTTCGGTAAACCGTTCTCGACACGGTTCCAACCACTTCGGTAAATTCCCGCTCCATGGATGAAGCGGTCATTCTCTCAGCGGTTCGAACACCTATCGGTAAGCACCGCGGCGGCCTCGCCCGCGTTCGTGTGGACGACCTCGCCGCTCGAACGTTGAGCGAAGCGCTCGCCCGGGTCGCCGGCTCCGCGGAGGCCGTCGAAGAGGTCATCCTCGGCGCGACCAACCAAGCCGGCGAGGACAACCGCAACATCGCGCGGATGGCCGCCATGCTCGCGGGTCTCCCGTTTGAGGTAAGCGGCGTGACCGTGAACCGCCTCTGCGGGTCAGGACTCGAAGCAGCAGTGCAAGCGAGCCGCGCGATCCGTCTGGGGGATCACCAAGTGATCCTCGCGGGCGGCGCCGAGTCGATGAGCCGCGCGCCCTACGCGATGACCAAGTCCGAAGAGCCGTTCCCGCGACGCCCTCCAAAGATCTATGACACCAGCTTGGGTTGGCGTTTTCCCAACCCGAAGATGGAGGAGCGCTTCCCGCTCCTCGGTATGGGGCTGACCGCTGAAAACGTGGCGGACCGGTACAACGTGAACCGTGAGGACCAAGACGCCTTCGCGGTCCGAAGTCATCAAAAAGCGGACGCGGCGTGGAGAGAGGGCGCGTTCGCAGACGAGGTCGTCTCCGTCACCGTGCCGCCCGCTTCACGCAAAGCGGAGGCGACCGAGTTCACCCAAGACGAATCGGTGCGACCCGGGAGCACAATCGAGAAGCTCGCGACGCTGCGAACGGTTTTCAAAAAGGACGGAACCGTCACAGCGGGCAACTGCTCGCCGCTCAACGACGGCGCCTCCGCGCTCGTGATGGCCTCCGCGAGCTGGGCAGAGCAGCACGGCGTCGAGCCGATGGCGCGCGTCATCGCCACCGGGGTCGCTGGTGTCGACCCGAGCTACATGGGCATCGGCCCGGTCCCCGCGACGCGGCAAGCCCTGAAGAAGGCCGGCCTCACGATCAACGACATCGACCTCGTCGAGCTGAACGAAGCGTTCGCCTCGCAGAGCTTGGCCTGCGCGCGCGAGCTCGAGATTGACCCCGCGAAGATCAACGTCCACGGCGGCGCGATCGCGCTCGGCCACCCGATCGGTTGCAGCGGCGCGCGGATCCTCGCGACCTTGGTTCACGCCCTCAAGCGCCACGGAAAGAAACGCGGGCTCGCGACGCTGTGCATCGGCGTCGGACAAGGTCTCGCGATGATCGTGGAGCGACCATGAGCGAGAACAAGACGCGCGTCGGCGTCGCCGTCATCGGAGCCGGCGGCTGGGGCAAAAACCACGTCCGTAACTTTGACGCGATCCCCGACTGCGACCTCCTCTATGTTTGCGACCGTGACGAGAAGATCCTCGGCCGCTTCAGTCACATCGACACCAAGCGCGTCACCGACGCCAACATCGTTTTCCAAGACCCGGCCGTCCACGCGGTCGTGATCGCGACGGACGCGCCGACCCATGTCGAGATCGCCAGCGCCGCGATCGCCGCCGGGAAAGACGTCTTCGTCGAGAAGCCGCTCAGCCTCACCGGCGAGACCGCGCGGCGCCTGTGTGGAGAAGCAGAAGCCGCCGGCCGCGTCCTGATGGTCGGCCACCTCTTGCTCTACCACACGGCCGTTCGCGCCCTGAAAGACCTCGTCGACAGCGGTGAGCTCGGCGAGCTGCTCTACATCACCGCGCATCGCCTCAACCTCGGCGTCGTGCGCCAAAAAGAGAACGCCTGGTGGTCTCTCGCGCCGCATGACCTGAGCGTCGCGAGCTACCTCTTCGACGCCGAACCCGTCGCGGTCAGCGCGAACGCCGGGACCTTCCTGCAGCGGGAGCGCGGCATCGAGGACGTGGTCTTCGCGAACGTCGAGTACCCCGGCGGACGGCTCGCGCATGTTCACGTCAGCTGGCTCGACCCGCACAAGACGCGGCGACTGGTGGTCGTCGGGTCCAAGAAGATGGCCGTGTTCGACGACACCTCCCCGGACAAGAAGCTCGTGGTGTTCGACAAGGGTGTCGAGCCCCCGAGCGCGCTCACGTACGAAGAGGGCGTCACGATCCGGACCGGCGACATTCGCATCCCCGCCCTCCGCATGCAGGAACCGCTGCGGCGCGAGTGCAACGCCTTCCTCGACGCGGTCCGAACGCGAGAGCCTGCGCTAGCGGACGGACGCTCCGGTCTGGCGGTCGTGCTCGCGCTCGAGGCCGGCTCGCGGTCCATCGCGCAAGGCGGCGCGCGCGTCACGGTCAGTACCGACAGCCCCGCTCAGGAGAAGTCATGAGTTTCTTTGTGCATGACACCGCGATCGTCGACGACGGCGCGAAAATCGGAGACGGCACCAAGATCTGGCACTGGGTTCACGTGTCCAAGAACTCGGTGATCGGCGAGCGCTGCGTGTTGGGGCAGAACGTGTTCATCGCGCCCGGCGTCGTCCTCGGCAACTTGGTCAAGATCCAGAACAACGTCTCGGTGTACGCGGGGGTCGAGATCGCGGACGAGGTCTTCCTCGGGCCGAGCTGTGTCTTCACGAACGTAAACAACCCCCGCGCGCACGTGGAGCGGAAGGACGAGTTCCGGATCACCAATGTTGGACGCGGCGCGTCAGTCGGCGCGAACGCGACCATCGTCTGCGGGCACGACATCGGGCAGTACGCCTTCGTCGGCGCCGGCTCCGTGGTCACGCATCACGTCCCGCCCCACGCGATGGTCTACGGCAACCCGGCCCGGGTCCGCGCGTGGGTCTGCCGCTGCGGCGAGAAGCTCGTCGATCTGGCTGAGCTGCGCGACAGCAAGCTGCCCGCGACTGGGTCCGACGACAGCGGCGGACACCACAAAGCGCTCCGCCAAGAAACCTGTGATCGCTGTGGTGATCGCTACGCCCTGACCCTTGAGCGCTGCATGCGCGTCGAAGACTGAGAGACCCATGACCGAACGTATTCGCATGCTCGACATCGCGGCCCAAAACGGACCGCTTGAGGAAAAGCTCAAGGCCGCGTTCGCGGGCGTCCTTGAGTCTGGTCGCTTCATCATGGGGCCGGAGGTCACCGCCTTTGAGGCGGAGGTCGCCGAGTACGCTGACGTGAAGCACGCGATCGGTGTGAGCAGCGGAACGGACGCGCTCCTGGTCGCCTTGATGGGCCTCGGTGTGGGCCACGGCGACGAGGTGATCACGACCCCGTTCACGTTCTTCGCGACAGCGGGATCCATCGCGCGCGTGGGCGCGACCCCGGTCTTCGCGGACATCGACCCGGTGACGTTCAACATCGACCCTGAGCGGGTTCAGGAGAAGATCACGAGCAAGACGAAGGCGATCATGCCGGTCCATCTCTTCGGGCAGAGCTGCGACCTGGCGGCGCTCAAGAAGGTCGCGGGCGATATCCCGATCATCGAAGACGCCGCGCAAGCGCTCGGCGCGCGGTGCTGCGAAGGGAGCGTCGGGAGCGTCGGTGACTACGGCTGCTTCTCGTTCTTCCCGTCGAAGAACCTCGGCGCGTTTGGCGACGGTGGCCTCGTGACCACCAACGACGACGCGCTCGCAGAGAAAGCTCGCGTGCTCCGGGTGCACGGCAGTAAGCCGAAGTACTTCCACCACGTCATCGGGGGGAACTTTCGACTGGACGCGCTCCAAGCAGCGCTCCTTCGCGTCAAGTTGCCCGCGCTGGCCGGTTGGACGCGGATGCGCAACGAGAACGCCGCGCGCTACGACGCGATGTTCGCGGAGCTCGGGCTGCCTGCGGAGGTTCTCACGACGCCGAAGCGCGTTCATGAAGGGCACGTCTACAACCAGTACGTGATCCGCACCAACAAGCGCGACGCGCTCAAAGCGCACCTCGGCGAACAGCAAATCGACTGCGCGATCTACTACCCGCGCTGTCTTCACGAACAAGAGTGCTTCGCGTTCTTGGGCGGGAAGCGCGGCGACATGCCGGAGTCGGAGCGAGCGGCCGAAGAGGTCCTCGCGATCCCGATCTACTCCGAACTGGGCGAAGCGAGGCAGGAGCGGATCGTCTCGACGATTGGTGATTTCCTGAAGCGGTAAGCAGCGATTCAGTCCACTCGTGGGACCGCCCACCGCGGGCCCGCGAGTGAGTTCACTGACGAAGATTTGTTCATAAAATCAGGGTGTTGCCTTTGCATCTGCGCATCCTCATACCTACCTTGAGGAGGATGAAGACCTATCGCCTCGAGCAGACGCACGGACTCCTTGTGCTTCGCGTGGAGTCCCGCCCTCAGCTCTCCAGCACCGCAGGTGCGGAGCTCGCGGAGGAATACGCCATCAAGCTCGAGAAGATGATCACCGAGACCACGAGAGGCGTTGTCATGGAGCTCGAGCAGGCACCGCCAGCCGTCGGTCCAAGGACGACGACCGCGCTGACCACGATGTTCCGCGTCATCGCGAGTCACCGCTTACCCGTGTCGCTCCACATCTCCCACTCAGCGACTCAGCGCTTGCAGCTCTCGCGCATCCTCACGGACAGCGAGTGCGGGACAGGCCGAATCTTCACCTCAAGCGAGCGCGCCTACTCCTGGGCCAACAGCGGCCGCGGACGAGTCTCCGGAGTGCTTCGTATCGAAGGCGAAGACGACCGGTTCCGCCGCGAAGGCTGAGCCTCCAAGAATCCCGCGTGACGAATCTGCGACGCTAGGGCTGCAGTCGGAACTGAACCACGATGGGCGCGTGGTCGCTCGCAGCCTCAACATCGTCGTTGTGAAGGATATCGATCGACGCGAGGTCATCTTCGAGGTTCGGAGTGCCCATGGCGTAGTCGAGCTGCTCGCGACGTCCACGGTTGACGAACGTCCAGCGGTCCGCGCTCGGGACCGCCGTCGTGAGATCAACGAGCGTGCCGCCGGCGAGGATGGCCTGAATCGCTGGGGAGTCAGGCGCGTCATTCATGTCGCCCATGACCAACATCCGCGTCACCCCGCTGCTGAGCCGTCGCTCCACGATTCGAAGCGCTTGCGTAGCCTCCGCCAGCCGTCGCCCATCACCTGACGCGCCGCCGAGCTGCGACCGAAAGTGGACCGTCATCACAGCGATCGGGATGCCCGGGTTCAGGAAGATCTCGAGCGCGTCGCGGGTGAAGGTGTACCGCTCGCCATCGGGACCATCGAACCACTCATCGATGTGGCTCGAGACCATCGTGACGGGGACCCGCGAGAGGTAGCCGACGTCGCGGATGTCGAAGCTGTCGGTGACCTCGCGAAACTCGTAGCCCAGGCCGGCGAGCTCTTCGGCCGCGAGCTGATCGATCACCCACTCGTTCTCGATCTCCTGGAGAAGCACGACATCCGCGTCGATGTCGCGGAGCACCCTGCCGATGTCGGAGAGCTTGCCGCGGAACTCGGTCGTCGACAGCTGGTCGTCTTCGGGCGACGACGTGTCCTGCCGAAGGTCGAAGAGGTTCTCGATGTTCCACGAGGCGATCTTGATCGACGCCGCGGTGAGCGGAACGTCGGGCTGAGTATCGGGAAGATCTCCGTCAACGCCCGTGTCTTCGGAAGGTCGATCATCGTCACCGCAGCCGAACGAGAAACACAGGACGACCGAAGCAAGGAAGAGTCTAAGGGGACGCACATGCGCAGTGTACGGCATCCCTGGGGTTGTGCGACTCGGATTGGGAGAGCTTGGGAGTGGGAGCGCGAGCGGGACTACGAGGCACCACGAGAACACCAGCTCGGCTTTTCCGGATCGCGAAAACTCGCGTGGGCGAGTGCTCCCGCGGGAGCGCGAAAATGAGCGAAGCGAACGTTTTGGGGGAATCGACGAAGTCGAGGGCTCTAAGACGAGCAGGGAACGCAGCGTCAGCTGCCGTTCAAGCATCAACGCCGCAAACCCGAACTCCGACCGAAGCCAGAGCCGCGCGTGCTCCCGAGCGAACGCATCAGCCACGGGAACCGAAGGTGACCGGAAGCGGCGTTCGCGCGGGAGCGCGAAAATGAGCGAAGCGAACGTTTTGGGGGAATCGACGAAGTCGAGGGGGTCTTCGAAAAAAGACCCCAAGAGGAACAGCTACTTGTTCATGTCCGCCCAGCCACGCGCGGCGCGGTTGTAGGCCAGCAAGGCGAAGATCGAGACCACACCGATGATCGCGATCGGGTACCAGATCTCGTACGGCGAGTAGGTCTGCCACAAGAGATCGGTGACCTCCTGGCCGGACTTTCCGAGATGCTCACAAAGCGCCGCGTAGGCCTGCGTTCGATCGTAGCCCACCGCCGCCTCGAGTCCTTCGACGTCGCCGTTCCAGGTGGTGCCGAGCTCAGCAAGCCGCTCCGTGTGCTCGGCGAAATACTTCTGCGCGAGGACCGCCTTCTCGCCGTTGTGGCCATAGAGCCAGCCCGCGAGCTTGCTCCCGACGAAGCCGCCGATACCGACGGGGATGTTCACGTAGCCGAGGTAGAGGCCTTTCTTGCCAGGCGGCGCGATCAAGCCGAGGTACTCGTTCTTCTTGGGCCCGGTGAACATCTCGCCGAACGAGAAGAAGACCACGCCGAGCAAGAACACCCAGCCGCTCTGCGTGAGGCCCGCGACCAAGATTCCGACCGTCGCGACGACCATGCCGCCGAGCATCGCGGTCAGCGTTTTGATCTTCCGAACCGCGATCGAGAGCGGCACGACGAAGAGCACAATCAACGCTGCGTTCAAGTTGAGCAGGTTCTCTTGCTTAACCTGTGTACCGCGCTCCTTCGCCTCGACCCACGACTCCGGCAAGATCCCCGACAGCGCTTCGTACACGGGTCCGCTGTCGATCCAGTCGGTGATGAAGAGCGGGTGAAGGTCCCACAACTGGTACATCATCAGCCAGAAGCCGCTCATGATCAGGAGGAACGCGACGAGCCTCGCCTCGAAGAGGTTCCGGAACGTGACGCGCATGACCTCGAAGAAGTCCTGGTCCTTGTCGGAACCGCTATCGAGCTCTTTGTAGGTGAAGAGCATCAAGAAGTTGAGCGAGACGATCCCAGCGCAGCCGTAGAAGACCCACGACCAGCCCTCGCCGCGGAGGTAGCCTGCGAGGGGCGGTCCGATCATCGCGCCGACGTTGACGAGCCAGTAGAAGATGCCCCAGCCCTTGCTCGACTTGCCTTCGTCGAGCGTCTGCGCGAGCGAGCCTTGAATGCCCGGTTTGAAGAGCGCGGTGCCGGTCGCGAGCAGCATCGTTCCTAAGAAGAACGACCAGTACTCACGCATCTCGGCCATGAGCACGTAGCCAACGACCTTGAGCGCGACACTGAACGCGATCGTCTTCTTGTAGCCATAGCGATCGGCTAGCCCACCCGTGAACGTTGGGAGGACAGACTGAAAGACAAACCACCAAGCGAAGATCGACCCGCGCTGTTCCTGCGTGAAATGCAGACCGCCGGGCTCGTCGGCCTGAGCGATGTAAACGCCGACGACGACGCGCATGCCGTAGTAGGCGAGCCGCTCCCACATCTCCATGGTGCAGAGCATCCAGAACGCCCGGCCGAGCTTTGAGCTAGCGGACTGTCCCTGATCGGTGGTCGCGTTTGACATGACCCACTGGACTACCCTGAAAGGTCAAAAAAAAGAAAGGCCTCTGGTGAATCTCACGGCCGATGGAACCGTCCGCCCGTACGGTTCCTACACCAAGGAGGGTGTTCACCCATGTCTCAGTTACTCGAAATGATCGGCCAGCAGCTAAACCCTGCCCAGGTCTCACAAATTGCCCAGTCTCTCGGTGCTTCCGAAGGCGCAACCGCGGCGGCCATCGAGGCCTCGCTGCCCATGCTGATCAGCGGTCTGGCGAAAAACGCGTCTAACCCTAATGGCGCAAGCGCGCTCGCGTCAGCGCTCGATCGTGACCACGACGGAACCATCCTCGACCAGGTCGGTCCCCTGCTTGGAGGACTTCTCGGCGGCGGCAACCAAAGCGGCGACGCTCCGCGCATCGGCGATGGACACCTCATCAAGGCCGCGCTCGGTGGTCTCTTCGGCGGAAACAAGAGCGAAGGGGACGGTCCCCGTCTCGGCGACGGTCACATCATCAAGGCCGCGCTTGGCGGCGCGTCCGGCGGAAGCCTCCTCGGTATGTTCGCGAGCGCGCTTACCTCGGCGCCTGGTCCCGGGAGCAACAAGACCGCGGACGGTGCTGGCATCCTTGGACACATCCTCGGTGGTCGACGTGGTGCCGTACAAAACGGTGTCTCGCAGGCGAGCGGTCTCGGCGGCGCGCAGACCGGTCAGCTGATGGAGCTCCTCGCTCCGATGCTTATGGGTGGTCTCGGTCGGATGAAGCAGCAGAACGGCCTCGACGCGGGTGGACTCGCGCAGCAGCTTGGTCAAGAGCAGCAGTCGATCCAGCAGCGCGCCGGCGGCGGCCTCCTCGGCGCCTTCCTCGACAAGGATGGCGACGGCGACATTGCCGACGATGTGGCCTCGATGGGCGCGCAGATGGTCGGAAAGCAGCTGCTCGGCCAGCTTCTCGGCTAAGCGGTTTCTCGCTTTTCAGAACGGTCGCCTCCGGGCGGCCGCTTCTATTTAACGTCGAGAGTTTGTTGCGCATTGGTTGACCCCACCGACTCGTGACTCCACGTTGGAGGCATGGACGGGAACGTGGTCGAGGTGCTTTTCGATGCCGAGTGTCCGCTGTGCATGCGTGAGATTCGTATGCTCCAGCGGCTCGACAAGCGCGGCCGCATTCGGTTCACCGACATCACCGACCCGAGCTTCGATCCTGCGGAGTACGGCCGCACGTTCGATGACGTCATGGAGCGCATCCACGGACGTCTTCCAGACGGCACGATCATCGAGGGCGTCGAAGTGTTCCGTCAGCTCTACAGCGCGGTCGGCTTCTCGCGGATTTCTTCGCTGACGAGGCTCCCCGGCATCTCTTCCGGCCTCGACTGGGCCTACCAGCGCTTCGCCAAGAACCGACTCAAGCTGACCGGTCGCTGTGTGAAGGACGAGTCGGGCGCGTGCGAAGTTCCGCGCCCCGCCTAACCGTTATCTCTGTTTCGTTGGGCGATTCTGTTGGCGATTCTCTCGGCAGGGGAAACGCGAAATGGTGACGGAGCTCCTCATCACATTCGCGGTGTCGCTCGCCGTGGCGGTGGCGTGCGTCTTCGTTCTGTTTCTGATCAGCATCCCGACCCGTAACGTTTCCTTCATCGACGCCTACTGGGGCCCGGGGTTCGCGTTGATCACCGGCGTCACGATGTGGCGCGCGACCATCGACACCACGCCGACCACGCGCAGCCTCTTACTGCTCGGCTTGGTCTCGCTCTGGGCCGCCCGGCTCGGCATCTATCTTCTCTCGCGGAGCCTCGGCGAACCCGAAGACCGGCGCTACGCGGCGATGCGGAAAAAGGTCGGGACCGAGCGCTTCATCCTGAAGAGCCTGTTCACGGTTTTCCTTTTGCAGGCGGCTCTCCAGACGTTCATCGCGGCTCCGCTTCAGGTCGCGCAGTGGATCCCCGGCGACCGCCCGCTCGGCCTCCTCGACCTCGCGGGCGCGAGCCTCTTCGCGCTTGGGTTCTTCTTCGAGACGGTGGGTGACTTCCAGCTCGCGCGCTTCCTCCGCGACCCCGCGAACAAAGGCCAGGTGATGAACCACGGGCTTTGGCGGTTCACGCGACACCCGAACTACTTCGGTGACTTCTGCGTGTGGTGGGGCTTCTTCTTGATCGCGTGTGCGACCCCGTACGGCGCGTACACCATTTTCGCGCCGCTCTTGATGAGCTTCCTGCTCTTACGCGTCTCGGGCGTCTCTCTGCTCGAGAAGACAATCAAGAAGCGGCGGCCGGGCTACGCGGAGTACATCGCGCGCACGAGCGCGTTCTTTCCCTGGCCACCTCGCCCGCAGGGAGAGCAGGAGCCGTGATAGCGTGGCGCTCGTGCGCCGCCTGGCCCAGCGTTCGCCACTGTGGTTCCTGGTTCTCGCGCTCGTCGTGCAGACGGTCACCTTTGCGCCTCAGCGCGTGGCTGCGCAGGCTCCGGCTGAGTGCCTCGATGAGCTAAGCGACGCGGAGGTTCGCGCGCGTAACGAGTGGCTCGACGATCACTTCCAAGCAGGCAAGCGTCGCGCGCGCGCTTGGTGGTTCTCGTGGATCGCGATCATGTCCGCGATCTCGATCGGGCAGTTCGTCCTTGGCTCCCAAGCGGAAGAAGAGGTCGATCGGGTGAGCAACTTCATCGGCGGATCCGGCGCTGCGCTCTTGGTCGGCCAGCTGCTCGTCTTTCCGCACACCCCTGCGTTCGCGCCGCAGCGTTTTCGTCGTCACGCGGAGGCGACCGAGGCCGATCGCCGGCGCAAGCTGGAGTACGGAATGGAGCTGCTCGAGCGCGGCGCGACGCAACAGCAGAACGGGCGCACCGGATGGCTCGTTCACACCGGCCCTCTGCTCTGGTCGAGCGTCATCATCCCGACCATGCAGGTCCGCTATGGCGACTGGCTCACGACGGCGCGGATGGTGCTCGGCGGCTGGACCTTCACGCACTTGCGGATCTGGTCCCAGCCGATGTTCGCGACGCACGACTGGCGACGCTTTCGCGGGATGAATTGCGGGGGTCGCTATCGGCCGCGTCATGAAGTGACGGTCGAGGTCGCGGGCACCGGCATGCGGGTCACGTGGTGACCCACGGCGTCGACCTCGACAGCGGGAGGTTCGGCGATCTCCACTTCGCCTCGAGCGCCATGCGAGAGGCCGCGGCCCTCCTCGCGAAGGTCGCGCCGACCGATCTCTCGTGCGTCGTCACGGGAGAAACCGGTACCGGAAAGGAGCTCGCCGCGCGCGCGCTTCATCAACACAGCGACAGAGCCGCGATGCCGTTCGTCGTGGTCGACTGCGGGGCCGTTCAGCGTAACTTGATCGAGTCTGAGCTCTTTGGTCACGAACGCGGCGCGTTCACCGGAGCGGAGCGCGCGCGCGCCGGGGCGTTCGAGACGGCCGACAAAGGAACGCTCTTCCTCGACGAGATCGGCGAGCTCCCGCTCGACCTTCAGCCCAAGCTGCTCCGCGTGCTTGAGCGCGGAGAGATCAAGCGTCTCGGTGCCTCCCGACGCGTGGTGGTGGACGTTCGCGTCGTGGCGGCGACGCACCGCGACCTCCCCGCGATGGTCGACGCGGAAACGTTTCGCGAAGACCTCTTCTATCGACTCGCGGAGGTCGTGGTCGCGCTGCCCGCGCTCCGGGATCGTGTGGGCGGCGCCGCGTTCCTCGCCGAGCGATTCCTCAAAGACCTCAACGGTGAGCTCACCCCAGGCGCCAAAGACGCGCTCAACACGCGCCGGTGGCCCGGGAACGTTCGAGAGCTGCGCAACGTCCTTCGTCGCGCCGCGGTGATGAGCGAGGGTCCCATCGAGGCGGCCCACTTCGCGCCCCTTGTCACCGGCGCGCAGGTGTCTCGTGACGCGGTGCCGCTTTCGGATCACCTCCCGCTCAAGGAAGCGCGTGAGCTCTGGCTCGAGCCGCTTGAGCGCCGGTATCTCGTGGCCGTGCTCGCGCGACATGAAGGCGATCTCACCTCCGCTGCCGCGCATATCGGGCTCCACAAGAAATCCCTCGAGAGGCTCTTGCGAAAGCACGCGCTTAAGCCGATGACTCGGCCAGGGGCAGGAGAAAAAGACTGATGAGCATCCAGAAGACCACTCCGTACCGTTCGGCCACGCTCGCTTGCGCGATGCTCTGCGCGCTTACCCTCTTCGGCTGCGACTCCATCCTAGAGGGCTTCGGTAACGCGCTGCAGGAGCACGCGGATGAGCGCGCGGCGCAAGAAGCGGCGCGACAGGCCGCCGAAGGGGCCGAGCCAGGGAACGACGAGGCTCCTTCGGCCGAAGTCGAAGAAGCGAACCCCGCGACCGAGGTGGCGGCGCAGCCCAACCAGCGACAGCAACAGACCCCGACCGAAGCACGCGATGACGAGGCGGAGGCCAACCCCGGCCGACGCGTCTCCCAGGACCCGATCCTCGCGCGGCTCCGCAACAAGCCCATGCGCTACACCCGCCACGGCGAGTGCCGCATGGAGTGCCGCCACATTTCCTCGGACGAGGTCCGTGAGATCCTGAACCACGGAACGGTCGCCCATGACCGGACCCGACGCGATGGACGATGCACGACCTACGCGGTTGAAGGCACGACGAGCGAAGACCAGCGCGTTCGCATCGTGTACGGCGATTGTGAGCGCGAGACCCGGCTGATTACCGCGATCGACCTCGGCGAAGACTGGGATTGCGAGTGCCAATAAGCGAAGGTCGCTTGACGGCGCGACGCGCGATTGACTAGCAACGCTTCATGGCAGGCGGCGGTGGCGGAGGGAAATCGTGGATTTACGCGTTGGTGGGCGGATGCGCCGTCCTCGGCGTTGCACATGTAGCCCACGAATCGATCCCTGGCGTCGCCCACGCCGCGATGCTCGCGCTCGGCGGCCTCGCGGTCGTCTTCGGATCCTGCGAAGCGATGATCAAGAGCGTGGAGGGAATCGGCGCCCGCGTCGGTCTCAACCAGTTCGTCGCCGGGACACTCGCGGGACTCGCCAGCAACGTCCCCGAGCTCGTGATGCTCGGCTTCGTGGTCGCCGCGACTCCGCGGGTCGGGTTCATCGTGACGTGCCTGACCCTGCACGTTGGCGCGCTCGCGTTCGGACTTTACAGCGCCTTGCTCCCTCGCGATGAAACGGGACACGCGCGCCTGCCCAAGGCGCTCGTGAACATCAGCACGGATCTCTACGCGGCCGCGGCGGGTGTCTTCATTGGGACCGGCGGACTGATGATCATGCTGAAGACGTTCGAGGCGGGTGAGCACGCTGGCGAAGGTCTCGGCGCGACCGACCTCTACGTGTTGGGCGTCGCCCTCCTCTTCGTCGAAGTGGTCGCGATCAAGCGGCTGATCGCGCGCTTCAGCAGCGACGATCCCACCGATGACGACGACACCGCAGAGGAAGCCGCAGCAAAGGCCAAGGCAGCAGAAGCGACCGAAGCGAACCCTCCCTCGTGGGGTGCGATCGCCGGCTTCGGTGCGCTTGGGATCGTGACCAGCGTGATCGGTGGTCACGCGGTCGGAGACTTCTCGGACATCTTGGTCACGGCGCTGACTGAGCGTGGCTACACCGAGATGTTCGGCGCGATCGTGTTGAGCATCTTCGCCGCGGCCGGCGCCTTCGCCATGATCATCACGGCGCACACCAAGGGCATGTACGACGTCGCCCTCGCGAGCGCGTCGGGACAGATCAGTCAGGTCCCCTTCGTCGTTCTACCGCTCACGATGATCATGATGGCCGCGTTCTCTCAGATGGGGATCATCCCGACGCTGCCCAACGGCGGCGTCCTCCCGATCGACCTCGAGACCACCTCCGTGATCTTTCTCTCCTTCCCGCCGATGCTCATGCTCTGGAAGTCGGTGCAGGACGATGGACAGGTCAACTGGGTCGAGACCGCGTCGATGGTGACCCTCTTCGGGCTCACCATCTACTTCCTCGCCCAACACGGGTGACAACGGCGTAACCCCTGAGGAGAACCGCCGCGGACGTTTGACGTATGCGACGCGACCTTTGATTCTGTCGCCCGTGAAGACGTCGCCGCTTCTCGCTCGATGCGAAAACGAGGTCATCCTAGGCCGCGTTTTTTGCGAGCTGACGTACGCCGGCGCCCCTCTTCCGCATCGCCGCGCGGCGTCTCTCCTGGACGGCTTTCGTGACAGCGCGGAGTACGCCGCTGCGCTTCGGGGCGACGTCTCCCCGCTGGTCAAGAGGCTCACTCAAGAGGAGCTCAAGGATGAGCGCGACAAGCACCACGCGGCGCTGCTCTTCTCTCACGCCGCGGACTGCGTGACCTTTCGTGGGGACCTCGAGCGCGCCCATCCGCTCCGCGTTCGCGCGATCAATCTCTTCCGCTCCATTTCGGTCTCCTACTACACAGGTATCGCCGACGTGGTGGTCTCGGGGACGCCCGCGGTCGAGATCAAGGAAGCTGCGCGCGCAGCGGGTCTGGACGAGCTGACGCGTGTGGGTCGCGAAGCCCGGGACGGAGCGCTGACCCGTTCACGGCGAGGCGCCGCCGCGATGAAGATCTTGGGTCGCTTCGTCGGCGACGTTGAAGGCGCGCGCGCGGATGAGGTGCGGGTCCAAGCCAGCGCCGAAGCAGCCGGCGCGGTGCAAGTCGCGCTGACCGCGGTGGAGGATGGCTTGACCGAAGCCCTCGCCAAAGCAGAGCCCGGAGCGGACGTCTTCGTTTGGCTCGGCGAGGCGCGGAAGGTCTGGGACTGGTCTGGGCAGCACGTCGATGTCGAGAAGTTCATGGTCGCGAAGGCCAAGCCGATCTGCTGGGAGATCTACAACGCGAAGCGGTGGCCCGCGCTCCGGCAGATGACCGCGCTGCTTCGACCGATCGTGTCGAGCCTCGCGACCCGGATCGAGCAGACCCGAGAGCCTATCGCCTACGCCGCGAACACCGCGCAGATGCTCGTGTTCGAGTCGGAGATGGACGCGCGGCTGGAGAAGCAGATCCAGATCGCAGAGCGCGCGCTTCGCATTTGCGACACGCATCGAAACGCGCGGGTCGTGCTCTGCGACTTTTTCGTTCATCGCGCGAATCGAACGCTCGACAACGCCTCGGTCTTTGGTCAGCAAGGCGCGCGACGCCGCGCTACGGAAGACGCAGAGCGCGCGCGTGCGCTATGGCCCAGCTCCAAGCGACTGAGCAAGCTCGACCAGCGCCTCGCGCGATCGAGGTTCTTCGGATGAGCAGAGGCAAGAACAAGCGCGGGGGCGACCACGCCGACGACGTGAAGAAGGGCGCGCATGAGGAGCTCGCGGCCAACCCTTTCGAAAAGTACGACCTCGATCCGAGCGAAGGCCCGACCGCGATCACGGAGCGTCTGCGTGAGCTCGCCGAAGACGCGACCTGTGACGAAGAACGCGATGAGATCCGCGCGGCTTGGGAGGAGCTGACGATGCACCCCCTGCGCCGGCTACGCGCTGCGTTCCGCGCGCACCCGGAGCATCGCGAGCCGCTCCCCCGTCGACCCCGGGCCCGGCGCGCCGCGCGGTCAACGCCGGAGCCTCTCGCGCTCCTCGACCTCTGGTCTCCGCCCGAGCTGCACGCGCTCTTCGAAGACGACGCGGCCCTTCCCGACCTCCCGCTGGTCGATGACCCGGCGCTCAAGCCATGAGCTGGTCCTCACGACTTCCATGAAACGATTCGAGACGAAACGAGCCCCATGTTCATAGACCGACCCGTAGGAATTGACCTCGGCACGACCAACTCAGAGATCGCGATCCTCGATCCGTCGGAGCGCGACCTCCTCGTCTACGCCGACAAGTTCGGTCGCAAGACCATCCCGTCCGCGGTCGCGTGGGATCCCAAAGCCGAGGAGTTCCTCGTCGGACGCGCCGCGCGCAACCGGCGAGGCCGGGAGCCGGCGCCGGTCGAATCGATCAAGCGCAAGATGGGCCAGACCACCACGGTCGCGCTCGGCGAGCACGAGCTGACCCCAGAAGCCGTGAGCGCAAAGATCCTCGCCGACGTGGCGAAGCGCATGCACACGCACCTCGCGGAGAGCGCTCCCGAAGGCGTCGAGGTCCGCGTCACGCGCGCGGTGATCACCGTCCCCGCCTACTTCGATGCCCCCCAGGTCGAGGCCACCCGGCGCGCCGGCGAGCTCGCGAACCTTGAGGTCATCGGCGTCCTCCAGGAGCCGACCGCGGCCGCCGTCTATCACACGTTCCGCAGCAGCCTCGGTGACGGAAACTTCCTCATCTACGATCTCGGCGGCGGCACCTTCGACGTCTCGATTCTCCGCTGCCTCGGCGGCGAGTATCAGGTCCTCGCGATCGACGGTGACAACTTCCTCGGCGGCGATGATCTCGATCGTCGCTTCGCCGAAGAGCTCCGGCAGCGCTTGGTCGACCAGGGGTACGCGCTCGACCTCGACATTCGCGAGTCCGCCGAAGATCGGCTCCGCTTCCAGCGGCTCGTGCACCTCGCGCAAGAGATCAAAGAGTCGTTCTCGTCGACCGAGGTCGTGCACGTCAACAAGCACGAGTTCGTGATCGACCAAGCCGGCGAACCCGTGTCGTTTGACGCCGAGATTGGGCGCGCGGAGTACGAGGGGATCGTCGCGTCACTGATCGAGACCACGATCACCTGTTGCGAGCGCGCGCTCTTGCAGAGCCACGAGGTCGCGGGGGTCGGGCGCGCGGACATTGACCATGTCGTCCTGGTCGGTGGATCCACGAGGCTCCCGCTCGTCATTCGCGAGGTCACCGAGAAGCTCTGCGGACCGAGCAAGGCGGACGCCCCGCTCCAAGAAGAAGTGGACACCTGCGTGGCGCTTGGCGCCGCCGTCCACGCCGCCCAGCTCGGAGGTCTCCGTCTCGGCAACGAAGAAGCGGCCATCCTCTTCACGTCCCCGTTGCTCAGCCGACGCGCCGAGATGAAGCTGAGCCTCACCGTCGAGCAAGCGCCGGCGGGGGTCGACCGAATCGAGCTCGCCGACGCCGGCGGCTTGCTCGGTGAAGCGGACCTCGACGCGCTCCCCTGCTCGCGACGGCTTGAGCTCGAGCTCGGCGAAGAAGCGGAACAACCCATAACCCTCTCGCTCTACGGGGGCGAGGAGGTCCGCGCCGCGGTGCCGCTCGCGCTTTACCGCGGCGATCTCAGGCCACGCGCGAGCGCGCTGAGCAAAGCATCGGTGGTCGCGAAGGACATCGCGGTCGAGGTTGTGCGCGCGGGGCGACGTGAGCGAAAGGTGCTCATCCCGCGCGGCACGGGTCTCCCGGTCGAGGTGCAGCATCGCTTCTACACCGCGGACCGAAGCGGCGCCGTCGTGCTCCGCCTGCTGCAGAACCGTCTCCCGGTTCGAACGCTCGTGATCAACGTTCCCTCAGAGCTCGACGTGGGTGCCTCCGTGGATCTGACGCTGACGTGCGATGAAGCGATGCGACTTGAGGCGCGCGCGGTCGTCGCGGATCAAGAACTGTGGGCGCAAATCGAGCCTGCCCGGCTTGAGCCGCCGCCGTCCGCCGACGAGGTCGACAAGCTCCTCGCTGACGCCGAGGAGGTCTCGCGAAAGCTCTGGGGACGCGAGGCGACGCGGTTCACGCGTGACTTCGCGCCCATCGCCGCTTCGCTCCGCGAGGTGGTCGCGACCGATCCGGACAAGGCCGCCGCGCTCGCCTCAAAGCTGCGGTTGTTGGTCGATGACTTCCGCGGCGGCAGCGGCGACGTACTGACGCCGCCGATGCACCGATTCAAGCTCACCCTCGATTCGCTCCGCCGCGTCGTCTATCGGTCCGCCGAAGACAAGATGGTGGGGATGACGCGCGCGGAGTGGGAGGAGCGGATCGCGACCCTGGACCATCGAGGTCAAGCCGCCTGGGACCGCGGCGACGCGAACGAGTGGCAGCGGGTCTACAACGAGACGCAGGCCTTGCTGGAGACCGCGACCGAGCGTGAGTTCGCCGGTCGCAGCGTCAATGACCCGGAGCAGCTCAAGCGGCGGCTCTCCAACATCATCTATTGGTACGACCGACTCGCGGCCGCGCTGACTGACTTTGAGGTCTCCACGAACACGGAGGTCGGCGCGCTCCAAGAAGCAGAGCGCGCGCGCCTTCTCTCGATCCTCGGCGAGCGCGTCGGCAAGCCGCTCGACTCGCTCCCGGCGGACGGGTCGGCCTCCGACCTGCGCCGCGTCCTCGACCAAGCGCGCGCCGAGCTGGAGCGAACGGAGATCGCGCTCGAGCGCCTTCCGCAGATCGGCGTCGTGAGCGAGCGCGGCGGCGGATGACCCTTGTCGATCGCATGACCGTGGCCGCGGCGGAACAGGTCGGAGAGACGATGGGTCCGCGCGCGGGTCTGACGGCTCTCTTGCCGCTGGTCACCAAGCTCGAGTCAAAAGCGGAAGCGTGTCGCGCGCTCTTCGCCGCGCTGAGTCACGCGATCGCGCTCTCCGATCGGGACGCGGCGCAGCGCTTGATCGACCTCTTCCCGATCGCCTCGAGCGGCGCCCGCTTCCCGGACGTGGTCGCGGCGTGTCACGCGCTCCGCGGCTGGCCCGAGCTCGCGGTCGAGCTGGCGACCGAGGAGACGACTCGGACTCGCTCGGCGCGGGCCTTTTATCTCCGTGGACGGCTGCTCTGCGATCTCGGAGCGCGTGAGCGCGCCGCGGACGATTTTCTCTCCGCCCACGCCCACGCGACGACCAAGCACCTCCCGCTCGTCGCGAACGTCGCCGCCGCCCAGGCCTTCTGCTTGGGTCGACACACCATGCGGCGCGAGGTCGACCCCGTCGCGCTGCCCCCTCCGCTCGCGCTTCGCTTCGCCGAAACAGCGCTGTCTGGAAAAGGCCGCTACGCCCGAGTCGCGGGCCTCGACCTGTTGCTTCGCCTCGCGACCGGGGACGACGGCGCGACCGCGCAGCACGCGCGACGCATCGCCGCGCGCTACGCTGACGCGACGCTCAGCGCGCTCACCGAGATTGAGCGAGACCGACTCCGCTCCATCTTCGGGACCGAGCCGGAGATGACGCGACGCGCAGCGCTGCTCAAGCGATGGGAAATGATCGAAGACGTGATTCAGACCGGCTCCGCGGCCAACTCGCTTCGCGCTTCTCCCCACCGCCGCCGGATCGACGCGGTTCTGTCTGCGCGAACCGCGGGACCGCGACCGCCCGGCCCGGCCGCGACTTGGCTCTCGTTAGAGCTCTGCGCGCGCCTCGCGCCTCCTCGTTCCAGCGGAGACCTGTCCGGCGCCAACGCCTTGATCCACGAGCTCCGAGAACTGTTGCCATCGCTCACCGCGGTGTCCCGCGCGCTCTACACGGCCGCGACCTTGGCGCTCGAAGAACCGGCGACCCGTGAAGCCGGCGCCGCCCTCGCGCGCGTCGTTTTGGAGCGCGACGATCACCGCCCCGAGAATGGATGGCGGCGACTCGCGACGGCCCTCCGAACCGCCGGCGAGCCCGCGCTCGCCAACCAGGCCCTGCTCATCGGCGCGCAGAAGCGGGAAGCCGGAGCGCGCGACGACTACCGCGTCGCGCTCGCCATCGAGGCCCGCGCTGCGTACGACCGTGGTGACCCCGAGGCCGCCCTGCGAGCGCTCTCTCTGCGCGACGCGATCTAGCTAGCGAGACGTCTATCGGCGGGGTTCACCTCCGAGCCTCCGCGTGACGGCGCGTCCAAGTGACGACGATCGGCGTGCTATCGCGCGAGCCAGCGACGCGCGACGCGCGACGCGGGGATCGCGCCGCTGGGCGGGAGCGGCGCCGTAGACTTCGTCGACCAAAAGAGCGCGGGTCCCGAGCGGCGACGCGCGAGAAACGAAGCCGCCGACTTCGCGCTGTAGGTCGGGTCGAGCTTGAGCGCGTGGTCCGCGAACCTCGCGATCGCGTTCGCTCCTTCGTCGGTCGCGTGTCCATAGCCCCGCCCGAGCTGACTTCCGTCAACGCGGAGACCACCCAGCGCTTCCCGATGCGAGAGGACGAAGCGCGCGTCCCCGGTCTCTTCGCTCAGCCGTCGCGAGGTCTGCACGGCGAGACGCGCGATCCGAACCGCGCTCGTGACCGGCCACGGCGTGACGCGGACCGCGACGACCCGAGGCGCGCGCGCGAGGATCCCGAGCCGCTCCGCGACCGCGAACCCTACGACGAGCCCCGCGCTGGTACAGGTCGAACCCACACCAACGAACACGTGCGTGAACAGCGGAGCGTCGCCCCGCGCGATCTGATCGGCGACCTCGAGCCCCGCCGACACGTAACCCAGCGCGCCGAGCGGCGTCGCGCCTCCGGGCGGCATCAAGTACGTCCGCGGGGCCCGCGCGCTCCACATCCCGAGCGGGAGCGTCGACCAATGAAGGAGCGTTTTCGAGCGCGCGGCGGTCAACCGAAAGTTCTGCTTCGCGCTCTCGCTCGTCGGCTGCGGGAAGAGCAAGGCGAGCGGCGTGAGGCCTGCTCTTGGCGCGTGCATCTGCGCGGCGAGCGCGTGATTGGATCCGTACGCGCCGGTCGAGACAATGATCTTGGCCTCGCGCGCGAGCGCTTCCGCGAAGAGCACCTCGAGCGTTCGAACCTTGTTCCCGCCATAGAGAGAAGACGACAGGTCGTCCCGCTTCACGTAGCCGTCCCCGTCGTTGATCGTGTCGAGCGATTCGATCGGGGTCGGAAACTCGCCTAATCCGAGGAACGGGGCGCGCACCGGGAGCTGAAAGATCGCGCGCTCCTCGGTCAACACAGCGGGAGACTTCGCCACCCGCGCGGTCGTCACGCGAGCTTGCTCCTGAGCAACTTCTTCAGGTTCGCCCGCTCCCACGCGAGCGCCCGTTCGTGCTCGGCGAAGACCGCTTCGAGCCGCCGAAACTCCTTCGTGTGAAAGCGGTGCCGCCCGTTGCTCACGGTCGCGGGCAAAACGTGGTGCAGCATCTCGTGGTAGACGACCGACGCGACGAAGTACTCGGGCACCCACTCTTGATCGAGCAGCGGGTGGATGCGGATGAGCTTCTCGTCAGGGACGTAGGTCCCGAGCTGAATGGAGCGCTGACCACGACGCGGCGTCACGCGCCGCCCCCAGGTGATCTCCGCGGTGACAAGCTCAACGAAGTACTCGGCCTCAAGGCGCTGAAAAATCGCGCGGAGATCGAAGTGCTTGCCTTGTGCGACCCGTGGCGTGGTTCGGCGCTCTTTGCGGATGCTCTTTTTGTGGCGCGCGATGAAATCATCGAGCGTCTTCGACGCGACCCGAACGTGTCGATCGCGGAGATACGCGGCGAGCGCGACGAGCACGATCTCGTCGGCGTAGAGGAACATTCGATGCAAACGGAGCTCGAGCCTACCGACGGAACGCTTCGCGCTGATCATCGTGCGGCGATTATCTGTCAGCGTCACGACGACCTCTTGCCCTAAGCGATCGCTGAGCGCTTCGGCGATGGCGAACTCATTGCTCGGCTCGTCGCGATCGGCGTTTCCCGCGAGAGGCTCAGGCGCGACCGAAGAGAGCGCCGCGAGATCGCGCCGCGCGGCGTCGAAATCGAAAGCGAGCTGGGGACGGTCCACCGGTTAGTCGTAAAGGCGTCCTGATCGAGCGTCAACAAACGATGAGAGACGCGATGACTCACGTCCGATCCGTTTCGCCGTTCTTGCGTTCGCTCAGGGTGAGTAGCCAAGCGCTTCACACGCTCGGTTTTGCCCGTTCTGAGGGAAGCGCCGCGCCAGCTCTCCGCAGGCCGAACGCGCGCGGCTCTCGTTGTTCGCGCCGCGCGCGCACTGCATCTCCCACATCAAGATCCGCGGCGTGCGACGAGCGCGCGGCATCCGGCGCGCTTCACGAAGACAACCCGCGTGATCTCCGTTGGAGAAGAGCTCACCGAGGGAAACGCTGGCCACGAACTCCTCTTGCTGCATGGCGGTCAACATCGGCGTGGCGGCGGACGGCGTGGCGGCGGGCGGCGTGGCGGCGGGCGTCATCGCGGAAGGCGGTGGGCTCCCGGATGAGGTCATGCGGGACGACATGCCTCCTCGACGGGTTCGTCTCATGGGCGTGGGAGCGCCCGTCCTTGGCGAGTCGGGGGACGCTGCGGATGGCGGCTCAAGCACGAGGGCGGCGCTCTCAGCATCGTGGGTCTCAGCGTCGTCGGTCTCTGGCACTGGGTTCGCCTCGCGCATCGCGGTTTCGGACGGCACGGGATCCGCGCGTTCCAAGGCGCGCGTCTCGCCCGACTCGAGAACGGGTTCTGGCTTCTCGGCGATGTCTGGCCCCGCGCGTCCAAAGAAGATCAGCGCCGCGAGACCGAGCGCCGCGATCCCCATCAAGACGCCGAGGCCTGCCAAGAGCCATGCGCGGCCCGTCGAGTTCCGTTTCTGAGGGGCCCGTATGACGGAGTCGATCGCGGGCGCGGCTCGCGTCTCTGCCAACGCGATCTCAACAACATCGCTCGGGGCTTGGCTCGTGCGGGTGAGGCGCGCAGCGAACTCGCGCGCAGAGGGCGGTCGCGCGTCCGGATCCTTGGCGAGCGCGGAGAGAACCAACGCGTCGACATGCGGGCTCACTTCGGGTCGAACCGACGACGGCGCAGGCGCGGGATCGGTCAGCGCGCGCGCCATCATCGCCGTCGGCGTGGGCGCGGGAAACGGAACCGTGCCGGTGATCATTTCGAAGAAGAGCGCGCCCAAGGCGTACACGTCCGCGCGCTCGTCGAGGGGGAGCGCGCGCGCTTGTTCGGGCGCCATGTAGGCTGGCGTCCCGAGCGCCATTCCGGTCGCGGTGAGTCGAGTGAGGTCGGCGCGCAGCTTCGCGATCCCGAAATCGAGGAGCACCGGCCGAGTTCCCGCGCCCTCGCGACGCGCCATGAAGACGTTGCTCGGCTTGAGGTCGCGATGAAGAACGCCGCGCTCGTGCGCGTAGCTGACCGCGTCGCAGAGCTCAGCCATGATGCCGATCGCGACGTCAGGTTCCATGGGCCCGCGCGACAGCACCTCGTCGAGCGGTTCCCCCTCAAGGTGCTCCATGACGAGAAAGGGCGCGCCGCGTTCGTCCTCGTCGAAGTCGAGCACCGAGACAATGCCGACGTGGGCGAGCGAGGCGACCGTTTCGGCTTCTCGGCGAAAGCGCTCAACGAGATCCGGCGCGTCGCCGAGGAGCACCTTGATCGCACACACACGTCCGGTTCGCCGATGACGGCCGAGAAAAACCTCGCCCATCCCACCGCGCCCGAGCATCTCGCCGGCCTCATATCGTTCGTGCGAAAACGCTGACATCCCAACGAGAGTAAACGACGCCCGTTTGGGGGGTTGCCAATCGACGGTCGCGACCCACGATGAAAGAGTGTCGAAGGACGCTTAAAAGGGAGCTGGGCCGACGCAAACGCGCCGACCCAGCGACCGAATCGATGCTAGTCATGCGGGCTTGAGCTAGGGACTCGAGCCAGCGATCAAACCAAGGTCAACGAAACAACGAATCCTGGGCGGAACCGAGGAGTCGCAAGTTAAGGGGCTGCAAACACAGCCGAGTGAAGCAAGCGGAGAACAAGACGCGACTCTCAAGAGCCTGGCCCGAGGGCCATATGCGCCAATAAGTAAGCTCAAATCTGCAAGTTCAAGAACAAACCGGATGACCGATTTGTTGGGTTACTAAGCGAAGCAGAGTTTCAAGGCAAGGATGACGAGCACAAATGCCGGGCAGGGCAGTCAGCAACGTCACCTAGAGGGTTTGCAACTCGGGTGCCACTTTGTCAGCGAATCGTAAGCTCTTTCGTAAACCACTGAAATGCTGTCGTTTTTCGCATTCGACGCGTGAGTCTGTGTTCTGGAGGTAGCTGACCAGGTCGACATGAGCGCCCCGTCGAGCCGGGATCCACGACATCCATGTCAGGGCACCGACCTCCGGATGACAGATCTCGTCGCATTGTCTCATCGGTCTTGCCGCCGCGGCTCTCGTTGGCGTCGCTTTCCACTCCGCTTTGAGGCAACGTTTGACGGCCATGCCGCATCCACCCCACCGATCGACGCTGTTTCTGGCGTTCGGAATCGCGATGTTGGCGGCATGCGGAACGCTTGGGGACGATCTCCGGCGCGCGCAGGCCAACTATGACGAGGCTCGCTATGAGAACGCCTCCGTCTGGCTGGACGTCATCACAGACCAAGAAGGACGCCTAAACGAAGCACAGCGCGCGCGGTTCTACTTTCTCCGAGGAATGACCGCCTATCGACTCGATCAGCGAGACGAAGCGTTCTACTTCCTGCGGCTCACACAGGCAGCTGCCGGCGAAAACGCGACAGGATTGACCGGTCCACAGACGGAAGCGATGCGCCGCGCGTTGACCGACCTCACACCGACGACCGCGACACATCGCGCACGTCCGCCCGACGCGTTCTAGCGACGCCATCCACCTCGGTCGCGATCAGAACCCTTAAGTGAGAAAAGCGCCCTTTTGAGGCGCTCTTCGAGATTCAGCCGATTAGGCCGGCGGAGGCTCACTGTCACGACGAGCTCGCTGTAGCTCGTCTTTCGTGTGGAGTTTCCGTTTCTTCAGCTCGGCCCGCTCGGTTTGTTCTTCAGACGTTAGGAACGTTCGAGAGTCGAGATTGGACACTTGCTCTTTCAGAGCGGCGTGCTTCTTCTCAAGATGGTTGATCTGCTTCTCGATTTTGAGCGACGAGCGAGCCATGGCACCTCCCAAGCGGGATTTTGGATGAGTTGTCAGTCTTGTCTAAGCCGGCGTTGAACGGGATCTAAGGTGGTCAGAGACCACGCGGAAATTTCCGCGCTTCGTTAATAATAGGGCAGATCGCCCTCTCTGATCAATCCCACGGCCCCAATTCACCTATTTTTTCAACAGGTTCGAGAGCGCGAGACACAGGCTAAGGTCTTATGAGACAATGCGCGCGCGCTACGTTGGGAACCTTCCATCGTGGCGTTTTTGCGACATGAATAGACGACCCTCGCGGCGCGTTTCATATCTGTCGCCCGCTTGAGTGGGCCCTTCGGAGCAATCATGACCTCGCGCACTTTCCTGGCATCCCTAGCAGCGCTGCTCGTCGCAGTGAGCACCACGCTCGTCGCCTCAGCACAAAACGAGGGCGACAACGCGACCTCCATGACCGGGCAACCTGCCGCGCCGCCGCCAACTCGCAACGCACGCGAGGTCGCCGCGCTCGTCCAGTCCTTTTACGACCAGACCACCTCGTTCCGCGCGAACTTCCATCAAACGCAGTTCACGAAGCTCTACAACCGTTACGAGCGCGCTCGTGGCGAGGTCGTGTTCAAGAAGCCCGGCAAGATGCGCTTCGACTACGACCGTCCCAACGGACAGGTCTTCGTCAGCGATGGTGAGCGTCTCACGATCTATCAGCCGCCGGACGAGGGCGAGCAAAACGGTCAACTGATCGAGCGTGAGATCAGCGAAGACCAGCTCCCGCTCGCGTTCTCGTTTCTGACCGGGACCGGTCGGCTCGATCGTGACTTTCAGTTGCGGCTCCTCGACCCACAGCGCGAAGGATTCGAAGACGGTTACGTCCTTGAGCTGCGCCCGCGCGAAGCGACGCCGCAGTACGACCGCGTGGTCTTCTTTGTTCGCGTGGTCTCTCGTGGTGGCCGCAACGCTGGCGTCATCCAGCGCGTCCTCATCGTCGACTCGCAAGGGAACCGCAACCGCTTCGACTTCCGGAACATGCAGTTCAATCGCGACGTCGCGGACGACCGCTTCCGTTTCCGAGCGCCCGAAGGCTCGCGGCGCGTTAGGCCGTAAAGGCTGGCGCCTCGGCGACCTCCCGAGTACACGTTGCTCATGCGCAAACAGGCGCACATCGCGGTCATCGTCCCCGCGTTCAACGAACGGAACCTCATTGCGCAGACGCTCGCGCAGGTTCCCTCGCGCGTGGACCGCATTGTGGTCGTGGACGACGGGAGCTCGGACGACACCGCAGCGGTCGCGCGGACGGTGGACGATCCGCGTGTCATCGTCGTGCAACATGAAGAGAACCGCGGCGTGGGAGCCGCGCTGACGACCGGATACCGAGCGTGCTTCGAGGCAGGCGCTGAGGTCGCGGTCGTGATGGCGGGCGACGGACAGATGCACCCCGACGACTTCGACGCGCTGGTCTCACCGGTCCTCTCCGGCGAGGTCGACTACGCGAAGGGCGATCGCTTGAGCTGGCCCGGCGCTCGCGACGTGATGCCGCCCATGCGCTGGCTCGGGAACCACGTGCTCTCTTCACTCACCCGGCTGGCGTTGGGTTCGCCGGTGCGAGACTCGCAGTGCGGATACACCGCGCTCCGCCGAAGCGCCGCCGCGCGAATCGATCTCGACGCGCTCTGGCCACGGTACGGCTATCCGAACGACCTCATCGCGCGGCTCCTCGAGCGCGGTTGCCGCGTTCGGGACGTCGCCGTGCGGCCCGTCTACGCAGAAGAGAAGAGCGGGATCGGCTGGCGCCACGCGCTCGTCGTGATCCCGTTCGTCCTGACGCGCGCGCTCGCTCGCCGCGCCAAGCGTCCGCTGCGCGACCCCGCGCGCGTCTAAGCCACCGTGCGAGTCCTGATGCTCAGCACGGGGTTCCCGGTGAACGAAGCCGATCACTGTGCCTCTTTCGTGCGCGGAAGCGCAAAAGCCCTCATCAAGCGTGGACACCTCGTTCACGTGGTCGCGCCTTCCCGGCGGGCGCGTGACGAGCTCTCCATCCCGATCACGCGGGTGCGCTACGCCCCCCGCTCCTTGGAGCGCACGTTTCATGGGGCCGGCGTCCCCGACAACGTCCGTGATCCTCGCGCTTGGCTCGGCCTCGGCACCTTTCCGCTCGCCCTCTCCCGCGCCGCCCGCGACGTCGCAGCGCGCTTCCGACCGGAAGTGGTCGTCAGTCACTTCGGGGTCCCCTGCGCCCTCGCCGCTCCCCGCGGCGTCCGCCAGCTCGTGGTCTGGCACTCCGCGGACGTCCACCTCGCTTCGCGCTTCCCCGCGCTCGCCGAGAGAGCACTCCGCGCGGGGGACCGCCACTGGTTCGTGAGCGAGGATAAGCGCGCGCTCCTCGGGAGGCGCGAGGACGACGTGGTCTGCCCGATGGGCTTCGCGCCCGTGCCGCGCTTGGATCGAGCCGAGGCCAAGCGCGCCTTGAGGGTATCGAAATTCTGCGCGCTGACCCTCTCCCGGCTCGTGCCGATCAAGAACGTTGGCCTCGCGATCGACGCCGTCGCGAAGAGCGGTCACACCCTCTTGGTCGCGGGAGACGGAACCGAGCGCGCGCACCTCGAGAAGCGCGCCTTGGCGAGGTGCGCCGACGTACGCTTCCTCGGACACGTCTCAGGTCATCGCAAAGCGCTCGCGCTCTCCGCGGCCGATGCGTTAGTGCTCCCGTCGAAAGAGGTGCGGGGCCGCGCAGAGGGGGCCCCGATCGCGCTCCTGGAAGCGATGAGCGCTGCGCTCCCGGCCGTGTTTACGGGCTACGGCGGAGACGATGCGCTCGCGGTGGGGATCCGCGCGCGCACGGCGAACGAAATCGCGCGCGCGCTAAAGCGGCTGGAGCGAGACGAAGGCGAAAGAACAACCCTCGGCCAACACGCGCGCCTGACTTCCGGCAGGTACACCTGGGACGTGGTCGGTGAACGGATGTCGGCCTTGATTCGCGCGCTCGCTACTCGACCGTGACGGTCTTCGCGAGGTTACGCGGCTGGTCGACGTCGGTGCCTTTGAAGTCAGCGACATAGTACGAGTAGAGCTGCAGCGGGATCACCGTGAGGAAGGGCGTGAGCTCGGGGAGGCTCGCGGGGATCTCGACCAAGTTGTGGCTGACCTCGCGCGCCTCTTCGTCGCCTTCAGTCGCGATCCCGATGACCTGCGCGTCGCGCGCTTTGGCTTCCTCGAGGTTGCTCAAGCTGCGCTCGTAGTGCTCGTCCTTGGGCAAGAGCACGAGCACCGGGACCTTGCTGTCGATGAGCGCGATCGGCCCATGCTTCATCTCGCCGGCGGCGTAGCC
This sequence comes from uncultured bacterium, assembly GCA_938024995.1. Lineage (GTDB taxonomy): Bacteria > Myxococcota_A > Polyangia > Polyangiales > Houyiibacteriaceae > CALJDU01. The sequence goes on from CALJDU010000038.1 coordinate 54,285, forward strand.
CTCGGCGTGCACGTACGAGATCTCCTTCAGCTTGAGCGCGCCTTCGAGCGCGATCGGGAAGCTCAATCCGCGACCCAAGAACAAGACGTCGCGGGCCTCGACGTAGCGCCGCGCGAGGTTGGCGCACAGCTGACGGGTGCCCTTGAGCGCCTCGGCCATCTGCTGCGGGATGCGCGCCAGGCCTTCGACGAGGGCGGCGCTCTTCTCCGCGCTCAAGACGTCGCGACGGCGACCGAGCCAGATGCTGAACATCAAGAGGTTGGCGAGCTGCGTGGTGAAACACTTGGTCGAGGCCACGCCGATCTCTGGACCCGCGTGAGTGTAGAAGACCGCGTCGCTCATGCGCGGGATCGCGCTGCCCAAGACGTTCGCGATCGAGAGGACCTTGGCCCCCTTCTCTTTCGCTTCTCGCGCGGCGATCAAGGTGTCGAGGGTCTCGCCCGACTGACTGACGGCGATCACGAGGTCCCCAGGAAGCACCACCGCGTCGCGTCCGCGGAACTCGCTGGCGAGCTCGACCACGGTCGGGATGCGCGCGAGGCCTTCAAGGTAGTAGCGGCCCGCCATCGCGGCGTGGTGGCTGGTCCCGCACGCGAGCAAAATGACGCGCTTGATCTCGGCGACATCGAGCTCAAACTCGGTCCCGTAGATGTCGCCGCCTTCGCGGTCCAGGCGCCCGCGGAGCGTGTCTTCGATGGCGCGCGGCTGCTCAAAGATCTCCTTGAGCATGAAGTGCTTGTATCCAGCCTTCTCGGCCATCATCGGCGACCAGTCGATCCGCTTCGCTTCACGTTCGACCGGCTGACCCTCGACGGTGCTCAGCGTGACTTTGTCGGCCTCGATGACGGCCATCTCGCCGTCTTCCATGAAGACCATATCGCGCGTGTACGGCAGCAGCGCGGGGATGTCGCTCGCGCAGAACATCTCTCCTTCGCCGAGACCCAAGACGAGCGGAGACGCTTTCTTCGCGACGATGATGCGGTTCGGCTCTTTCACCGAGAGCACCGCGATCGCGTACGCGCCTTCGAGCTCCGAGAGCGTCGCGCGAACCGACTCCTCCAGCGGGAGGCCTCCCGCGACGCGACGCGAGACCAAGTGCGCGACCAGCTCGGTGTCCGTGTCGCTCTTGATCTCACACCCCGACGCTTGGAGCTGCTTCCGGAGGGCCGTGTGGTTCTCGATGATGCCGTTGTGGACCACGACGACGTCGCCCGCTTGGTGCGGATGTGCGTTGACCTCGGAGGGTCGACCGTGGGTCGCCCAGCGCGTGTGCCCGATGCCGACGGTTCCCGCGAGCGGGACCTCCCTCAGCTTGCCTTCCAAGTTGCGGAGCTTGCCCACTGCGCGGAGGACATCGATCTTGCCGCGGCTGTGAACGGCGAGGCCCGCGGAGTCGTACCCCCGGTACTCGAGCCGACGAAGCCCGTCGAGGAGAATGGGGGCGCACTCTTGTCCGCCAACGTATCCAACGATTCCGCACATGGTCTATTTCCTAAGGTCTCGGCCCCGTCGCGAGTCGCCCGGTGGCGTCGATCGACGATAGCACCGCGCGGCAGTCGGAACCCGTGGGAGCGCGCCGCTGTTCCCAGAACCACCTCGAAGGACGAATGCCACCTCGGTTTGATGCCGAAAGGCGGACAGACGTTCAAGCGCTTGGAACAGACCGCGTCCGGGTCGGCGAGAAGCCCCTAAATGTTCTTCCGGCCATCGAGCGCGCGACCCAGGGTGACCTGATCCGTGAACTCAAGCTCGCCCCCATGCGGCACGCCGCTCGCGATCCGCGTGACCTTGAGGCCGTCCACGTCGCGCAGGATCTCCGAGATGTAGAGCGCGGTCGCCTCCCCCTCTACGTTGAGCGGGGTGGCCACGATCACCTCTTCCATGCCGTCGAGACAGCGCGACTTGAGGAGATCAAAGGGGAGCGAGTCCGGGCCCACGCCATCGAGCGGCGCGATCAAGCCATGCAAGACGTGATAGCGACCGCGGTAACCCGAGCGCTCGAGCGCGACGAGATCCGGGACACGCGCGACCACGCAGAGCGAGCGTGGATCTCGCTTTAGGTCGAGGCACACCGCGCACTTTTCTTTCGCGCCGAAGTTGCCGCACACTGAGCACCGCTTCACGCGCTCATGGATCGTCTCGAGCGATTTCCCGAGCGCGACCGCGAAGTGAGGCTCCTTCGCGAGGACAAAGAACGCGAGCCGCGCAGCCGTACGCTCGCCGATGCCAGGCAGCCGCGCGAAGAGCTCGATGAGCTCGGCGATCGGGTCCTTCTCGGCGCCGCGATCACCGAGCAGCACGACGGCTCCTCCGAGCACAGGTCGGCATCGTGATCAGGTCAGGCCTGGGATCTTCAAGCCGCCGGTCACGGACTCAAGCTCACCGTCGACGTGCTCACGCGCTTGCTTGAGCGCCGCGTTGGTCGCCGCGACGACCATGTCTTGCACCATCTCCAGGCCCTCGCTCTCGAGGAACTCCTTGTCGATCGTGACGGCGAGGAGCTCGGCTCCCCCGTTGACCTTGACCATGACCTTGTCATTGCCGGCGCCCGCCTCGAACTCTTCAGTCTCGAGCTCCTTGCGGCGCTTCTCGATCTTGCGCTGCATCCGGCTCGCTTGCCGCATGAGCTCAGCCATTCCTCCGCGAAACTTTGCCATTCTCTCAGTCTCCTTCGATCCGAACGTCCACGTTTCCGCGGGCTTCGGGGAACACGTCCATCGCCTCTAACACGCGCGGGTGCTCAAGGGCGGCTTTCTTCTTTTCACGATCACGATGCTCGCGGCGAGTCGCCTCCACAGACGCGACCGTGCGCTTCTCGTCCCCATCGACATCATCGCGAACCTCGTAGGGCGGCCGCGCGTTAAAGATCGTCTCGGCGGCGTCGAGGATCGCGCGCTCCGCTTCTGGCGCGCGAGCTTGGCGCGCGTAGAACGAGCCCCGCTTGAACGAGAGGATGATCTTCTCCACCGAGACGACCCGCGGGACGCCATGCTCCAACACCGCGGCCAAGGCCGGTCGACCTGCGCGCAGATGCTCGATGATTCGCTCCCATTCCTGCATCGCGTTGCGGCGCAAGTGTGTGCCGGCGGACGCAGACGCTGCGGGGGCCGAAGCTGGAGCTGGAGCTGGAGCTGAAGCTGGCGCTGGAGCAGAAGCTGGAGCTGAAGCTGAAGCTGAAGCTGACGCTGGCACAGGAGCGGGCGCCGCCGAAGCAGGCGCGGCCGTGTTTGCGGAAGTCGCCGACGATCGGGACGGCGAGGACACATCACGTGACGAAGACTGGGGGGACGGCGCGGACGCCGCAGGAGGCTCGGGCGAGCGAGCTTGTTGCTCCTTGGGCGGCGACCGGAACGAACGCGCATCAGCGACGGCAGCCGCCGCAGAGGGAACAGGATCGACCGGCAAGGTCGCGCGTCGCGCGGGAGCACGTGGGGTCTCGCGTCGCGATCCGCCTTGACCGCGCAGGGACTTCTCGAGCCGACCGACCCGCGCCAGGAGCTCGGCGAGATCACGCAGCGGGGGACGCGTCGCGATCCGCGCGAGACCCATCTCGAGGACCATCTTCGGGGCGCTCGCGCGGCCAACCTCGTCGGCCAGTTTGCCGAGCATCGCGAACGCCCGCTGCAGCTCCAGTGGGTCGTGGTCGTCCGCGAGCTTCTTCGCGGTCACGCGCTCTTCCTCCGCGAGCTCCACCAGCGCGCCGTCGGTCAACCGCAGGACGACGAGGTCGCGGGTGACCTGCAAGAGCTGCCGGTTGAGGTGCAAGGGGTCGACCCCCTGTCCACAGAGCTGATCGACCGCCGCGATACACGCCGCCGGGTCGCCGCTGAGCAAGGCGTGCGCGGTGCTCACGACGCCGTTGCGCGCCGCGATCCCGAGCGTCTTGGCGACCTCCTCGCCGACCAAGTGCGTCCCGCCGAAGGCGACGAGTTGATCGAGGAGCGTGAGCGCGTCGCGCATCGACCCGGCCGACTCACGCGCCACGATCGAGACCGCTTGCTCATCGGCGGTGACCTCCTCGGCCGCGAGGATCTCTTTGACGCGCTTCGAAACGACCGCCTGCGGAATCAAGCGGAAGTCGTAGCGCTGGCAACGCGACCGAATCGTGATGGGGACCTTGTGGATCTCCGTCGTCGCGAAGATGAACTTCACGTGAGGCGGGGGCTCCTCGAGGGTCTTGAGGAAGGCGTTGAACGCGCCCGTCGAGAGCATGTGAACCTCATCGACGATCACGACCTTGAAGCGATCCCGCGAAGGCCGAAACGGCAACGTCTCCTGGAGCCGGCGAACGTCGTCAACGCTGTTGTTCGACGCGCCGTCCATCTCGAGGACGTCCATGTCGACGCCGGCGGTAATGTCGCGACACGGATCACACTCATTGCAGGGCGCGCGTGTCGGTCCGTTCTGACAGTTCAGCGCCTTGGCGAGGAGCCGCGCGGTCGTCGTTTTTCCAACACCGCGAACGCCTGTGAAGAGAAAGGCGTGCGCTACCCGCTTCGAATCGATGGCGTTGCCGAGCGTCCGCGCGACGTGCTCCTGCCCGACCAGCTCATCAAACGTCTGGGGACGGTATTTACGCGCGAAGACGGTGTACGCCATGAGCGCGGGAGACTAAACGATCCGGAAGGAAATGCGATCGGTCGCTTCTTGCTTCGGGGATTTTTCGATCCCCCTCTCCAGCTCACGCGCCGGTCATCCGAGAGTAGAACGCGCGGAAACGCGAGCGCGTCGCGGTCCAGAGCACGATCGCGGCGACCAAATAGCCCCACGCGAAGAGATCGCCCCAGTACGGACCCATCGCGTTGAGGCGAAATCGGATGATCGCGAAGTCAAAGCGACCCATTGCGAGGGACAGCAACGGATAGAGCGCGAGGTGAAGGACCAACACCAAGCGCGCGAGCTCGACCCGCGCCAGGTTCATCGCGTCGCCCATCGGACGTCGATGCGCCCACACGAGGAGCGCGACCCCAACGGCGATCGAGACGAGGTTCCCGGACGCCGCGATCGCCACGTCCTCGATCGGCGCGAGGGGAGGTTCGCGGGTCGGCGTGACGAAGCCCCAGTAGACAAAGAAGTGCCACTCCGCCACCCGCGCGCCCACCGCACAAATGATCGCGAGGTGACCGAGCTCGTGGAGCGCGACCGTGATCGGGAGCAACAAGAAGAACGCGGCGCGGCCGACGAGGACCCGCGCGTCTTCGGAAAGCGCACCGCGAAGGTTCTGTCGTTGACGCCACACCCGCGACCCGAGCGCGAGCGCGAACAGGAAGTAAGCAAGCGCGATCAGGTCAGCAACGCGATCCATCACTCATCCAGTGCGCACCATCTACGGCAGACTCGCACAAGCAGGGGAGACGAACGCGGGAGCATCTCGGCGAGGCACAACAGCAGCGTACAAAGACACGAATCCATCGCGAACACGTGAGGCAATCCGTTTGAGCCAATGTCCAAACACTGAGATAGTAGCGCCGAGGTATCCGATGCGTCTGCTACGTGCTCAGGTCTGTTCTCTCGCTCTCTTGTTGACCGTCTCGGCGTGTGGGTCAGACCCCGGCGAACCCGACCCGGTCGACCTTTCCTTCGACGCGCCCCAAGCGCCACCGACCGTCTTGCGCCCGACCTTGCGTCTCGGCGACGCCACGGTTCGGATCGCGGATCCGAAGCTGCCAGGCTTTGAAGAGTGGGCGCTGTTCTTTGATGGGGAGAACCTCGCGTCGGCCGACTCCTGTGTGGTCAAGATCGAGCGCGGCGGCGACCTCATCCGCGAGCTCGAAGGCACGTTGACCGCGACCAGCTGCGCCGCGACCTGGGACGGACTCGCTGAGGGCGGCGACTACGTAGACCCGGGAATGGTCGACGCGCGCGCTGAGCTCCTCATCGGCACCCGCGCCGTGGCCAACGCCGCGACCACCCTCGCCGTCGCCCGTGTCGGCGTTCGTCAGATTCAGCTCCAAGCGTTGACTCGTCGCGCGCGGCAACCGCTCTTGTACCGCGCGATGGACGGAGTTCGTTTCGGCTACTACGAGGTCGAGGCCAACCGCCCGCCCTGGCGCATCGCTCCCGACTTCGCTGAGCGCTCGAGCGCCTCGTTCTTGGATCTCGCCGACGGCACGCCGCGCGACCTCCCGGAGATCTGGACCGACGTCGACTCGCCGCCCCTCGACGACACATCGCCCGATGGCGCCGAGCGCGACAGCTACAACTTGCCGACCGCGTGGGCGGCGGGCTCCGAGATGTCGATCGTCGCGACCTTCAGCACCGAGGCCGCAAATGGCGCGACCTTTGTGGAAGACAACGTCGAGCTCCGTGTTGTGCCGCCAGAAGGAACGAACGCTGATGGGTCCCTTGAGGTCACCAACGCCGGGACGGTGACCTTGGTGACGAACGGCTCGCTTGTTCCGAACGTCGGTCGCTACGACGTTGCGCTGGATTGGCGCTTTGAGGCGCGGTTGGAAGGCGGCGAGTGGATGGAGCTTCCAGGGTCGGTCACCACGACGCACCGTTTCTACGGGACCGCGGCGGCGCCTCGCTTTGACTACAGCGACTCGCTTCACGTGCCCTGGGTCGATGTCGTGGATCAGGTCGCTCAGTGGGTCGACGGCGAGACCAGCGATCCGGACGAGGTCGGCTCCATGATCGTCGAGGGCGTCTACTTCGAGCTCGGGCTTCGCTACGATCGCGAGCGCGGCGCGTCGTTCTACACGAGCTACCCCGGCCGCACTTGGGAAGGCGCGAACTTTGATCTCACGCGGTTCCAGGAGCGCGTCAACGGCGACGTGATCAACTGCTCCGACGCGGCCTCCATCGTCTCGACGTACGCGAACATGGTCGGGCTCGACTTCCGCTACCACATCCTGCAGCACCGCACAGAGCGCGGGTTCGACCTCAACTACCTACGCGCCATTGGCGGCGCGGAGTTCGCGTTCGCGCCCTTCACGTCGGGTCGCAACGCGTTCAGCTATCACGCGGTCACCGGTCCCGCAGACGGCGATTTCTTCGACGCGACGCTCGCGCTCGACGGGGACGACGACCCGTCTTCGGCTCCGCACGAGCTCTGGCTCGTCCAGGAGATTCCACCGATGGACTACCTCAACGCGCTCTCCCCCGAGGGCTCTCAAATCGGCGTTCGCGTCGACGAACAGGTGCGGATCCGATGAGGAACAATCAAATGAACACGCTCTCCAAGATTTCGTTTGTGGCTACGCTCATCATCGCGAGCTGCCTGGCCTCCACCGTCGATGCGCAGACGCGCCGGGGCATCTCGCTCGACGCGCTCACGCCTGCTGGGATGCAGCGAGTCGACGTCGCGCTGCCCTTCCACGAAGATGGAACCACCGCGCTCGGCTTCGCCACCCAAGGCGAGGAGCGCCCCACTCTTTTCATCGAGCTCTTGGTCGCCAGCAGCGCGTCGAACGCGACTGAAGCGATGGACGCGCGGATCACGACCATCAGCGGTCAGGTCGCGGAGCTCGAAGGCATCGGCGAGCGCGCGGTCGGGGACGCCCAGTACGTCCTCTTCACCCGCGACAACCTCTTCTTCGTGGTCCGCGGCGCGAACGCGACGGAGGTCTCACGGAGCGTTGATCAGCTGGCCGCCCGCGCTCCGGTCGGGCGACCGGTCGTCCGCTCGATCTCGGTTGCGCGCCCCGCCCAGCTCCCCACTGGAACGGCCATTCCCCTTGAGGTCGTTGGCGCCGAGTCAGCCCGCATCACGGCTGACGGGGGTGCGCTCTGCCGCGCGACCCGCGCTGGATACGTGCTTCAGCGACGTGAGGGACAGCCCGAGGCGTACTCGCTCTCGATCGTCTGGGTCGATGCGCTTGGCCGGGTCGGACGCACCACCCGCTGACCACTGACGCTCGATAGTTCGGAAAAACGCCGGATCACCGGCGTTTTTTCGTTAAGACCCCGAAAAACATCGTCCGTGAGCGCATAGTGTCAAGTGCCACTTGACGCTTTATGACAGTGGCTTCAGACTGTTGCTATGCCGCATCCGGTCGACCTTGCTGCTCGTGTCCTCGCAGATGTCGCGCCGCGGCGTTTCACCCCGCGGATCGACCAAGTGCGCCTCGACGCGCGTGCCGTCCTTGGGAGACTGGGGGGTCGCGAGGCCGAACCTCTGGTCACGGCGGATCCCAATGTGCCTCCCCTTGAGGAGGTCGCGCTCTTGGATGTGCTGCCGCGCGGAATCGCGAATCGGGTTCGCGGAGTGGGCCGGGATCTCACGATGGTCGCGCGTCAGCTGCGGGGGCGTCGTCCTCAACACTTGGTCACGCGGCAAGAGCGCGCTCCCGCGGCTCCTCGGCCACCAAAGCGTGCTCATGCGGACGAGAACCGCGCGACGATCACGCGCCGTGTTCAGGAAACGTCGCGCGCGGTCAGCCTCTATCTCGAGGGGGCGCTCCTCGACGCGACGCCACCTCGCGCGGGACAGTTTCTGACCGTTGAAGCGGAGCTAGGTGGTCGCGTGGTCAGGCGTTGCTACTCGTTCGCGAGCGCAGAAGGAGACGCTCCGTTCATCACGATCAAGCGCGTGAACGACGGAGCCATGAGCACCTTCCTCACCACCCAGGTGACCGAAGGCGCGAGGCTCAAGGTCCTCCCGGCGGGAGGCTTCTTCACCCTCGACGCCGTCGCCGAGAGCCTGGTGTTCATCGCCGGCGGGAGCGGCATCACGCCGATCGTCTCGCTCATCGAGACCGCGCTGCGCGAAGGCCACCCGCGCGTCCATCTGATCTACGGCAACCACAGCCAGGAAGACACGATCTTTCGGGAGCGGATCACCGCGCTGTCGGAGACCCACCGTGAGCGCTTCACCGTCACGTGGTTCGTCGAAAACGGCGCCAGCGGAAACGCGCGCGAAGGGCGCCCGACCGAAGCCGCGCTGACCCGAGAGCTCAACGCGCTCGCGCTTGAACCGAGCACCGCCTTCATCTGCGGCCCCGACCCCATGCGCGAAGCCGCAGAGCGCGCGCTCGCCGCCGCCGGGGTTCATGACGTTCGCACAGAGCGCTTCGCCATCGCGGAGGCCGGCCGAGTGGTCGCGACGGACGCCGTGGTCACCTTCGATGTCGGCGGCCGGGAGGTCATCGCGGAGAGCGCTGGCGAGACGCTCCTCGAGATCGGTGAGCGCGCTGGCCTCACGCTCCCCTTCTCGTGCGCCATGGGCGGCTGCGGGACGTGCCGGCTCAAGGTCGAAGGAGACGTGGTCATGGATGAGCCAAACGCTTTGACCGACGAAGAGCGACGCGAGGGCTACGTGCTCACCTGCGTATCTCGCGCCTGCGGGCCTGTCCGGGTGAAGCTGTGACCACGACTGACCCGTCCACCAACGCGAACGGCAGCAGCGAGGAGTGGCGCTTTCGAATGCGCGACCTGTGCGAGGAGTCGGGTTTCTCGCGCCAAGCGATCCACTTCTACATCAAAGAAGGCCTGCTCCCGCCAGGACGAAAGACCGGTCGCAACATGGCCTGGTACTCGGCGAAGCACGTCGAGCGCCTCTCGATCATTAAGAAGCTCCAGGACGAACGCTTCCTGCCGCTCCGCGCGATCAAGGCGCTCCTCGACGGAGGCGACGAAGACTTTTCGTCCGCCCAGCAGCGCTTCTTGGGTCAGGTGAAGACGCGACTCGGCGCGGCGGTGGCTCCACGCGCGACCGGTCCCGTCAAGCTCTCGCCGCTCCTCGCGCGCTCGCCCCACGTCGACCAGCAAGACATCGACGAAGCGATCGCGCTCGACCTGATCGGCACACGAGACGTCGACGGAGAAACCGTCGTGTCCGAAGAAGACGCCTGGATGGTCGAGCAGTTCGGCCAGATGCGCGAGCTCGGCTTCACCCGCGAGCTCGGCTTCACCCTCGCCGACGTCGCGTTCTATCAAGAGGCGATGGATCAACTCGTACAGCGCGAGGTGATGTTGCTGTCGTCGCGGCTCGCCGGGGTCGGCGCAGAACGCGCCGCGACCATGATCGAGAAGGCGCTCCCGGTGATTCACGATTTTCTGATCCGCATCCATGAGAAGCGGGTCCGCGACTTCTTCGAAGCGGTTCAAACACCCACCTGATCGGGCGCTCCACCGAGCGATCGAAAACGAGAACAACGAGAACAGACGCATGGATACAGAACGCCTCCTCAAGATCCTCCCGCAAAAGGTCCGCCCACGGATCGAGCCCTACGCCGAAGCGATCGAGGTCCTGACCGCGGTCAAGGATCCGAAGATCATCGCGTCGCTGGGTCCCTCGTCGGTGCGCGGCCTGATCTTCCAGCGCGGCAAGCAAGGCGTGCCGACCAAGATGCAAGCGACGCACTCCGCGCACTTCGACTGGAGCTACCCCAGCGACCAACCGGAGATGCGCGACCTGTACTCACGCGCGAAGCAAGGTCAGTGGAACGGTGAAGATCTCCCGTGGCACATCGACGTGGATCCGATGAACCCTGAGGTGCCGATCATCCCGATGGACTTCATCGACTTCGACGCTTTCCGTCACCGCGGGGTCAAGCTCGACGAGACCGAGAAGCGACGCTTCCTCCACAGCATGTCGGCGTGGACGCTCAGCCAGTTCCTCCACGGCGAACAAGGCGCGCTCTTCGCCGCCGCCCAGGTCACCGAGGCGGTGCAGTTCTTCGACGGCAAGCTCTACGGCGCGACGCAGGTCATGGACGAGGCCCGCCACGTCGAGGTGTTCCACCGCTACATCGACCAGAAGCTCGATCGCCTCTATCAGATCAACGACAACCTCTTCGTCATCATCGACGCGCTCATGACGGACTCGCGCTGGGACATGAAGTTCTTGGGCATGCAGATCATGGTCGAGGGGCTCGCCCTCGGCGCTTTCGGGATGCTCTACCAAATGACCTCAGAGCCGCTGCTCGCGGAGCTGTTGAAGAACGTCATCCAAGACGAAGCACGGCACGTGCACTACGGCGTCCTCGCGCTTCGGGAGCACATCAAGAACGAGCTCAGCGATGCCGAGCGACGCGAACGAGAGGACTGGGCCTTTGAGGTCGCGCTCCTGATGCGCAACCGCTTCATGGCGTACGAGGTCTACGATGAATGGTTCGGGCGCACCCAGGTCACGCGAAAGGAGTGGCGCGAGGTCGTGAACCTCTCGCCCGGCCTCGAGGCCTTCCGCCACACCATGTTTACGCGGCTCGTGCCGAACCTCCGCGAGATCGGCCTGTTGACGGATCGCATCAAGCCGCACTACGACTCCGTCGGGCTGCTCAAGTACATGGGCGGGAAGTCCGCGATGGACATCACCGGCGATCAGATGATCAGCGAGCTCGACACCGCGGCGTAACCCTCGGCGATCCGTCGCAAGACTCAGGCTTCATGTGGCGCGGCGGCCTGCTGCGCCTTCTTGGCGTTCGTGTAGAGCACCAGCCCCACGACCACCGCGAGCAGCCCCATGACGGAGCAACAGCACGGCCCGCCGAGCGCTGGGTAGGCTTCGTCGGGGGACGCGCGGCCGTCTGTGAGGATCGGGAGGAGCCCGATGATCACGGCGGAGACGACGCTCAGGATCAGGATCAACCCTCCGCATCCGGAGAGCATCATCGCTTGCTTGGCTTTGGCTTCTGTCATGGTCTCTCTCGCTCTACAGCGGCGTGATCACGAGGTTGTCGAACCAGAGATCCGACTCCCAGTTGTTGAACGCGAAGTGGTCGTGCCCGCGGCCCTCAAGCGCGTGGGGGTCGTCCATCTTCACGAGTTCCTCGCCGTCCACGAACACCGTGATGACGCTGCCGACGCGCTCGACCTTGAACTGGTACTCGCGCCCGAGCTCGACGCGCTGCCGTCGGCCCACGACGCGATCGGCGCCGTGCTCGTTGAGCCGCGCGATGATGTTGCTGCTGTTATCCCAGCCGCCCATGATGACCACGTAGCTCGTCGCCGTGTAGCGCTCTCCCTCCGCGCGAGACACACCGTCGCCGAAGATCTCAAACTTGATGTCGCCCTCTTCCGACATGCTCTTCGCGGTGAACTCGATCCGGACGTCGCGAGGGAGGACACGGCGGAGCCAGAGCGGGCGGTTGCGCGCTCCGCGGACGTGAAGCGCGCCTTCCCGGATCTCCCAGGGGCCGCCGGTGTTCTTCCAGAGCTCTCCGACGGAAGACCGTTCAAAGTCGTCCGAGAGCCCCGCGCTGCCGACCGCGGGATCGCCCTGCGGCGTGCAGGCGAGCGCGAGGGTCGTCGCGAAGACTGTGAGCGCCGCGCGCGAACGAGCGAGCTGAGCTTGGCCGTCAAAAAGCAGGGTCACGGCCCGGACCCTACCAGGCTCGCGGCAAACGTGAAGCGCTCTGACAAGCGCTCGAGCGAGACACGAGGCGCGCTTAGCGCTGACGTCGCCGACGACGGGTTCGGCGCTGGGTTCGCGCCACAGACGTTCGGCTCACGTCCGCTGCTTGGAGGGCCGAGTAGGCGTCCGCCGTGGCGCTTCGAACGGCGCCTGTGATCGCGCGGCCACACAATCGCTCATGCTGAGCGTCCGCTGCGCCGCGCCGCGACTCTCCGCTCCCCGCCGCGCCCGTTAGCGTCCCCTTGAGCGACTCTCCGTCACCGACCAGCAAGAGCGCGACCCGAGCGCGCGCGAGGCGATCCCTTCCGTCTTCGAGCGTCATCTCTTCGATGACACCGTCGAGCCGGTACGAGACCAGCCCATGTTCCTCGATCCGCTCACGGACGCGCTCGTCGATCTCGTCGACCACCGCGACGTGATCAATCCGAGAGAGTGAGTCCCGGAGCGCGTCACGGAAACCGGTCAGGTTCGCGTCGCTCACATGCCCCGAGGCGTCGCGGAGCGTACCGAGCACGATGACGTAGCGAACGGTCGGCCAACGGACCGGCGCGGGTCGGTCCGCTCGCGATCGCGCCGGCGCGCCGGGAGGCTCACTCGAGAGAGACTGAATGGTGCGCTCCACCGCCAAGCGAACCGAGACGCTCTCGTCACGCCGCGCCCGCCGTAGCGCTCGCAGGGACCTCGGATCCGCCACCCTTCGAAGCGCGGTCGCCGCGGCGGAGCGAACGGCGGGGTTGTCATCTCGAAGCGCTCGCTCGAGGACGCGGCGGTGAGATGGGGAAGCTCCGAGCGCGAAGGCGGCGCGTACGCGAGCCCGAAAGTCGCGACCGCTCCGGACGATCCGCGCGAGCTCACTGAAGTCTTGTGCAGCGGCTTGGCTAGGAACCGCAATGGAGCCGATCGCGGTCACAGCGAGGAAGATTGCAAGCGAGACCACGCGCACCCGATTGAAGCGATTCATCAACAGCGCGATTGTACGATGGCGCCGGCGCACCCGCAGACAAGATCGCGAACGCGTGGAAAAATTCTCGCGTACGGAGCGGGGCGGCGATTCGTAGAGGAGGTGAGCATCGGTTCCGCGTCTGTTGTTTCGCCCGCAAGGACGAGTCGGGGACTCATTGGGGCGACCATCCGCGCCCATACAGACGAGCGTTGTGACCTTCGATTCAATCCCGCTTTGGGGGGTACCCCGATCACCGCTAGGTTGGACCTGGAGACGTGGATCGGATGAACAACCGTAGAAACAGCCGCTCACTTGACCAGCAGTTGATCACGGCTCTGGAGGACGCTGTCTCCCCGCGGGAAGCGCAGAAGATCGTCTCGTCGGCGCTCCAGATCGCGGGACACGATCGGGTCCCCCCCGAGAACCTCGACTGGTTCGTCGACGAACCCCTGAGGGTCGCTCTGTGGCATTTCCTGGACACCACCGGGGTTCGCCGAGCGCTCGAAGCGGTCAGCGAGGCGGTCGACGCACGTCGCGAGACCCAGCCTCCGCCGATGACGTGGCCCGAAGAGAAGATCGTTCTGGTCGCGTCTCGTGATGTCGGGAGCGTCCGTTCGCTCCGCGCGCGTCTCCAATCTGCCGCGACGGTCGTCGCGATCACGACCGTGGGCGACCTCGCGGAGTCTCTCAACTTCCCTTCCGATCGCTACGTCGTGGTCCTCGACGCATGCGCGAAAGTCTTCGACGCGGACGAGGCGGCAAACGTGATCGAGCAGTGCAGCTCGCACCCGCGCGTCATCATCTGGGGCGAACAGCGCCCTAGCTCGCCGGATTGGATGAGCCTTGACTCGACGACCAGCGCGGACGGCGTCGCGGACCTGGTCACGACGCTGTTCTCGAGCCCACCGCTCGCTGCCTCGACAAAGTAGGCGCGATCCGGTGATCGGGAATCGCCGGACGCAAAAACAGCGTTGACCCCTCATGAATCCGGTTATCCTTTGAACGTGGCCCCGGTGGATCGATGAACTCCAGAGAGTTTGAGCAGCACCTCAAGAGTCTTGAGGTTCGCCTCGACCGGCTGAAGTCCCTCTACGAACAATACTTCCAAGGCTTCGAGCGCATCCCGCCGGTCAAGCAGCGCGACATGTTCGAGCGTGACTTCCGCGAGCTTCGGCGACAGCTCCCGAACAACACGGCGCTTCGCTTTCGCTACAACACGTTGCGGCAGCGAATCGCGACCTTGCGGACACACTGGAACCGCGTGGTCCGGCAGATTGAAGAGGGGACCTACCGCCGTCACATTCAAAAGGCGAAGCGTCGTCAGCAGAGCCAAGACCGCGCCGTCACCGCGGCGAACGCACCCGTGGTCTCGCTCGACGTCGACATCGACAACATGGAGATCGATGCCGCGCTCGCCGCGCTGGACGCGAACGCCTCGTCGTCGAAGAGCGCGAGCGCCACGTTCGGGAAGCCCTCTCGGAAACCGCCTCCGCCGCCACCTCCTGGGGCCCGACGCGCTGCCAGCAAGCCTCCTCCGCTTCCAGGGCGCGGAGGTGGCAACCTGGGTGACGCGCAGATGAAGCGCATCTATCGCGAGTACGTCGAGGCGCGTCGGCGTAATAACCAAAGCGTCGACTCCGTGAAGATGGAGTCGCTCGAGCGCAGCATTCGCAAAATGATGCCAAAGCTGAAGCAGAAGCACGCTGGCAAGAAGATCGACTTCGAGGTCGTCGTGAAGAACGGACGTGTTGGGCTAAAGCCCGTCCCAAAGTAGCCTCCGCGCGTTGAGCCTCTTCGAACACGCCGAAAAGAAGCGCGGCCCGCTCGCCGATCGCATGCGACCGCGAACGCTCGGCGAGGTCGTCGGTCAGCGTCACCTCGTCGGCCCGGGCAAGCTCCTGCGAAGGATCATCGCCGGTGACTCACTGAGCTCGATGATCTTGTGGGGCCCCCCAGGCACGGGGAAGACGACCCTTGCCAACGTCATCGCGAACGAGACGAAGGCGCGCTTCGTTCACTTCAGCGCGGTGCTCGGGGGGGTCGCCGAGCTACGTAAAATCGTCGCCGCGGCGCGAGAACAACGCGCGATGTACTCCCGACCCACGCTGCTCTTCGTCGACGAGATCCATCGCTTCAACAAGTCGCAACAGGACGCCCTGCTCCCGCACGTCGAAGACGGAACCGTGACCTTAATCGGCGCGACCACCGAGAACCCTTCCTTCGCGGTCAACGCGGCGCTGCTCAGCCGGGCGCGCGTCTTTCGACTGGAGTCACTCACCGCAGAAGATCTCGTCGTGGTGCTGAAGCACGCTCTGAGCGATCCTCGTGGCTTGGGCGACGCGCCGCGGGTCGCGGAAGAAGGTGCGCTCGAGACCATCGCGGAAGCCGCACGGGGAGACGCTCGCCAAGCGCTCGGCGTACTCGAGCTCGTCGCGTCACAGTCCGGGCCGACCCTGCGCCTGGAAGACGTCGCCGCGGCCAGCGCGGAGCGACCGCTGCTCTACGACAAGAGCGGGGAAGAGCACTTCAACGTCATCAGCGCGCTGATCAAGTCAATGCGCGGCAGCGACCCCGACGCCGCCATCTACTGGATGATGCGAATGGTCGAGGCGGGCGACGACCCGCGCTACGTCTTGCGCCGCATGATCATTTTCGCGAGCGAGGACATCGGGAACGCAGACCCGCGCGCCCTGCAGCTCGCGATGTCTGCTGATCAAGCGTTCCATCGGCTCGGGATGCCCGAAGCGCTCTTCGCGATGGCCCAGTGCTGCGTTTATCTCTCATGCGCGCCAAAATCCAACGCGAGCTATCGCGCGTTCACTCAGGCGCGCGAGGCGATTCGGGAGCACGGCGCGCTCCCCGTCCCGATGCACCTTCGCAACGCGCCGGTCGCCGCGATGAAAGAATGGGGGTACGGCGCCGGCTACCGCTACCCGCATGACGAAGGCGGTTTTGCGGCAGGCGCGTCCTATCTTCCGGAGCGCTTGGGCAAGAAGCGGTTCTATATCCCCACGGACAACGGGTTGGAGTCCCGCATCAAGACCTGGATGGAACGTGTGCGAGAGAAGCCGACATCTTCGGAATCGGAGTAGATGTATGCCAATGGGGTGACGTGCTCGAACTGTCACCTGACAGGTTGATGTGTTCCGTTATCCTCGCGCGGTGAATGGTTGGGAGACAGTCCTCGCGGCGATCGGTGGAACGATGCTCGGCTTCGGCTTGGGCTTGGTCGTTTCCGCGCGTCGTGAGTCCAGCCTGCGGCGTCACGTCACCAAGCTTCACGCTCAAGTACGCGACGTCGTCCTCCCTGTTCTCGAACGACAAGTTGATGACTCCGGGCTCCGCTTCTCGGAGCGCCCTAAGACCAAAGACGCGATTCAGCGCGCGGTCGCTCTCGCGGAGGCGCTGCTCAAGCAGAGCGAACGCGAAGCCTTGGGGTTCTCTGAAACGATCGACATCGCGAGCGACGAGCTCGTCACCCACAAAGAACGAACGTGACTGAGAGAAACGTGACTGAGCGAATGATCGAGAAAGAAGCGGTAGGTCGATTCCTGGGCGGGCTTGTTCACGACCTGCGAAACCCGGCCGCGACGATGCGCGCGAATGTCGACTTCCTGCGCGACGTAGAGCCCACCGACGAAGACGTGCCAGAGGCGCTCTCGGATATCGACTTCGCGATCAACGAGCTCGCTCGTGGGCTCGAGCGCGTCGACTGGATCGCGCGCTGGCTGTGCGGTCAGCCGGTGCTGAAGTCAGAGAACGGGAGCGTGCGTCAGTCGCTCGAAGAAGAGTCCATCGAGGCGACGTACCTCGACGACGCGACTCATGCGGTTGGCGGTCGCGCGGTCGGCGCGATCGCGCGACTCTTTGTCGACGCCGCGAAGATCTACGGAGAGGTCAAGGTCACGGTCGCGAACGTCGATGGCCACGTCGAGATCCGAATCGCGGACACTGGGCCCGCGGTCGCCGCGAAGTTCTTGGCCGAGTTCTTCACGATGCAGGGCCAGTACAAAATGAAGGGGTCACCGGGAGGTCGCTACGCGCGGTACGGAGCGTTCGTCGCCGCCTACGCCGCGGCAGACTCCATCGGAGCAGAGCTCGTCGTACATGCGGATCGCGCCGAGGTCGTGATCAAGCTTCAGTCCATGCCGAGCTAGCTCACCCGCTGGTGATCACTTGAGCAGCTTGTAGCTCGTGACCGTGATCGCGTCGCCGACCATTCCAACCGTCACGTCCGCATCGTCGCGACGACCCTCTACCTCGACCTCGGCGCCGTCCTTTCGGAGCGCGTCTGGGCAGTCGATCAGCTCCACGGTGCGCCCGTCTGTCGTGATGAGGGCCCACAGGCCACCTTCGAGACCCAGCTTTCGGATTGTTCCTCGCATGTTTGCACTGTGTGGCCGGTACGCGCGAATGACAATCTCTCGGCCGATCGGCTGATTCTTGGGCTCGTCGGCACGGAGCGAATGACACGCGTGCGTTTGACAACACCACGCCCCTCAACAAGAACGGCGCTCGTGGATGTGGGAGAGCTCAAGGGCTTTTTAAAGCGGCTGAAGTGGAAACACGAGCCGCATGGAAACGAGACGCTGCGCTCTGTGCACGACACGGAGCAGGGCCCCGTCAACGTCTACCTCCGGCTCACGGAGAACTGGCTGATCGCTTCGGTCGTCCCGTTCCTCGATTCCCTCGACGGCGACAACTCGTTTGAGCTGTCCCGCTGGCTGCTCCGCATGAACCGCGACATGCGGCAGACGAAGTTCGCGTATGACGAGGACGGCGACGTCGTGCTCAGCGTTGAGCTCCCGACCGAGTCGCTCGACTACAGCGAAGTGGAGGCCGCGCTTCGAGCGCTCCTCGACGACACGATTGACCACCGAAGCACGCTCGGGAGAGGCACGCGATGAGGATCGAGACAGATGCCGTGATCCCGTTCCCGCGCGCCGAGGTGTACCGCGCGTACCGCGATGAGATTCAGGACTTCGTGGAGTACTTCCCGAACATCCGGCAGATCGACGTGGAGGCTCGCAAAGAAGAAGGGCCACGCGTCGACCTGACCAACGTCTGGATCGGCGGCGGCGACATCCCGGAGCCGATCGTCAAGGTCATCGGCGAGAGCGCGCTCTCATGGCACGACTACGCGGTCTGGCGACAGGACGACTGGACCTGCGACTGGCGAATCGAGACGCACTCGTTCACGGAAGCCGTCCGCTGCGAAGGCAAGAACCGCTTCGTCGATATCGGGGCGCGCACCCGGCTCGAGATCTGCGGCGAGATCGGCATCGACCTCAAGCGCGTCAAAGGCGTCCCTGGGCTCGTCGCGGGCTCGCTTGGACGAACCGTCGAGAAGTTCCTCGTGCGTCAGATCACCGCGAACCTGAACACGGTCAGCGAGGCCCTCACGCAGTACCTCCACTCGCGCGTCGAAGAGTAGTCCGCGCGCGATGTCGCAACCGGATCGCTACGCCTTTCCTCTCTCGATGCCGCGGCACGCCTTCAACGCGAGAGACGCGGCGCGTGCCGGAGATGTCTGGCGGGCCTTCCAAGAGGTCGCGGTCGAAGCGTCCAGCCGCGCGGGTTGGCCGCCGAGCCGATATCGACGAGAGCGCTGCGCGTTTGTCGTCCGCGCGATGACGGTCGTGCATCACCTTGAGGCCGGGTACGGCGAGCCGCTCACCGCCTCGAGCTGGGTCAGTCGCTTCCGTCGCGAGATGCTCTCGACCCGTGAGGTCCGGCTCGAGAGCGCGCGCGGACCGATCGCGTCCGGGACTCAAGAGTGGGCCCACGTCAACGCCGCCATGAAGCCAACCCGCGGGAGCGCCGCGCTGCTCGAGGCGTTCCCGGTCCGCGACGACCCCTCCACGATCACGTTGCCCGCCTTTGACCCCCATCCAGGCGGGACGCGCACCCTCGCCTTTCAGCCGTGGCATGTCCGAATGGATCCGCTCGCCCACGCCAACCACCCGGCGTACATCGATTGGTGTGACGAGAACGTCTCGCGCGCCCTCGTCGCGCAGGGGGTCGATCCCGTGAAGCTGGTCTCGATCGCGGAGACCGTCTCCTATCGCGGAGGCGTCTGCGCCGGTGAAGACGTTGAGGTCCGCTCTCGTCTCGCCGGACGCGCCGAGCACGGATGGGTCTTCGAGCACGAGATCACGGTCGCGGGTACGCGCCGCGCGACCGCCGTGACCATTCGCGATTTGCCCGGGAAGCGGGACGTCCTCGCGGGCGCGTTTGACGCTCCTGAAGCGTGACGATAGAGCGGCCCTCATGCCGTACCTCTCTCCTCCGGCGCGCTCCTCCTTCGATCTGGGCGTGACGCAAACGCGCGCGCTCCTCTTCGCCTTCACCGCCGCGGCGAGCTGGCTTGGCTGCGGCGGCCCGACCGCGCTCCCGACCTGTCCCGAGCCGCCGAAGACGGTCACGATCTCGATCGTTGGCACCAACGACCTACACGGGCGTCTGTCGGCGACTCCGATCCTCGGCGGTTACTTGAACAACCTGCGCGCCGCGCGAACAGCGGACGGTGGCGGGGTGGTGCTCGTGGACGGCGGTGACATGTGGCAAGGCACGATCGAGTCCAACCTCGGGGAAGGCGCGGCCGGCGTCGCGGCTTACAACGCGCTCGGCTACTCCGCCGCGACCATCGGGAACCACGAGTTCGACTACGGTCCGGTGGGTCCACGGGCGACCCCGGCCGGTGACGAGGACCCGCGCGGAGCGCTCCTCGCGCGGGTTCAAGAAGCGACGTTTCCGATCTTGTCGGCCAACCTCTTCGACGCCACGCGGAACGAGCGCGTCGACTGGCCCGGCGTGAGCCCCACCGCGCTCGTCCAAGCGGGCCCGGTCTCGGTCGGCATCATCGGCGTGACGACCGAGGAGACCCTCGGCACCACGATCGCCGCCAACGTCGCCGGTCTCGCGATGGCGAGCGTGGCCGAGACAATTCAAGCGCACGCGCTCACGCTTCGGGAGCGCGGCGCGGCGCTGATCGTGGTCGCGGCGCACGCGGGCGGGAAGTGCTCACGCTTTGACGATCCCGATGACCTGGAGCACTGCGAAGAGGACGAAGAGATCTTCGAAGTCGCGCGCGCGCTGCCAACCGGTCTTGTTGACGTCATCGTCGGTGGACACACCCACGCCGGCGTCGCGCACCGCGTGAACGGCATCGCGATCATCGAGTCGTTCGCGAACGGCTACGCCTTTGGCCGAGTCGACGTCGTGGTGCGCGGTTCCGAGGTCCGCGACGTGCGGATCTTTGCGCCGCGTCCCCTGTGCGAAAACAACGCGCGAGATGATGGCGGGTGCCTCCTCGGCCGGTATGAAGGGCGCGCGGTCGTGCCCGATGACGCGATCCTCGCGCTCATCCACGACGCCGTCAGCCAAGCGGAAGTGGAGCGCGCGCGCTCTCTGGAGGTCACGCTCTCGGCTCCCTTCCGGCGCAGCTACGACCACGAGAGCGTGCTCGGAAACTTCCTCACGGAGATGATGCTTCACGCGCGCCCCGACGCGGACATCGCGCTCCTGAACGGCGGCGGGCTCCGCGCCTCGCTCGACGAGGGGCCGCTCACCTACGGCGCGCTCTACGAAGCCTTCCCCTTCGACAATCGATTCGCTTCGGTGCGCATCACCGGGGCCGAGCTCACGGAGATGTTCATTCGCAACTTGGCGAGCGACCGCGGTGTCCTGATCGTCGCGGGGGTCAGCGTCGAGGCGAGCTGCGGCGCCGGCGGCATGACGGTCGTCCTTCGCGATCGACAGGGCGAAGTGATCCCGCGCGACGCGGAGCTGACCGTGTCCACCAGCGACTACCTCGCGACCAGCGGCACGTTTGCACAGGTTCGTGAAGCGCGCCCCGACGCCGTTTCCATCGAAGACGGAGACGCGATGCGCGATGTTCTCGCGGAGCACATCGCGAAGCTAGAGGGCACGCTTGACCCAGAGGCCTTCCTCTCCGCGGACAACACCAGGGTCCGGCTCTCCGAACCGCGCCCTCTTCGCTGCGACTCGATCAACTAGATGGAACGAAGCGCGCCGATGGAGTATCGACGAGCGTGAACCACGCCGAGCCACAGGAACGTCTCGGGTCGACCATCGGCGGCTACCTATTGGAGTCGATCGTTGGCGTCGGCGCGACCGGTGTCGTCTTCGAGGCGACGCGGGACGGTCTACCTGATCCGGTCGCGCTAAAGGTCCTCTCACGCGGCTTCGGTGAGATCAGTGGTCTCAAGGAGCGGTTCGTCCGAGAAGCGCGCGCCCTTCGGCGGCTGCGACACGAGAACGTCGTTGAGGTGATCGACTACGGCGTCGACGGCGACGACACGTTTATCGCGATGGAGCTCCTCGAAGGGGAGAGCTTGGAGGACGAGCTCGCCGGAAACGCGCTGGACCCCAAGCGCGCGGTCGCCATCGTCAAGGACGTGCTCCGCGGGCTGGCCGAAGCGCACGCTCAAGGGCTGGTCCACCGCGACCTCAAGCCCGCGAATGTCTTCCTCTCCATCGGCGCAGTGGCGGAGACGGTCAAGCTGCTCGACTTCGGCTTGGTCAAGTTCCTCTCGTCCGACATCTTCGAGGAGGAACACGAAGAGGGCGAAGAGGACGTCACGCTGACGCGTCGCGGGCGCGTCGTGGGCACGCCCGCGTACATGGCTCCCGAACAGGTCACCGGCACGCGCGTTGACGTCCGCGCCGATGTGTACGCCGCAGGTGTCTTGCTTTTCGAGCTGCTCGCCGACCGGCGCCCGTTCGACTACGACAGTCGCGACCGCGTCATGCGCGCGCATCTGTTCGAGTCTCCACCCGGCATGATGGAATCGCGGCCGGGGCTGTGGGTCACGCCAGAGCTCGAGCTCACCGTCGCCCAAGCGCTCGCGAAGGATCCGCGGCATCGCTTCGCGAACGCGGAGGAGATGCTCAACGCGCTTCTCGCCTTGCCTGAAGACGCGACGCGGGTCGACGAAGCAGCAGACGTCGAGCGGCGCCGCGAACGAGAGCGCCCCGCGCCCGAGGTCATCACGGAGGAAGCGCGCCGTACGCTCGCGTCGCGCCGGCCCGCGACGCCACGCTCACCAGACGAAGACGGAGTCGGGACGGTGGATCTCACCGCGACGGACTCCACGGGAGAGGGCGCGCCCATTCACGACGCCGCGATCCTGGACGGCCTCGCGCGCGCGGCCGGTGACCCCGCAGATGGCGACCGCTACCCCGCCATGAAACAGAGCCCGCGCTGGCTGAGCGCGCTGGTCTGGTGCCTCGGCTTCGGCCTCTTGCTGGCGATCGTCGGCGCGGTCGGCTGGTCCACTCAGCTGCGCTAACCCCCTTCTGGTGCCGCCAGCCTCAGGGCTCGACGTCGCCGTCGAGGTCGCGCTCGACGTCCGCGCTTGACTGAGTATGCTCGCCGCCCGTGTCCCGACTCGCTCAGCTCCGGCAACGCGCCGCGCTCCCCGCGCTGATCTTCGTCATCGCGTCGAGCGTCTACGTCGGCACCTCCGCGAAACGCGTCACGCATCCCCTCGAGGACAACCACTTCGTTCACCTCGCGAACTCGTTTCTTCATGGACGCCTCCACCAAGAGGGTCCCCCTCCTGGGCAGAACGACTGGGCGTGCTTCGACACGGTCGACCAAGACACGTGCCCAAACAACCGGTGGGCGTTCCCCGATCCCGAGCGGTATCGCTTCTACGTCTCGTTCCCTCCCTTTCCCGCGGTCGTCATCGCGCCCGCGGTCGCGCTCTTTGGGACCGGGCTCTACGATGGGCTCTTCTGGGCGATCCTCGCCGGCTTCGCGCCCGCGATCCTCTACATCCTCTTGCGGCACTTACGCGAGAGCGGTCGCTCGAAGCGTCGACGGCGCGATGACCTGTTGTTGGTCGCGCTCTTCGCGGTGGGCTCGGTCTACTACTTCACCGCGGTTCAAGGCGCGGTGTGGTTCAGCGCGCACGTCGTCGCGTGCTCTTTGCTCTTCCTCTATTTGCTCTTCGGGATCGACGCGCGGCGCCCCGTGCTCGCCGGGCTGATGCTCGGGCTCTGCTTCATGACGCGGCCAACGACCGCCTTCCTCGCGATCTTTTTTGGAATCGAGGCGCTCCGCGTCTCCCGGCGGAAGGTCGCGCGCTCAAGCGAGACGTCTGAGGAAGACGAAGCGAGCGAGGATGACGATCGTGCGGACGAAGACGAGAGCGAAGAGACCAACCTCAACCTCGTCGCGTTCCTCCGCGCGGTTGACGTCCGCGCCGCGCTCGCGCTGATCATGAAGTTCAGCGCGCCGATCCTCGTTATCGGTGGCATCGCGATGTGGATGAACCAGGCGCGCTTCGCGGATCCCTTCGAGTTCGGGCACACCTACCTGCAGATCCGTTGGCGACCACGGATCGAGCGCTGGGGTCTGTTCAACTACCACTACTTCAGCAAGAACCTCGCGGTCTTCGCCGCGTCGCTTCCCTGGCTCAGCTCCGCGCGCCCCTTCATCAAGATCAGTCGTCACGGCCTCGCGCTTTGGTTCACCACCCCGAACCTCCTCGCGGTCCTCTGGCCGAAGCGCGTCAGCTGGACGATGGTCGCGCTCTTCGTCGCCATCATCCCCGTCGCCTTGATGAACCTGATGTACCAGAACAGCGGGTGGATCCAGTTCGGCTACCGCTTCTCCCTGGACTATCTCCCGCTCGTCTTCGTGGCGATCGCCCTCTCGCGGCAGCGCTTCGGAAAACTCTTCTGGGCGCTCGCGATCTTCTCCATCGTGGTGAACACATTTGGCGCGATCACGTTCAACCGCGCGGGTGAGTTTTATGACGGCGATGGCTCGCAGAACGTTCTCTTTCAACCCGACTGAGGGAGCGTTTCGGTTCCGCTAGATGTGAGCGAGACCGCCCAAGGGGTCGTTGCCAACGCGCGCGATGCGACCCACCTTTAATCTATGGCGAGTCGGAAGTTCACGATGCCCCGCGACCCGACGTTGCTCCCGCCGAGCGCGAGCCGAGAGCGACCGCTGGTCCCCGTCACCGATGCACGTGACGCTGCGGTCGAGAGCTTGACGAGCGCGCTCACCGCCGGAGGTCGACCCGCGCCGGGACGTTCTGTGGAACGCGTCGTCCGGAAGAAGCTCGAGATCATCGGCCAGTCTTTTGAGAACTGCACGATCGAAGCGCTCGCGAAGGCGCTCACCGAAACCGAGAAGATGTTCGGGCTGCAGTACTTGTCTCAAGCCGTCCAGCGGAACTACCGCGAGACGCGCGATCTCTTCCTTCAGAGCGCAGCCGCTGACAGCTAGCGCAGCGCGCGATCGAAGTGAGAGACAGGTCTCGAAAGAGACCGCCAAAAAGAATGAACATCCCGTGACTCTCGGGCGACGTACTTGTGCGCCGTTTCCGCGCACTGACCCACTCTGACCCAGGACTCTGTGACCTCATTCTTCGTAGAACGCGATCGATCAACGTGGCACGGAACTCGCTACTCCAACCACTCGATGCACGGGCGTCCAAACCTCTCTCTCCTCTCCTTGCTCGCCGTCATGTTGATGTCTGCGTGTGCGCCAGCCGGTCTCCTGCAGCCCGCGCGTCAGGTCCCCGAAGGTCGTCTCCAGGTCACCACGCAAGCGAGCGTCACCCTCCCTTCCGGACTCGCGCGCGAGACGGTCGACGAGGCGCGCGCGGCAGACGAAAACATCAGCGGCACGTTGAACCGAAGCGAGCTGACGGAGCTCACCAACGCGATGAGCGGCTTGCTCTTGCACCCACCTGGCGGTGACGCGCAGCTCTCCCTCGCGTACGGCGCGAGCAAGCGAGTCGAGATCGGCGCGCGGGTCGGCGGCATGGGCGGCGGCGCGTGGGCGCGCTTTCAGTTTCTCCGGATGCGTCCCGGCATTTACGGCTCGTTCGGCATCAGCACCCACTTCGCGTTCGCGGCCACCCCTATCGACCGCTTCACAGAAGACATCGAGGTCGGTCACGCGCGTCGTCAAGAACTCTCGTTCCCGCTCACGCTTGGCTACAGCCGACGCCACGTCCACCTGTGGGTAGGCGCGAGGGTGTCGCTCGCGCGTCACGACGCCGCGGCGACCGCTTGCGTCAGCGGTGACTGTGCGGAGCGAGCTGACATCGACCTAGACGCGCGGACGGCCTACTTCGGCGGCGAGCTGGGCGCGGCCTTTGGAACGGGCCGCTTCTGGTTCTCCTTCGGCCTGAGCGTCGGACAGATGCGGTCGCGTGCTCAGATCGATGCGGAGATGCTCGGCCGTCGCATGGAAGAGGAGATCAACCGACGCGGGCTGCTGCTTACGCCGTCGCTGGGTCTCATCTTCTGGATGTAGCTGAGCGCGTTTGGAGCTCCAGAGCCGCGCGAAGCGCCTCCAGAAACAGCTCTGTCACGTTGGCCAAGCGTCGGATGGACGTGAGCCCAAATGCGGAATAGACCGCCGGCATGCGGCCCGCGCTCGCCCAAATCTGCCTCGCCTTCGCGCTTTGCGTTTCCGTGCTCGCCATGAGCGGCTTGAGCGGCTGCGCGGAGGGAAGCAACGGTACCCCTGACACCGGAGCGGTCGACACTGGCCCCTGGGACTCCGGGAACGACGAGGACACCAACGAGCCCTGCCGACCGCGAAACTGCGACGGGATGTGCGGCGTGATCGATGACAGCTGCGGCGGCGAGCTCGAGTGCACTTGTGACGCGCCAGAGACCTGCGGCGGCGCGGGCGTCGAAGGCGTCTGCGGATGCCCCGCGGCGACCTGCGAAGAGGACTCGTGCGGGACCGTGCCGGATGGGTGCGGGTTGCTGCTGAGCTGCGGTAGCTGTCCCGTCGGCACCTGCATCGACAACGTCTGCGTCTGTGAACCCGCGACCTGTCGTCCCGACCAATGTGGAACGCTCGATGACGGATGTGGCGGCATGATCGAATGCGGCGGTTGCCTCGCGCCCGCGACCTGTGGCGGAGACGGCGAAGAGAACGTCTGCGGATGCACCCCGACGACCTGCGTCGCCGCGGGCGCCGGATGCGGCGCGGTCGACGACACCTGCGGCGGGATGCTTGATTGCGGAGGCTGTGAAGCGCCGCTCACGTGCGGCGGCGCGGGAACCCCCAACGTCTGTGGATGTCCGCGGAGCTCTTGTGAGGACCTAGGCGCGACGTGCGGAATGGTGCCGGACGGCTGCGGCGGCGAGATGTCGTGCGGCGTTTGCGCGGCGCCCGAGACCTGCGGCGGCGCGGGCGTCCCGAACGACTGTGGCTGCACGCCGCGCACCTGCGCATCGCTCGGCGCGAACTGCGGCATCGTCGGCAACGGCTGCGGCGGCACGCTCTCTTGCGGCACCTGCGCCTCTCCTCAGACCTGCGGTGGCGGCGGGACCCCTCGCGTCTGTGGCTGCACGCCGCGTACCTGCGCGGACATCGGCGCGACCTGCGGCGCGCTGTCGGACGGCTGCGGCGGCTCGCTCTTCTGTGGCGCTTGCGTCGCGCCCGAGACCTGCGGCGGCGGCGCGCTCCCCAACGGCTGCGGTGCTCCCACGCCGGGCTCCGGCGACCTTGTCATCACGGAGATCTTGCGCGACCCGCTCGCGGTCAGCGACAGCGCAGGCGAGTGGTTCGAGCTCTTTAACGCGGCGGCAACCGGGCTCGACCTCGAGGGCTGCGTGATCACGGACCTGGGGCGCGATACCCACACCGTCACCGGGAGCCTCCTGGTCGAGCGCCGCGGTCGGCTCGTCCTCGCGCGAAACGCCGACGTCGCGATCAACGGTGGGGTCGACGTCGACTACCGCGTGAACGGTACGACGCTCGGCAATGGTGAAGACGAGATCATCATCACGTGCCGCGGCGTCGAGATCGACCGCGTCGTCTGGGACGCCACCTTCCCGGCTCCTTCGGGCGCGTCGATGACCCTGCGCACCGGAGCGCGCTCCGCTTCCGCGAACGACGACGCCGCGAACTGGTGCGCCGCCACCACCGTCTTCGGCGCCGGTGATCGCGGAACCCCAGGCGACCGCAACGACGCCTGTCCCTGAACAAGGCGACCTAGCCGCCCTTCTCGTTCGCGCTAGCTCTCGTCGGGCGGACGAATCACGCTCGACCGCGCGGTGAGCGGGACCGACATGTCGGTACGGGACTCTTCCACTCCAGGCCTTGGGCCCGCGCGCGGGACCGTGACGACGAACGCCGCGCCGCCGCTCTTCGCGTCTTCCACAACGATCGTTCCGCCGTGGTCGTCGACAATACGGTGAACAACCGCGAGCCCGAGCCCGGTCCCGGTGGACTTGGTCGTAAAGTAGGGCTCGAAGATCCGCTCACGATCCGCCATCGAGACGCCCGGGCCGTTGTCTTCGATGCGCACCTCGACGCGTTCGTTTTCGAGATCGCGCGCGCTCACGACCACCTCGGCACCGCGCCCGCCGTGCACCGCGAGCGCCGCGTCTTGCGCGTTCTGGACGAGGTTCACGAGCACCTGAGTCAGCTGCTCACGGTCCGCGCGAATCGAGCCCGTGACCGCGAGGTCGGTCTTCAAAGAGACCTCCGGGTTCTGGTGAAGCGCCGCGACGTGACCGACCAGCTCGTCCACCGAGATGTCCCTCACCTTTGGCCGCGGGAGACGCGCGAACTGGCTGAACTCGCTCACCAAGACCTTCATACGTTGCACCTCTTCGAGGATCGCGACGGTCGACTCCTCAAAGATCTCATCGAAGTCAGGGTGCTGCTTCGCGTAGGTCTTGCGCATCGTCTCGATGGAGACTTGGATCGGCGAGAGCGGGTTCTTGATCTCGTGCGCGACGAGCCGGCCGACGTCCCGCCAGGCCGCGATCCGCTCCGCCCGGAGCGCGCGCTTCTGCTCTTTGGCGACGTGGTCCTTCGCGACCCCGAGCTTCCGCGCCATTGAGTTCAGCTCGCGCTGCAGTCGCCCCATCTCGTCCCCGCGATGCTCGGTCACGGTCGACTCGAGATCACCCCCGCCGATCTTTTTGGCGAACGCGATCATCGCGTCGACATCGCGGGTGACGCGTCCAGCGAGGAACCAGCCGAGCAGAAACGCGATGCAGAGCCCGACCCCACCCGCGACCAGGGCCGCCCGCGTGATGCTCTGGCGCTGCGCCCCGAGCGCGTCTTCGTCTTCCGCGCTGATGAGGTAGAGGGCCGCGGACCCGTCGACGTGGTCGAAGCGCTCGATCACTTGGGTCGGGCTTGGCGGGTTCTCGACCAGGGACAAGGTCAGCCCCGCCTCGAGACCCGAGAAGAGCGTACCGTCCGTGGAGAGCGCGCGGCCTCCGAGGAGACCGATCTGGACACCGTCGCGTCTCGGCGTCACGCAACCGGAGAGGAGCGATCGTTGATCGGTGATGCTCCCGCGACGCACCCGCACGTCTTTCACGAAGGCGCTCCCCGGCGCCTCGCGCTCCAGCGCGTCCGCGAGCGACGGATCCCGCGCGCCGACGTGATCCGGATGATGCCCGGCTCCGAGGATCCGCCCACGGTCACTCCCAGAGAGCTGCACGATAAAGAGGACGTCGAACCGATAGGCCGCCATCCAGCGCGGCACCCGTTCGTGCATCGCTTGCTCACGCGCGGGACCGAAGCGGTCCGTCGCGATCTCGAGCATCAGTTGATCGATCCGATCATCGTCACGACAAAGGCTCGCGAGCACTTCGCGGTCGTCCTCGAGACGGCGCGCGAGCGCATCGCTGACCCCGGCGTGACGCTCCGAGAGCAAGCGCGCTGCTTGCTCGCGCGCCTGCTCCAGGAAGACGTTTTGCGCCCAGTAGACCATTCCCGCGATCGGCACGAGCGCCGTGACGACGAGCGCGAAGAGCACTCTCCAGCGTAACCTCATCGCGATTCCCCGCTCGCGCTCCGGGAGACGTGAATCTCGCGCATCAACACGTGGTCGTGGTCGTCGCGACGAACCGCGCGCGCACGGCGATAGTGAAGGGTCTCCTGCCGAACGCCCAAGACCAGCGCGGACAGGCTCGAGGCACGTCGCGCCGCGTGACCCGTGCCGGCGAGGTTTCCACTCGCCAACGCTTCTGCCGCGCCTCGATCGCCCGCGAGGTCAAACGCGGTCGCGAGCAGCGCGACGTTCCCCGGGAGGCCCGGGACCACCGAGACCAACGAGACGTCCGCCCGAGACGCCGGCCCGACCCGAAGGCGTACGCCCCGTTCATCGAGCTGCGCGCGGAGCGCCTCGACCACCCGCGCCATGAGCGGGTCACCACGGTCGATCGCGATCACGATGGTCGCCGCGCCGGTCGCGCTCGTGCCGCCGAGCCCTGGGGGCGGGAGCTCGGGCGCCAATCGGTCCGTCGGAGCGAGACCCACGCGAGCCAAGCGGCGACGGTCGACCGACCGCGCGAGGATCGCGAGCGCGGGCCCTGACCGCTTCGCGACGATCATCAACGGCGCGCGCGTCACCGTGACGCTCTCCGTCGTCTCCTCTTCGCCGCCGTACAAACGCGCGCCGAACCACGATCCGTCGATGCGCTGCAGCTCAAACTCACGCAGCGCGTCGCCCCGCGCCCTCGGTGCCGTCAGCAACACGCGATCAAGGTACGGTGCCCCGCGGGCCGCTCCACGAAAACCGCGAAGCTCGAGCTTCCCCTCGCGCATCCGCGCGCGAAACGAGCCAGTGCCGGCGGAGCCGAGCCGAATCGAGAGCGGGGTCGCGGCGAGGACGCGCGAGGGACGCGTGGTCCGGCTCGCCCCGATGCTCAAGGTCCGTGGCCCGGTAGCCTCGATGTCGAGGGAGCCGTCCGGGCGGCGAAGACCCGCCAACCAAAAGCTCGTCGACGTCTCTAGCGCCTCGAGCACGCGCTGCGCGGTGAGCGGTCGGCGGTCATGAAGCGTGAGCCCCTCGCGCAGGCGCACGGTGAAGCGCTCGCCTTCTCGTGCAGGGAGCGACTCGGCGAGAACCGGGACCGGGCGGAGCGACTCGTCCACATCGTAGAGCCCGTCGAAAATCGAGCGCGCGAGCGCCGCTTCAAAGGCGGTCCTCGGCGCGCGCGTATCCGGAATTCGAAGCGCGGTGGACGCGGGCCAGCGAACCACGCCGCCATAGCCAACCGGGAGCGCCGCGCTCCCCTCGTCCACCGCGAGGAGCGGGACCACCGTCACGACGATCGCTAGCGCAGCGATGAAGCGCGTCTTCATTCGCGCGACTCACAACAAGAGACCACCCAGGCCCGCGCGCGTCCGCCGCCGCGGGGCTCCTCGATCGCGACGAACGCCGCCGCACCGTCACCGTCCAGATCTCCCGCGTCCGCGAGAAGTACCGAACCTCCAACACCACCCGAGCGCCACACGGAGAGGATCACTCCGTCCCTCCGGGCTCGCGTGATCATCAAGTGGTCGCCCTGCCCTTGTTCCGCGGCGGAGCTCGTGAGGATCTCTGCCCCGCCGTCGCGGTCCAGATCCGCGAGCGCGAGCGCCGCGCCGTGCCCCATCACGCCGGAGGGACGCTCGCCGACCACCACCGCCAAGCGACCGTGCGGCGTTACGATCGCTTCGACCGCCACGCGATCCTCGGCGGCGCCGAACTCGCCGTGACGGCGTTGGTAAAACGACCCTTGCGCGCGCCTCGGCGCCGCGGCGCCTTCCCGCGGTTCCAGCGTCGAAGCGAAGTAGTCACGTCCATCGACCGGTCGCGCGCAAACATCGCCGAGCAGATGCGCCCCAGGCGGGCAGTCGGTCTCGTCCATGCGGAGCTCGAGCGCGCCTTCGTCCATTTGCGCCAAGAACGAAAAGGGACGTGATGAGAGCTCGATGATCAACCCGTTTGGGTGCGGAGCGGTCGTGCCGAAGATCCTCCGCCGAGGAACCGCGCGAGGCGTCGCTGGGAGCTCGCGGCGGGCGACACGCGCCAGTCGGTTCCCGGTCTTTCGATAAACCTCAACGTGCGCGCCTTCGTCGACCAGGACGAGCTCGTCTCGTCCGTCTCCATCGAGGTCACGAAGCCCGATGGCGACGTAGCCGCGGGAGCGCAGACGCATGGCGCGCGCGGTGACGTTGGTGTCGCTGATCAAGATGAGCGGGGTCGCCGGGCTCCGAGGCCTGCTCGGTTCCGTGTCGCCGTTCTCGACCTCTTCAGCGGGGGTTGCCGGCGAGCCCAACCCCACGACCTGATGCTGCGTCACCCCCTCCACGCGCCACCGAGGAAGAAACGGCGCGTACCACCGAGGCGTCAATCGCTCCTCGGTGACCGTGACACGTGCGCCATCACAGATGAGCGAGGCGCGCCGCGCGCCGATCGCCGCACGCGGCCCTTCGACTGACGCGAGTCCCGTACACGCCTCGGCGTCGATCGCCGTGAACTGAGCCCCGAGGTACCCACGAAACGCTTGGACGGAGTCATGCGAAACCGCGGGCTGACCCTGTGTGAGCCCCGTGGACACCAGCCCGGCACAGAGGAAAAGCGAAACGCCGAGCGCGCGCACCTTCGGCGTCTTCGCGCTCATGGTGGCGCTGCAGATCCGAACTGCTCCATCAGGAACGTGGTCGGGTCCGCGACATCGGGGGGCCGCGCTTGCTCGGTCGGCTCCGTTCCGTCCAGGAAGTACTCCTCGATCGCCCCTTCGAGCCCTTCGTACGCCAAGAGCCCGCTCTCCGGATCGATGCGCGCCGTCACGACTCCGCTGGGGACCGGGAAATCGACGATGGGGGATTCC
This sequence comes from uncultured bacterium, assembly GCA_938024995.1. GTDB lineage: Bacteria > Myxococcota_A > Polyangia > Polyangiales > Houyiibacteriaceae > CALJDU01. Next base: position 86,159 of record CALJDU010000038.1, read on the forward strand.
CCGACCGCGGCTTTCACCATATCGATCCAAATCGGGAGCGCGGAGCGTCCACCGCTCTCTCTTCTCCCGAGCGGTCGACGATCATCGAAACCAACCCACACCCCTGCGACCACGTTGGGCGTGTAGCCAACGAACCAGGCGTCGCGCGCGTCGTTGCTGGTGCCCGTCTTGCCCGCCGCCGGTCGCCCTCCAAGGGCCCGTCCGGCGCGCCTCGCGGTGCCGCTCCGGACGACGCTGCGCAACAAGCTCGTGATCATGAACGCCTCGGCCGGCGTCATCACGTCACGTGGCGGATCCGGCGCGGGGAGCTCGACGTCTCCGTCCGGCCCTTCGATTCGCGTGATCAAGCGAGGCGCCGCCCAGCGTCCCCCCGCGGCAAAGGTCGCGTAGGCGTTGACCATCTCGATCGGTCGCACGCCGCTGGAGCCGAGCGCGAGCGAGAGCGTGGCCTCGAGCTCGCTCTCGATCCCGAGCTGATGCGCAAAGGTCACGACGTGCTCCGGACCGACGTCATCCATGACGCGGATCGCGACCAGGTTGACCGAGTTGGCGAGCGCCTCCCGAATGCGAATCGGACCGCGGTGTCGCCAGGTCTCGTAGTTGTTCGGGTTCCACTCGTCGTAAACGGCGGGCGCATCGATCACGAGCGTGGCGGGCGTGAACTCGCGGGTCCGGATCCCGACCCCGTACACCAGCGGCTTGAAAGTGCTCCCGGGCTGACGCACCGCTTGGGTCACGCGGTTGAAGCCGGAGGTCCGCGCGTAGCCACCGATCATCGCGAGGATGTCGCGGGTCCGCGGATCGATCACGAGCGCGGCGCCCTGCGGACCGAGCTCGATCTGCGCCTCTGCCTTCTCGCCGTCCCCGTCCACGCGCAAGATGGAGGCGCGCACCTTCGCGCCGTTGAACGCCGCGTCTCGCGCCGACAAGCCGTTGGGGTTGTGCCGCGCGAGCGATCGAAGATCGACGATCGCCTCGTGTCCGCCCACGTCGAGCGAGATGGTCGCGTCGGTGTTGCTGGTGCCGACGACCACCGCGTCATAGGTACCGCCGACCCGGAGCCGGTCGACGTCATCGATGGTAGGGGCGCGACGCGCACGCGTGATGGGGACCTGAAAGTTCTGACGATCATCGAGCGCGCGAAGACCGCTCTGCACCGCCTCGCGCGCGGCGTTTTGGAGCTCAAGGTCGAGCGTGGTGTGAACCGTAAACCCGCCCCGCTGGAACGCCTCTTCGCCGACTTCTTCACGGAGCCGGCGACGCGCGATGGTCATGACCTCGGGCGCGTTCTGATGCCGCGCGCTGCGATCGGTCAGGAGGACGTTGGTGTCCCGCGCTTCTTCGATCTCGCTTGCGAGAAGATCCGGCCAGCGCTCCTCACGCTTCGCCTCGAGCTGACGCAGGACGAACGACTGGCGACGCGCGGCCGCTTCGGGATGCGAACGCGGAGAGAGACGCGCGGGCGCCTGCGGGACGCCAGCGATCAGCGACGACTCGGCCAGCGACAGCTCCTCGGCGTCTTTGCCAAAGTAGTAGCGCGCCGCTTCTTGAACGCCGTAGCGCGCGTGGCCGAAGTTGATGTGGTTAATGTAGAGATGCAGGATCTCATCTTTGCTCAGCTCGTTCTCGAGACGACGCGCCAAGATCAGCTCGCGAACCTTTCGGCGGATGGTCCGCTCGGGCGTCAGCAACATGAGCTTCACGACCTGCTGCGTAATCGTCGACGCGCCCTGCGCCTTCCGGCCTTGGATGATGTCGAACACCACCGCGCGCGCGATGCCGGGATAATCGAGGCCCTTGTGCTGATAGAAGTCGGCGTCCTCCGCCGCGAGTACGGAGAGAACAAAGTTACGCGGGACGCGCGCCATCGGGATGACGGTTCGCCGCTCCGAAAAAATTTCGCCGAGCGTCTGGCCGTTGCGGTCCACCACGCGCGTCGTCTGAGGCGGCTCGTAGTGATGAAGCGTCGAGACCTCGGGGAGATCTTGGCCGTAGTACCAAAACATGCCCATCAACCCGAGGAGACCGAGCAGACCCAGGAGGAACGCGAGCTGGAGCAAACGCCACAGCCAGCGCGTGAGTCCGCCGCGCTTGCGGGGCTTGCGTACCTTCCCGAGTGACTTGCGGGCTTTGAGGGTTTTTCGGGCCATCAGCTGGGTACCGACGACGAACGCAAATGCGGGGCCGTCCTGGAGCGCTGGATTCTATAGAGAAATCGGAGCAGCGGGCACGCGATGTGTCCGTTTTGACCCGCTGCTGTGTCAGGGCGGCCCGTTCATGGTCTTCGGCTCACGGATCCCCATCACGAACGCGATCGATTGGCGTCTCAAGCGGTCGTGACTTGATCGCGGAGGATTTGGTCGGCGTTGCGGACCGTCGCCATCAAGTAGCGCGCGGCGAGCACTTCGCGCTCTTCGGCCGAGAGGTTTCCGCGCCGCCCTTGGGTCGCGCAGAAGAGCGTGATCGCGGCCGCCACGCTGACGTTCAAAGACTCCACGAAACCCACCATAGGAACCGCGAACACTCCGTCAGCGAAATCGCGCATCGTCTTTGACGGGCCGCGATGCTCGTTCCCGAAGACGATCGCGGGACGCGGGACATCCGCGAGATCGGACGGACTGAGATCGCCATCCATCGACGCCACGATGATCTGGCGCCCTTCCTTCTTAAGCGCTTCCGCGCATTCTTCTGCGCTCTCGTGCGCGACGACGTCGAGCCAGCGATGGGTCCCGCGCGAGATCTTGTGCGTCACCTGAAAACCCCAGGAGCCAGGCACCGCGTGGACCTGTTGCACACCAAAGGCATCACAGCTTCGAAGCACGGCCGAGGTGTTGTGCGGATCGCTCACGTCTTCCAAGACCGGAACCACGTCGAAGGTCCTCGACTCAGCGACTTGTCGGATCCGCGAGAGTCGCTTCTCTGTGCAAAAAGGAGCGAGCGCGGCGAACACCTCGCGGGGACTCGCAGGGAGCACGGGGGGACCCGAGATCCGGATCAATGACGGGTCGGTGCGGCGCACGGGAGCGGTGTAGCAGTCCCGCCCACGAGCCGGCGAGGCGAAGTTCAACTGGGACGTCTATTCGGAGTGGAGCCTCCTTCGCTCGATCGTTCACGGGCCGCTACCTCCGCTTCGTGGCCAGATGCATAACAACCTGCTGCTCCCGATCGCACAGGCGTTTGGCGTGGAGACCTCGAGCTTCGGGAGCTACAGCTCCGGTCCGCTCACGCGCGTGTTGGCGTAAACTCTTGCTCAAGCTTTCGGCCGACCGGCCGGTTACCGCGGGTTTGCTCTCTCTGAGTGATCGCGGTACGCCATCGACGTGCTTCGTTACCGCGCTGACATCCGAACGCTCTCCTTCAACGGCCTCTACTTCTCGCTGCTCGCGCTGGCGTTTGTGCTGCGGCCGCTCGACGCGAGCACGGTGGACCTCTCGCGCTTCGTCGCTGGCGCGCCCGAGGTAAACAGCTGGCTCATCGGATCGATCCTGTTCGCGATGATCTGCTTGACCGCTTTTCAAGGCGCCATCTCGACGCACAACTCGGTTCACGCGCCGATGTTCAAGCGGCGCTGGATGAACAAGATCTATCAGTGCGTGCTCACGATGACGTACGGCCACCCCGTCAGCAGCTACGTCCCGGGCCACAACCTCAGCCACCACAAGCACACGCAGACGCGACGCGACGTCATGCGGACGTCAAAGGCGCGGTTCCGCTGGAACTTCCTCAACCTCGTGTTCTTCCTCGCGAGCATCGCCCCGTCGATCATGCGGGCAGACTCAACCTACGCGGCGCGAATGCGGACGCGTCACCCGCGCTGGTTCAAGCAGCTGGTCGCTGAGTTCGTCGCCCTGTGGGTCGTTCAGATCGCGCTCTTCGTCTTGGACTGGCGCCTCGCCCTGGTCTTCTGGCTCATCCCGCACCTCTACGCGCAGTGGGGCATCGTGACGATGAACCTCCTGCAGCACGACGGCTGCGACGAGACAAGCGAGTACAACCACTCTCGGAACTTCGTCGGCAAGCTCGTGAACTGGGTGACGTTGAACAACGGCTACCACACGATCCATCACGTCACGCCTGGCCTTCACTGGAGCCTGCTCCCGGCCGCGCATGCGGAGAAGATCGCGCCGCACATTCACCCCAACCTCGACCAGCCTTCGCTCCTGCTCTACGTCCTCAAGGCCTTCGTCTTTGGGCAGCGCAAGGACTACCTCGGCAACCTCTTGGTCCTGCCGGAAGAGGGCCCCGACGAGGAGTGGATCCCGGACCCGCGCACGACGCTCGCGGACCTCGGCGCCGAGTCCATGGACAGCGAAACGGGTGGCCTCGCGTCCTACGTTGCGCACCGTCCCGCCTCGACTCAGCCCGCTCCCTGAGCGAGCGCACTCACCGCCCTCGCGAGAGCAGCAAAGTCAGCTTGGGCGCATCCGCTTTAGCTCGACCCGCACGCGACCCAGCTCGATCTCCATGTCGTTCCAGCGGCGGAGCAGCTCGGCTTGCTCGAGGTCTTCCGTCTTGCGCTCGATGCGCGCGAGCATCGACGCCAGTCGCTCGATCCCGAGGTTCGCGGCGCCGCCCTTAAGCGCGTGCGCCACAAAGGAAATGCGCTCGTGGTCGCTCGACTCGATCGCTTCATGGAGCGTCCGCAGCTGAGACTTGGCTTGCGCGAGGAAGCCGTCAAAGAGCTCCCCGATGAGCTCCGGCTTCCCGGTCTCGATCGCGAACGCGCGGAGATCCTCAAGACGCTTGGGATCAATGGTCCGAGCGCGCGGTGTGATGCTGGGCGGCCGGCTGTTGATCGGCCTTGGCTTCCCCTCGCCGAGCCAGTCCTCAAGCGCGTGCCGCAGCTCGGACTCGTCCACCGGCTTGCTGATGAAGTCGTTCATGCCCGCTGCCTGACACTTCTCGCGGACCTCATCGGCGGCGTGCGCGGTCATCGCGATCACGATCGGACCGTCGTCTCCGAGCCGCTCGCGGATCCGGCGGGTCGCCTCGTACCCATCCATGACGGGCATCTGACAGTCCATGAAGATCAAGTTGTAGTGCGTCCGCGCCATCGCCTCGAGCGCCTCTTCGCCGTTCATGACGCCGTCGACCGAGAAGCCCATTCGCTCGACGAGCGCGATCGCGAGCTTGAGGTTGATCGCGTTGTCCTCCACGACGAGCAAGCGGACGTCCTTACGCCGCCGCACGAGCGGAGCGGTCGTAGTGGTCTGTCGCCGCGGTCGGACCGCGCGGACCTTCATCGAAGAGAGCGCCATGAGACAGTCGAAGAGCTGCGTATCTCGAATCGGACGCGACAGCGCGACCGCGGCGCCGGCCTCGTCGAGCTGCGCCGCGCGCATCTCCCGACCCACGGGAATGAACACGACGGTTGGGGGGCGACCTGTCGTCGGATCCGCTTGGATCTGACGCGAGGTCTCAAGCCCGCCGTTCTCACCGCCGAAGTCGATGTCGACCAAGACCGCTTCCACGGGGTTCCCCTCGGACACGCGCCGACGCAGATGCGTGAGCAACGCGCCCCGCTTCCCAAAACTCGCGGGCGTGGCGCGCCACTGTTCGAGACGCTCGGCGAGCGCGTGCCGTCGGTCATCGCTGGCGTCACCGATCACGACGTGCATGCCGCGGATCTCTGCGCGCATCCGGCGCTGCTCCGTCTCCGCGCTGACCCGGCCGAACTGCGCGCCGAACGCCAGGATGGACCCAACCCCGACCCGGCTCTCGACCGAGAGCTCTCCGCCCATGCGCTCGACGAGCTGTCGTGAAATCGCGAGGCCGAGCCCGGTCCCGCCGAAGCGCCGCGTCGTCGAACCGTCCGCTTGAACGAACGGCTCAAAGATCCGGTCGAGCACCTCTTCTTCGATCCCGATGCCGGAGTCTTCGACCTCGAAGCGCAGCATGCACCGATCGCCGAGGTCCTCGGCGAGATCCACCCGCACGACGACGCTCCCCTTGTTGGTGAACTTGATCGCGTTGCTCACAAGGTTGGTCAGCACCTGGCGCAGGCGGCCGGGATCTCCGCGAACCTCGACCGGTACGTTCCGCGGGATCAGAGCGGTCAACTCGAGCTTCTTCTTTTCCGCCTCAAGCGCGAGGAGCTCCAAGACGTCGTCGACCGTCGAGCGCACGTCAAAGACGATCTCCTCAAAGACCAGCTTCCCAGCTTCCATCTTCGAGAAGTCGAGGATGTCGTTGACGATGTCGAGCAACGTGGTCGCGCTCCGGCGCGCGGTCTGCGCATACTCGCGCTCCACGTCGCCCAGCTCCCGGTCGAGCAAGAGCCCGAGCATCCCGAGCACCCCGTTGAGCGGCGTCCGGATCTCGTGACTCATGTTCGCGAGGAACGCCGACTTCATGCGGTTGGACGCGAGCGCCTCGTCTCGCGCGGTCGCGAGCTGCTCTTCCATCACCTTTCGCGCGGTGATGTCTTTGACGAGGAACACGAGTCGTCGATCGGTTCGCGACCGCGCGTGAAGCGCGCTCCCGGAGAGCGCGACGGTCACGCTGCCTGACGCGGTCAATAGCGTCGCCTCGACATCGCCGCGCTGTCCGTATTGAACCTCTTTACGGATCGTGTCCCACTCCTCGATGAGGCTCGCCATGTCCCCGCCGACCAGCTCCCCGCGTTCCCGCTGCGCGAGCTCGTGGGCCGCGAGGTTGGCGCGCGCGATCCGTCCATCCGAAGAGACCACGATAAGGCCGTCCGGGAGCGACTCGATCACGTCATCGAAGAGGTCCTGCGCGATCACGTTCCCGATGCGCGCTTCGAGCTGAGCGACCCCATCCGCGACGCTCTCGATCGCCGACAGATCCGGATCCACCGTCGTCATGCCGCCGGTCGCGATCGCTCCCAGCTTGCTCGCGATCGCGCGGAGGGCCCACGCCTCTTCGCGCCTCTGATTCGCGATGCGATCATGGATCGCCTGCGCTTCCCGGAGGTCGGCCGTGCCGCTTTGGGCGCTCGCGAGCCACTTCGCGAGTTCCTTGAGAGGATCCACGTCGGCAGCATAACGAAATTGAACAGGACCGCACGGATAGTGACGGCGTATCTGATAGCCTCGCTCCGAACGGAGGTGCGCGATTCAGATCGGAGTTCTCAAGGAAACCCGTTCGGGGGAGCATCGGGTCGCGGTCGTCCCCGACACCATCCCAAAGCTCACCAAGCTTGGGTTCGAAGTCGTCGTCGAGGCGAACGCCGGTGAAGCGTCAGGGTTCGCGAACGCGGACTTCGAAGCCGCCGGAGCGACGATCGGGGACCCCTACACCTGTTCGCTGATTCTCAAGGTCGTTGATCCCTCGACCGACGAGATCAACAAGATGAGTGAGGGCGCGACGCTCATCTCCATGCTGGAGGGAGACGAAGCCCAGCGCGCCGCGCTCGCTGAGCGGAAGATCAACGCCATCTCGCTGCAACGTATCCCGCGGATCACCCGCGCGCAGAAGATGGACGTGCTCTCGAGCATGGCGAACATCGCGGGTTACCAAGCGGTCGTCGAAGCCGCCGCCGTCTACCAGGGCTTCTTCGGCGGACAGGTAACGGCCGCCGGGTCCACCCGTCCTGCAAAGGTGCTGATCATCGGAGCGGGCGTCGCTGGTCTCGCCGCGATCGGCGCCGCGCGTTCCCTCGGCGCGGAGGTCCGCGCGTTCGATGTGCGCCCCGCGACCAAGGAACAAGTCGAGAGCATGGGCGCGACGTTCCTCATGCTCGAGTTCGACGAGAGCGGCGAAGGCGAAGGCGGCTACGCGAAGATCATGAGCGACGAGTTCATCGACGCGGAGATGGCGCTCTTCCGCGAACAAGCGGATGAGGTCGACATCATCATTACGACCGCGCTGATCCCCGGCCGCCCCGCGCCGAAGTTGATCCTCGAGGACATGGTCGACCGAATGAAGACCGGCTCGGTGATCGTGGACCTCGCATCGTCACGCGGCGGCAACTGCGAGCTCACCGTTCCGGGCGAAGCGGTCGTAGCGCGCGGGGTGCACATCCTCGGCTTCACCGATCTCCCGAGCCGAAAGGCGGCGACCGCGAGCAAGTTCTTCGGCGGAAACATCGCGCACCTGCTCGATGACATGATGAGCGACGGCGAATTCGTGTTCGACCTGGAAGATGAGGTGGTCCGCGCCGCGACGATCGTATTCGAAGGCGAACCGCTCGCGCCTCCGCCCCGTAAACCGAAGCCCGCACCGAAGCCGGTCGAGACCCGCAGCGCGGTCGATCCGCCCGCGGCGATCAAGCGCGAGAAGAAGCGCTCTCATGGGCACGGGCAACCCGCCGAACCGCCGAGCGCGATGAAGACCGTGACGGTCGGAGCGGTCCTGATCGCGCTGACCGCGCTCCTCGGCACCTACGCCCCCGCTGAGTTCGTGCAGCACTTCACCGTCTTCGTCCTCGCCTGCTTCATCGGTTGGCAGGTCGTCTGGTCTGTGACCGCGGCGCTTCACACTCCGCTCATGAGCGTCACCAACGCGATCAGCGGGATCATCATCGTGGGCGGCATGCTGCAGGCCGGGAGCGGGAGCACTGGCTTGGCCGCGATCCTCGGCGCGGTCGCGATCTTGTTCGCGAGCATCAACATCGCCGGAGGCTTCCTCGTGACCCAACGGATGCTCAAGATGTTCCAGCGAGGTCCGTCATGAGCGAGACCCAGCTCACCGTTGCGTACCTCACCGCGGGCGTGCTCTTCGTCCTCAGCCTCGGTGGGCTCTCGCGACAAGAGACCGCGGGCCGCGGGAACATCTTCGGCATCCTCGGGATGGTGATCGCGATCGTCGCGACCGCGCTCCATCCGCGCGTCGCCGACTTCAAGTGGATCGCAGGAGCGGTCCTGATCGGCGGAACGGTCGGCGCGGTTCTCGCGAAGCGCGTCGTGATGACCGCGATGCCGCAGCTGGTCGCGCTGCTCCACAGCTTCGTCGGGCTCGCCGCGGTCTTGGTGGGGCTGTCGACCTACGCCGATCCGGCGGAAGAGCTCTCCGGCGTCGCGCACACCATTCACTTGATCGAGGTCTGGATCGGGGTCGGCGTCGGGGCCATCACCTTCACCGGCTCGGTCATCGCGTGGGCCAAGCTCCGCGGGAGCATGAGCGGGAAGCCGCTCTTGCTACCCGGGCGACACTTGATCAACCTCGTGTTGGTCGGGGCGACGGTCTACCTCGCGATCCCGTTCATCGGCGCGGAGACGGTCGACGAGGGCTTGCGCTTCGCGCTTATCATGACCGCGATCACCGCGGTCCTCGGCGCCCACTTGGTGATGGCGATCGGCGGCGCGGACATGCCCGTCGTGGTCAGCCTCCTCAACAGTTACTCGGGCTGGGCCGCGGCGGCGATGGGCTTTGTCCTGAGCAACGATCTCTTGATCACGACCGGCGCGCTCGTCGGAGCGAGCGGCGCGATCTTGTCGATCATCATGTGCCGCGCGATGAACCGCTCCATCCTGAACGTCGTCTTCGGTGGGTTCGGCACCGCCGATCAGAAAAAGAGCAGCGGCGGTCCGGAGCGGAGCGCTGACGACGTCTCGGAGACCAACGCCAGCGATCTCGTCGTCGCCCTCAAGGGAGCACAGAACGTCATCATCGTTCCGGGCTACGGGATGGCGGTCGCCCGCGCTCAGCACCCGGTGAAAGAGATGACCGAGCTGCTCCAGCGCGGTGGGTGTACCGTACGCTTCGCGATTCACCCTGTCGCTGGGCGCCTCCCTGGACACATGAACGTGCTCTTGGCCGAAGCCGGGGTTCCGTATGACGTCGTCCGCGAGATGGACGAGATCAACGACGACTTCGACGACACCGACGTGGTCCTCGTGATCGGCGCGAACGACATCGTGAACCCGAGCGCGCAGACCGACGAAGCGAGCCCGATCTACGGGATGCCGGTTCTCGAGGCGTGGCGCTCCAAGAAGACCGTCGTGTTCAAGCGCGGGATGTCTTCGGGCTACGCGGGGGTCGGCAACCCGCTCTTCTTCATGGACAACACCGAGATGCTCTTCGGCGACGCGAAGAAGAGCGTCGACGACCTGATCTCTGAGCTGCGATGAGCACCGCAAACCGCGCGCGGCGCGAAGCCGGCAGGAAAGCGGTTTGCGCCAAATAGAGAGCGCCCCGAAGTGCCAAGGAGTCTTATGAAGTTCGTCTCGACCGTTCTGCTCTCGCTCGCGTTCATCGCCGCTTGTGGTCCCAAGAGCCCGCCGCCCGTGCAGGCTCCCTTCAGCGGGACCATGCCGGATCCGACCGACGTCCACATCGTCGGCGACCACATCACCATCGATGATCACCTCAACTTTGAGACCGACAGCGACGTAATTCTCGCCAGCAGCGACGAGCTCCTCGATCACATCGCGCAGGCGCTCGCGAACCATCCCGAGATCACCCACCTGCAGATCATTGGGCACACCGATGCTGCGGGTGGTCACGAACACAACCAGGACCTCTCGGAACGTCGCGCCGCATCCGTGGTGCGCGCGCTTCAGGCCCGCGGGGTCACCGCGCGACTCGACGCGGCCGGGGTAGGAGAGCTGGAGCATCTCTGCCAAGAAGACACCGACGAGTGTCACGCGACGAACCGGCGCGTGGAGTTCCGAATCGTTCAGTAGTTCGCGCTCCCTCGCGGTAGGGGGTAGTGGCCCCTAGCTCTTCTTTCGGAAGAACCGGGACATCAAGCCTTCGTCTTCCTTCTTCGAGGCGCCCGGTCCGCCGCTCGCGCGCATGTCGGCGATGCGAACGAAGCGCACGGCTTCTATGTTCTTCGGGTTCCGCGACGCGACCTCGCGGTAGATCTTGGTCGCCTTCGCGTCCGCGCCCGTCTTCGTGAAGAGCTCCGCGCGGACCATCAAGGCATCCTCGTGGTCGTCTTGAAGCGCGAGCGCCTTCTCGACGTCGTCGATCACCAACTGCTTCTCAAGCTGAATCTTCATGTTCTTGGTGTTGAGCCTGATCTTCGCGCGCATCGCGAAGAAGTCAGGCTCTTCTGCCAGCTCGATCGCGCGCTCCACCACGCGCATCGCCTCGTCCCAGTTCTTGCGCTGCACAAAGACGTGCACCTTCTGGAACTCCATCGCGGCGGTGACGATCGCGTTCACCTTGCGCTCCGCGGCCGGCGTGCCTCCGCCGCCCTGTACGTTCTTAATGTATGCCGCGCGCTCCTCGAGGCTCTCCAGCGCTTGCTCCGCGTTGGTGTAGTAGCCAAAGACCCGATCGACGATCGGCTTGAGCTCCGCGAGCTCCGGCGGCAGGCGGTCGGGATGCCAGATCTTCGCTTTCTCGAAGTAGGCATCTTTGACGGCCTCCGCGGTCGCCCCGCGGTCGACCCCGAGCATCTCGAAGAAGTTCTGCTCTTCGATCTCCACCGACGTCTCGGTGATCAGCTTCCAGCGCTCGCGGTGCTCCTTACTGAGGCCCTCGGGCGGCGGCGGCAAGTCGTTCGACTTCTCTTCGACCACGGCGAATTTCGGCTTGCTCTCCTTTCGCTTGGCTTTCGGTTTCCCTTGGGTCTTTGGCGGCGCCTCGTTGTCCCCGTCGATCGGATCGTGGGGTCCGCTCTCCCGAATGCGCTCGGACACCGTGCGCCGCTGGTGCACCGTGCCTTCGAACGGAGCCAGTCCACCCACCAACGACAAGAGGTACAGCACGCGCTTGGCGGTCTTGGGGTCGGGCGCGACCGCGATCAGATCCGGTGCGCTCGACGGGTCGGCGCGAAGCAAGTCGAGAAAGGCGTTCTCTCGCGCGATGAAGGAGAACACCGAGAGGTCGGTGCCGGGCTTGATGCGAACGGGTTGGTGACCGAGCTGATCGAGCGTCCGTTCGATGAACCCTTCGCGGACACCGCCCCGCAGAGACGCGGCCGCGATCGCCATCGCGCTCATCGTGGTCATCAAGGGATCGAACTGCGAAACGAGATCGACGTTGTAGAACGCGTAGGCGCCGCGGCGCCGGAAAAGCGGGAGCAGGCCCCGGTCAAGCGAACCGACCTCTTCCAGGAGCTTGCCTGAAACCGGTCGCCCTTTCTGGAAGAGCACGCGGTCCTGTCCTTTGCGATCCTCGTCTGGCCACACCGCCAAGGTCCCAGACAGTCCCTTCTTCACGATGGAGAGGTAGACATGGATCAGCGGTGTCTGCTCAAGCGAGCCTTTCGCAACCGGCGCGGGGATGCCCATAGGAAGAGCATGCTAGCGGATCGAACTGCGACCGCGCACGTTTACGGAGCGGCGGCCTGAAGCGCGTAGAGGCGCATGTCGTCGCTGCCGACCAAGAGGGCACCTTGCGCGGTGAGCGTGGGGTTCGCGTCGACGTCCCCCGCGGTCTGAAACACCCAGCGGAGCTGCCCGTTCGGGTTGAGCGCGTAGAGGTAGTCGTCGTGAGCGCCGAAGTAGATGTTTCCGTCCCGGTCGACCAGCGGCCCCGAAGAGACCCCGATCTCCGTCGACTCCGCGACGGTAACGGGAAAGAACCACCGCGTGTCGCCGCCCGGGTCAATGCAGACCACCCGCGGACGAGGACCAAACACGCCCGCCAACACGGCTCCGTCTTGCGTCAGTCCGATGGGCGCCCGGACCATTCCCTCAAGGTCCTTGGACCACTTGAGGGCGCCGTCACGACTCAGCGCGTAGACGTGATGATCATCGGAGCCGAAGTAAATCGTGCCGTCGTCCCCGATGACAGGACTGCTGTCATTGTCGCCGCCGGTCCGGTACGACCATCGCTCGCGACCGTCGCTCGCGATCGCGTAGAGCTGATCGTCTTGCGAACCGATGTAGATCGTGCCGTCATCGTCGACGGCCGGGGTCGTGAAGATCTTCGCGCGGGCTTCGAAGCGCCACTTCACGGTTCCGCTCGGTTCAATGGCGTAGAGGTGCACCCCCGCCGCGAAGTGGATGGTGCCGTCAGGGGCCGCGACCGCGCCGGTGTCGGCGTCGCTCTCGGTAGGCAAGCGCCATTTGATGTTGCCCTCATCGTCGAGCGCGAAGAACGCGCCGGAGTCCGACCCCACGTAGACGTTTCCAGAACCGTCGACGTACGGCGTCGAGTACACGAAGCCGCCGAGGTCGCGTTTCCACACTTGCGTCCCGAACTCGGTCAGGGCGTAGATGAAGTGATCATGCGACGCGACATAGATCCGGTTGTCCGCGCCCACGACGGGCTGCGCGGTGATCCGACCGTGCGTCTCAAAGGTCCACGCGACGTTGCTCGCGCTCGGTCCGAGGTACGCGCTTCGACCGGTGTGGCGACGATCCCCACGAAACGTGGATGACGGGCCCTCTGGAACACGCGCGACCTCCAGGTGCTCGCGAGACTCACTGGGCGCGTCCGCCTCCGGTTCTCCCGACACGTACACCGGGGCGCCCGGGGTCTCGAGATCCGGCGCGGGAGCCTCCGCGGCGTCGCGTCGAAAGACGACCACCAAGATCGCCACCAAAGCGGCGACCCACATGCCGACGATGAGCCAGGTGTTTCGTTCCACAGCGCGCGATATCCCATTTCGAGCCGCACCGCCATCCACACCACGATCGGTGACCCGCAGTTTCAGGGGCTCGACTATGATCATCGCGTGACCGGTGCTGACGAGCCGCCCGACGAGGAGCGCGAAGACGAGACGCTCGACAAGCTCCGAGGGCTGCTGTCTCACCCCGACGCAGCGGTGCGCGGGCAAGCGATCCAGCTGATCCAGACCCTCGGCCTGACATCGGAGTTCGTGCGCGTAGACGCGGGTCGACTGATCCCGCCAACGTCGGGGATGACGGTCGGCGCGCTTGAGCTCGCGCTCCACGCGTTTCCGGGAACGGTCGAGGAGATCCCCGCGGTCGCGGTCCATGAAGAGGCAACGCTCGAAGCGCTCGGCGAAGGTGCACCGAACCTCCGTCGCGCGAGGATCTATTGGTCGGGTCCAGCGCACGATGCGGAGCCACTCGGCGCGCTCTCCTCGCTTGAGCACCTCGCGCTCCACGGCGTCACCGAGGCGTCCTGGCTCCCGCGCCTCCGCGCGCTCCGTCGCCTCGAGATTGAGAGCAACGCGGCTCTCCCTGAGACCCGCGCGGCGCTAACACATCTCACCGTTCATCAAGCGCAGTCGAAGCTGATCGCAGGCGCCGCGCTGACGCTCCGCTCGCTCACGTTGCGGGGACACGCGGACGCCACGACGGTCGGAAGGCTCGCGTACTTGAGTCACCTCGAGCTGCCCGGCCGGCACCTCAAGGCGGCGCGTCACGGTCATCGCTATCCGTCACTCACGATTCACGGTCTCGGCGACCACGTCGAGCAGGTCCCGATCCATGGAGCGCGCGTCACGGTCAGGCGATGCGCGCCCACGCCGCACGTGCTCGCGCTCAAGCCGCGTTGGGTGGAGTGCGAAGCGGACGCCTTTCCTGAGTTCGCCCACGCCGGCGTTCGTGTTGTCGACCTCGACCCGCACGCCGCCGTTCCGGATACCGTGGAACTGCCGGAGGACACCTTGCCTGGGCCGCGCCTGATGCGTCTCGCGGCGCGGTCGCGGGTCATCCTCGCGAACGAAGCCGAGCACGCGGGTCGTTGGGTGGCGCGCGGCCATCGTCATCAGGTCCGCGTTAGCTCGCCCCCGATCGTGCCGCTCGCGAACGGAACGCTCGGCGCGGACCCTTTCGTGGATCCGCTCGGACGCGTCGCGCGAGACGTCATCGTCTGCCTCACGAAGCCGCAGGCGGAGCGCCTTCAGCTGATCCTGAATCGAGCCGGCGCGATGACCACGCTGGAGCGCTGGACACCGTAACGCGCGTGCACGCGGCTACTTGCCGGCGATCGTCATCCCGCTGACCCGGAAGGTCGGCGCCGCCGTCGCGGTTCGCATGTCGAGGTCATTGGCGACCGCGTCAATGCGCAAGAGCAGCTCGTTCAAGTTGAGCGAGATCGTGACCTCGTTGACCGGCTGCGTGAACTCGCCGTTCTCGACCAAGAAGCCGGCGGCGCCGCGGCTGAAATCGCCGGTCACGCCGTTGAAGCCAAAGCCCATCATCTCGGTGACGTAGAGCGCGCGCGGGGTGCTCTTGAGTAAGTCTTCGGGCGTCTGCGTGCCGGGCTGCAAAACGAAGTTGCTGGTGCCCGCGCCGACCCCGCCGCTGCTCCCGCGAGACGCGCTCGCGGTGCTCTCCATGTTCAGCTTCCGCGCCGCGTAGCTCCCCATCAGGTAGGTCTTGAGCACGCCCTTCTCCACGACCATGTTCCGTCGCGAGAGGAGCCCCTCACCGTCGAACGCCCGCGAGCCGGGCGCCTTCGGGATCAGCGGGTCGTCGATGATCGTGCAGAGCTCACTGGCGACCGGCGTCTCGAGCCGATCGACGAGGTAGCTCGACTTTCGCCAAATCGCGCCGCCGCCGATGCAGCCACCGAGCAGCCCAAGGATCGAGCGCGCCGTATCGGGATCGAAGATAACGGGCATCTCGCAGGTCGCGATCTTTGCCGCGCCGAGCTTCCGCAACGTACGGCGCGCGGCTTCCTTGCCGACCGTGATCGGATCGTCGAGCTCGCCCAAGTGGCGCTTCGCGGACCAGTGGTGGCCGCGTCGCTTCGTTCCGTCTTCGTCATCCGCGAGCGGGCTGATCACGAGCGAGGCGTAGGTCCCGCGAGTCGCGCCGCGGAAGCCGCCCGAGGTCACCAGGACCGTGCCGCCGGCCGCGCGCGAGAAGGACGCGCCGTCGCTGTTCTTGATCCGCTCATCGGCATCGAGCGCCGCCTTCTCTCCAGCGACGCATCGGCGGAGACCTTCCGCCGCGTCCAGCGCGCTCATCGCGGGATCGAACGTGTCGAGGTCGACGTGTTGATCGGCGGTCGAGAGGAGGGATGGATCAGGCGGACCCGCGAACTCGTCGGGTTGGCTCAACTTCGCCAGCTCAAGCGCGTCGCTCACGAGCATGGCGCGGCCGCGCGGGCTGAGATCGCTGGTGTAGGTTACCGCGACCCGCTGACCCACCATGACGCGCAAGCCAAGTGAGCGGGAGCCGGCTTCTTCGACGAGCTCGGGCTCGCCGAGGCGGACCTTCGTCGACAGATGTTGCCCTTCGCGGACCACTGCTTCAGCGACCGTCGCGCCGGCTTTCTGAGCGGCCGCGACGACGTCATCGGCGATCGAGAGGAGTTCGGTCTGTTGGTCCATGCCTATCTCCCGGCTGACGTTTGTGTGCGGTTGTGGGTGCGGTTGTGGGTGCGGTTGTGGAGCGAGTCGTTCATCAGCGCGTTCATCCCATTTGCGTCCCGCCGACGGTCATCGACGAGATCTTCACGGTGGGACAGCCGACGCCAACGGGGACGGACTGGCCGTCTTTGCCGCACGTCCAGATACCGTCGCTGTGGACCATGTCGTGACCGAGCATCACGACCTTGCGCATGACATCCGGTCCGTTGCCGATGAGGTTAACGCCCTTGAGCGGCGCGGTGAGCTTGCCGTCTTCGATGAGGTAGCCCTCCGTCAGAGAGAAGACGAAGTCGCCGT
The DNA here is from genome assembly GCA_938024995.1 of uncultured bacterium. GTDB lineage: Bacteria > Myxococcota_A > Polyangia > Polyangiales > Houyiibacteriaceae > CALJDU01. Next base: position 102,609 of record CALJDU010000038.1, read on the forward strand.
TGCTGATGTCGACCTGCCCACCGCCGAACTTGGTCGCGTACACGCCCTTCTTGACGCTCTTGATGATGTCCTCGGGTGCGTCCTGCCCAGGCAAGAGCAAGGTGTTGGTCATGCGCGGCATCGGGTGGCTCTTGAAGCTCTCTCGTCGGCCGTTGCCGGTCGCGCGCGTCTTGAAGTGACCCGCGCTGTGCTGGTCCTGCATGTAGCCACGCAACGTGCCGTTCTCGATCAACGTCGCGCTGGTCGGCACCAAGCCCTCATCATCGACGTTGATGCTCCCGCGTGAGCCCGCGAGCGTCGCGTCGTCGACAACCGTACAGAGCTCGCTGGCGACCTGCTGACCCACCTGGTCGGTGTAGTTGCTGGTGCCTTTGCGGTTGAAGTCAGCCTCCAGACCGTGACCCACGGCTTCATGAAGCAGGATGCCGCTGTCGCCCGGCCCGAGCACGACCTCCATCTCACCGGCGGGCGCTTCTTGCGCGTCGAGCATCGTCACCGCTTGGCGAACCGCTTCCTTCGCGTGCCACTCGGGGCTCTTGTCGTCGAAGTACTCAAAGCCCATCCGGCCGCCCCCTCCTGAGTTGCCCGACTGCCGCTTGCCGTCGTCTTCTACGATGACGCGAATGCCGAAGCGAATGAGCGGCTGTCGGTCGCGCGCCATGTGACCGGTTGAAGTCGCGACGAGGATCTCGCGGATCTCTTCGTTGAAGGAGGCGTTGACCTGAATGACGCGCGGATCGGCTTGGCGCGCCGCGGCGTCCGCGCGCGCGAGCAAGTCGCGCTTGGCTTCGCCGGAGATATCGAACGAGAGCTTACGGACGTCATAGCGCTTCGCGTAGTCGCTACGCGGTGAAATCTCGACCGGGTCCGTTCCGCCGCCGCTCGCGATCTGCGCCGCGGTGCGCGCGGCTCTGGCCATCGCGTCGTAGGCGTAGTCCTGCACGTACGCGTAGCCGGTCGCGTCGCCCTTCATGACGCGCACCCCGAGCCCCATCGAGACGAAGCGGCCCGCGGACTTGAGGATCCCCTCGTCAAACCCGTAGCTCCCCGAGACTCCGTACTCAAAGAAGAGGTCCGCGTAGTCTCCGCCTGCGCTCAGCGCGAGAGTCAGGAGCTTTCGCGCGATGGCGGGATCAATGGCGTGCTCGCCGCCTTCGGCGAACGGGGCGTGGTAAGCGGTCATCGGCGTAAATGTAGGGGAAAGCATGCAGCGCGTCAGTCTTTCTCAGGCCCTTTGTCTGGAACGCGCGCTGAATGCGTCGGCGCGAGAGTCAGCTCGTCCTTTTGGGGGGCGGTCTTGGCTGGGCTTGCCGTGCTACGGTCTCGCCGCAGGAGGAGCCGATGCAGGACTGGCAAGAAGCAACGATCAAATCACTAGTGGCCGTGGCGTGGGCCGACGGACGATTGGACTCCGGCGAGTCCGAGGTCGTCGAGGCGCTCATCGACGCGTTCGGGATCAGCGAGGCCGACGCGAGCGGTCTTCGAGAGTTCGCCGCGACGGAGCAGAAGCTCGACGACATCAACGTCTCTGACCTCTCCGCCCACGACCGCCGAATGCTGCTCCAGCACGCGGTCGTCATCACGTTCATTGACGGCGCGCAGTCGGACAAAGAAAAGGATGTGCTGATGGCGCTCATCAAGAAGCTCAACATCCCGGGTCCGGAAGCGCTCCGCTTGTTGGCGGCCTCCGAGAGCCGAGCCAAGAAGCTGCTCGCGAAGCTCAACTGAGCGGCGCCTGAGGCGAACAGAAAGACCGCTGGTTTGCGCCGGCGGTCTTTTTCGTTTGACTGGTCCCGCCACGCACCTGCGGCTCGCGGCCCCGCGCTTCGGTCAATCGAACGAAGGTGTAACGCACCGACCGACCATCGAACTGGGCCTGTTGGCGTTCGTGAGCCTGGATCTGGTCTGGGTCACGCGAGTGAGTCAATCTCCCCACATGAAGCCGATGCGACTGCTCACGTCCACCTTACTCGGCCTCCTGCTGCTCGCGTGCGGAGCGGATCGGGAGAGCGCGCTCGACGCCGACACGACAACCCAGGACGTTGGCGCGGACTCGATTGACTCCGGCGAACCGGACAGCGACCAACCAGACACCGGACGGGACACTGGCGCGACAGACACTGGCGCGATGGACACTGGCGCGATGGACACTGGCGCGATGGACACCGGCGCGATGGACACCGGACGACCGGACACTGGCGTAACGGATACTGGCGCGATGGACTCCGGACGACCCGACACTGGCGCGATGGACACTGGACGACCCGACACCGGACGACCCGACACCGGACGACCCGACACCGGACGACCCGACACCGGACGACCGGACACCGGCTCGGCATCGGTTCCTTGCGCAGGCGGACCTGGACGCGTCCTGTGGCGCATCACGTGGCCAGAGCGACGGGCGGGCTACGCCACCGTCGAAGAGTGGGAGGCGGCGTGCGAGTACTCGCTCGCGGACATGGCGTGTTCTCTCTCCGGCGAGCCCCACGACTACGCGCGCTGGGGACCGGGCGTGGTCTTCGACACCTCGCGCGACTACTTCCGCGTTCGCTTTAGCGTTGAGGGAATGTCGTTCTCCAGCGCGACCCTCTACATGTCTGCGCATGCGGACGGCAGCGGACTGCCTCTCGCGCAGCTCGAGACTCCGCTCCACGGCAACCTCGAGTTTGCGCTCGAGGTCCCGATCAGCCGGCACCGAACCTACGCGATCGACTGGAGCGACTACCTCACGCCGAGCGATCGACCGGCGTTGACCGCGGTGACCGTACGCTCGCGACCCACCGGCCTCGCGGTGTCCGAGCTCGAGCTCTGTGTGGACTAGCGAGCATCCCGTAAGCGACGACGAATGAACGATGCCGTCGCGACTTGCGACAAGTGGGGTATGCGCTCTTCCTTATTCCGCACCTCCGCTCTGCGACGAGCTGCCTCCACGCGACCTACGGCGCGCCCGCTGTATTCGTCGCTCTTGTCCGCGTTCCTGCTGCTCACCGCGTGCGATCCCGACCCAGATGTGACAGCGGATACCGACGTCGTGGACGGCGGGGTGACGAATACGGCGACAAGCGGCGATGGCGGCATCGACACCGACGTGGACTCCGGGACCATGGATGCCGACGTCGACTCCGGGAGCGAAGACACCGGCGGAACTGACACCGGCGTGGATGGCGGTCCTCCGGACAGCGCAACAGACGCCGGAACAGGAGCCGAGCGCTGCGGAGATGGCGTGGACAACGATGGCGACGGACTGACCGACTGCGATGATCCCGACTGCGACGACCGTCCGCGCTGCCGCCCCGTCGATGAGGTCTGCGACAACGATCGCGACGACGACGGCGACGACTTGGTCGACTGCGCGGCCCCCGACTGCGAAGAGGACGCCAGCTGCATCTCCACGGAGGTCTGCAACAACATGCGCGATGATGACCGAGACGGGCTCATCGACTGTGACGACCCGGACTGCGACGACCGCCCTCGCTGCCTCGCCGCGGAGTCATGCGACAACGGCCGTGACGACGATGGGGACGGCTTGGTCGACTGTGCGGATCCCGACTGTGAAATCGACGCGAGCTGCGGGACCGAGGAGCGCTGCGACAACGCGCGAGACGACGACCGCGACGGCTTGGTCGATTGTGCAGATCCCGATTGCGCCCGCGATCCGCGCTGCGACGCCGAAGGCGAGCTCTGCAACAACCGCGTCGACGACGATGGGGACGGCCTGGTCGATTGTGACGACCCGGAGTGCGCCGATCGTCCGCGTTGTACACCGGCGGAGTCCTGCAACAACATGCGCGACGACGACGGCGATGGCTTGGTCGACTGCGACGACCCCGACTGCGCCGCGCGGGCTCGTTGCTTGCCCGAAATGGAGTGCCGCGACGGACTCGATGATGATGATGACGGGCTCGTCGATTGTGCGGACCCGGACTGCGCGGCGATCTGCATCGAATCGTGCCGAAACGGTACCGATGACGACGGCGACGGTCTCGCAGACTGCGCGGACCCGGACTGCGAAGACGAGTGCGCCACAGAACTGTGCGCCAACGGAACGGACGACGACGGCGACGGTCTCGCAGACTGCGCGGACCCGGACTGCACGTCCGTGTGCTCTAGCGACTTCGAGGACTGCGACGATGGACGCGACAACGACGGCGACGGCCTGGTCGATTGCGAGGACCTCGTCGACTGCTTGAGCGCACCGGAGTGTTGCTCGGGACCGAGCTGCGGCGAGACGAGCGACCTCCTGTGGGACGACGACTGCAGAAACGGTCGCGATGATGACAGCGATGGCTTGCGTGACTGTGATGACCCTGACTGCGCGCGTCATTGCGGTCCGGACCTCGTGCCAGGCTTCACGCCGGTCACGGAACGAACGAATCCACCGAACGTTCTCCCTGGACTCACGACGGAGTCGTTCGGGACGACCTGCATCCCCGCGTCCGATCTCTTCGGCTCGCTGCGCGGGATGGCGCACCACAACTCGTTCTACCGCGAGTACCCGGTGTCGGGCCGCGGACCGCTCCTCTGGAGCCAAGACACATCACGCGACTTTCACTGCGTCGCGCACCTCGAGCGCTTTCAAGCGCCGCGGGCCGGTCGCTATCTCGCGTCGGGCTTCTCGCACTTCTATCGCGAGGTCGACGGCTGCTACCGGGCCGCCCGCGCCAGCTCAGACACGACCACCCGTGTCTTCGACGCCGCGGAGGGCGAGGTCGTCTACCTCGGTCGCGGGTACGACTGTAGCGGAAGCGATGACATCGCCTATGACGAGACCATCCGCCGCGTCGACGCGACCGAGGACTGCAGCGACCGCGTCGACAACGATGGTGACCGTCTCGCCGACTGCATCGATCCCGAGTGCGCGACCTCCGCCGCCTGCACTTCGCGTTCGGTCGTCCCGCTCCCCTGGGGGCCGCGCTGGATATGCGACGCCTTCGACATCAACGACGTCTCCACCCACGGGGTCGTCGGCGTTTCCTTTGACACCCTCGCGCGCTTCGTCGCCCCGATCGACGGGACCTACCGCGTTCGTTCCAACATTCGCTCCGGCGTGCTCGTCAGTCGCGGTGGATGCTCCGGGACGACGCGCGAGGACACCTTTACCGGGCTCGCCGGCGAGGAGTACCTCCTTCGATCCGACTGCGACAGCGACGAGTGCCCCTACGAATCGTTGACCGTCGACATCATCGACTAGGCTCAAGCCCTGCTTTTGACACCCCGTCGAAGCGGTTGCCCAAGCGGCGCGGTCGCGTCACCCTCCGCGCGCGATGAAGAGCGCCAACACGACGACACACGCAGACGTCTTGATCGTGGGCGGCGGCGTGATGGGCATGAGCGCGGCTCTCCGTTTGGCGGAGCGCGGCGTCTCTTGCCGGGTCCTTGAGCGAAGCGTTCCCGGCGCGGAGGCCTCGAGCGCCGCGGCGGGCATGTTGGCGCCGTGCGTCGAAGCGCACGATGACTTCGCGCTCCGGATCGGTCTCGAGAGCCGCGGGCTGCACGCCTCGCTCGCGCAGCAGTTGGCCGACGATCACCGGATCGATATCGGCCATCGCGTGTGCGGCGCGCTCGTCCTCGAAGATCCGGACCGCCCCGGTGAGCTCGACGAGCGACACGACCGCTTGCACGCGCACCACGTCGCGCACGACATCATCGACCCGCGCGCCCTTGAGCCGCGCCTGAGCGATCGATTCACCCGCGCCCTCTCGCTTGACGAAGAAGCGCAGCTCGAGCCGAAGCTCTTGCTCAAGGCGCTCGCGATCGCGGCGGAGGCGGCGGGCGCGCGGTTCACTTCGGGCGCCATCGTCCGCGAGCTTCTCTTCGAAGGCGACCGCGTCATCGGCGCGCGGGTAGACAACGAGACGCTCTACGCGGGACACGTCCTGGTAGCCGCGGGAAGCTGGACTACGCTCGTCCCCGGGCTCTCTTTACAGAGCGACACGATTCACCCCGTGCGAGGACAAATCGTCGCGGCGCGCTCCCGCGGCAAGCTCTTCTCTCGTTTGCTCTTCGGCGCGGGCGGGTACGTCCTGACGCGTCCCGACGGCCGACTCTTGATCGGCTCGACAGAAGAGCGAGTCGGCTTCGCCCGCGGCGTGACCCTCAGCGGGCTCCGCGCGATCACCGAGATCGCGTCCGGGATCTCACCGGCGCTAAACGACGCGGTGGTCAGCGATCACTGGTCGAGCTTTCGACCTGGCACGCCGGACGGTCTACCGCTCGTCGGAGAGCTCAGCCCGGGCCTTTGTCTCGCGAGCGGACACTTCCGCAACGGGATCCTCTTGGCCCCGCTGACCGCGCAGTGGGTCGCGAACTGCATCACGAACAACGAGGCGCCACCCGCGCGCGTCTCACCAACACGTTTCAGCGAGTGAAGTCATCGACGTGAAGATCGAAGAAAAACGAATCCGCGCCAATGGCCTCGAGCATCACGTCATCACGTGGAACCCCGATGGCGCCACCACCCTGGTCTGCGCGCACGGCTTCCTCGACGTGGGGTTCAGCTTCGACCGCTTTGCGCGCGCGCTCTGCCAACGCTCCCCCGGCCTGCGCGTTGTCTCCTTCGACTGGCGAGGACACGGTGAGACGGAGTGGATCGGCGCGGGCGGGTACTACCACTTCCCCGACTACGTTCTCGATCTCGACGCCTTGCTCCCGCAGATCAGCGGAGGCGAGAAGGTGCACCTCTTGGGACACTCGATGGGCGGCACCGCGGTCACGATGTTCTCGGGGGTACGAAGCGAACGGCTCTCCTCGCTCACCTTGGTCGAGGGCCTCGGCCCGCCCGCCTACAAGCTTGAGCGTGCGCCTTCGAAGGTGCGATCGTGGCTCAACTCGGTCGCGAAGCAGCGCACCGAGAACGACGCGCACCCCAAGACGCGCACCATGGAAGACTGCGTCGCGCGGATGAAGCTTCAGCACCGCGCGCTGGATGATGAGCTCGCCCACTTCTTGGTCGAAAAGAGCACCCGCGAAATCGACGGGCAGCGGCAGTGGAGCTTTGACCCAATGCACCGGACCACCGCGCCGATGCCGTTTCGGATCGAGATCTTCGGAGCGTTTCTTTCGCGCATCAAGGTGCCCACGCTCTGTGTCTTTGGGGAAAAGGGGTTTCGTCTCCCGGACGAGCGTGACCGCTTTGACGCGCTCACCGACGGAACGTTCGTCGAGATCGAAGATGTCGGCCACATGGTCCACTGGTTCAAGCCAGACGCGCTCGCGGAGGCATGGCTGCGCTTCGCTGCGCAAGACGGGTAAGTACAGCGACCTTCCGCGGCGCCAAACCGCTGCAAACGTGGGCTCTCGTGGAGGCCGGAGGCAGACATAGACGAGACCTGACCCACGCCGTACATTCGCCGAATGCGAGCCTTAACTCTTCTTCTTGCCGGCGCCATGGCTGGCACCTTTGCTCTCGGGACGTCGATCGCGAGCGCCCAAGACGTCGCGTTACCGGGCGATCCGAGCGACGCGGAAGCACAGGGCGAAGCGATGATGGACGCCGCGCCGGACCCTCGGGTCGGCGAGCCCTCGGAGCCCGCGCCCGACGCGGTCGCGGAGGAACCGATCGCCACCCCGACCACCCCGGCTTCGGTCGTCGCGGGGGGCTCTGACCTGATGGCGGAGCAAGCGGAAGCAGAAGCACGCGTCGCGGGCGAAGACGACGCGCCGGCGACGGTGGATACGCCGAGCGATTGCTCGGGGTCGGTCGAGCGACCGGGCTGCAAGTACTACTTCCTCGGCGCGATGTACCGGCACACCTGGACCCCCGGCTTCATCCTGAACCTCTTTACCGAGGACGCGACCAAGACCAACAACGTCAGCTTCGGCTTGAGCTTCTCGTATCGAAAAGACGGACTCAGCGTCGTCACCGATCTGTACTGGCAACGCTTTGCGGTCAACGGCCCGTTCCGCGGTCTCAACGACCCGATCGAAGAGACCGAGATCATCGACAGCAACCTCTCGGCGGTCATGGTCGGCGTGACGTTTCTCTGGAGCTCCAACTTCAGCGACGTCTTCGCGATCGAGTACGGCCTCGGCCTTGGCCTCGGCGTCGTGCTCGGCGACATGACGCGCACCGAGGCCTACCCGAGCGGCGATGGCTACGCCCCCTGCGTCGCCCCCGGAAGCCCCGTGGAAGGTGGACGCTTCTGCGATGGTCCCCCCGCGGCCGACGGTGCGAGCGGGGGTCACTACGGTGTGGTCGCGCGCAAGTGGACCCAAGGCGGAAGCGTCCCAAACGTCTGGCTTCGCCTCGCGCCCACCCTCGGTGTTCGCATCAAGCCGATCCGGCAGCTCCAATTCCGCCTCGGCGGTGGCTTCGACATCTTCAGCGGCTTCTTCGGTGAAGCCCGGATCGACATCGGCTTCTAGCAGCCCGGGTCTTCGAAAAAGACCCAAATCGAATTGAAAACACGCGGGCTTCCTGAAAGCTTGCCCGCATGAAGCGTTCCCACCTTGTCGCGCTCTTGGGCGGAACCGCCCTGTCTTTGATCGCGGTCGCGGTCGCGCGGCCGTCACAGGCGCCCGCCCAGCCAACCACGATGACCGCGGCGGATCCGACCGCGACGCCTGGGGCACCTGGCGATCGCGCTGAGCCGGCCGCTCCCGCGCGGTCGCCAGAAGAGATCAGCCGACGTTCCCAGGTGTACGCCAGCGTGGGCGAGCTTCAGCTCACGGTCGGTGAGATCGAGGACTCGATCAACAGCCAGCAGCCGTTCCTCCGAGGTCGGTTTAGCGATCCTGAGAAGCTCCGCGAGCACGCGGATCGGCTGCTGCGTTTTGAGCTTCTCGCGCGCGAGGCGGAGCGACGGGAGTTTGATGAGAACCCGGTCGTCGTACGCGCGTCCAAGCAGAGCGCGGTCCAGCACCTCATCCGAACCGAGTTTGACGAGCAGATCACGCCAGAGTCGGTGACTGACGAAGAGGTCCGCGCGCACTACGACGCGAACATCGCGGAGTTCCGCCGCCCGGAAATGGCCCGCGCGAGTCACATCTTGGTGGCCGACGAAGCGCTGGCGCGGCAGCTCATCGAAGAAGCGAAAGAAGCAGATGTACGCGCCTTCCGCGCGCTCGCGCGACGACACAGCATCGACACCGCCACCAAGCTTCGCGGCGGCGACCTTCGCTACTTCACGCGAGAGGGGCGACCGCCCGGCGGGCGTGACGAGCCGATTCACCAAGCGATCGTCAGCGCGACGTTTGAGCTTGAGGATGTGGGCGACGTCGCGCCTGAGCCGATCGCGGTGAACGAGGCCTTCAGCGTGTTGAAGCTGACCGGCCGCCGCGCGATGGAAGAGCGCGCGTTCGAGAACGCGGCGCAAGGCGTTCGACTCCGTCTTTGGCGCGAGAAGCGTCAGGCGGCGATCGAAGAGTTCGTCAACGGTCTTCGCCGACAGCTCGCACCCGAAGTGTTCGCGGACCGGATGCGCGCGATCCACCTCGCGCCGGTCGACCCCGCGACCGGGTTCCAGAACGCGCATGGACGCGCGCAGACCCAGACCCCCGAAGAGCAGCAGGCCGAAGCGGAAGCGGAAGAAGCCGCCGAGCCAGTTTCCCCGACCGAGATGTAGCGGACCCAGGGTTCCCAAAGGACCCCCCCCTGGTTCCCCTCATGTGGCGACTGCGACTAGATCGCGGACGCGCGAGGCGACTCGGTCGCGAGCGCATCCGCGAGAACGTCTGCCTTTAGTGGCTTCCGCAAAAACGAGTGCACCATGCCGATCCGAAGAAGATCCCGCTCGTGCGGCACCTCGTACCCTGAGAACAAGACGCGCCGCACCTCAGGGTGCTGATGCATCACGTTTTCGAGTAGCCAGATCCCCGTCGGGCCGGGAGGCATGTAGTAGTCCGTGACGACCGCGGTAAAGTCCGTCGAATCGAGAGCCTTGAGCGCATCTCGTGCGTCTCCGACACCCGTGACTCGGACATCGAACTTGCGCAGAGATCGCTTGATGCTTCGGCGCAGGAACGGGTCGTCATCAACAAAAAGGATATGCTTCGGCATGGCGTGTTACTGTAAAAGTACACACTACACTGGTGAATGCAACCCGGACCCTACTGAATTCCTTCGTGATTTAGCCTTTGGGAGGCTGATCTGACCCGAAGGCGCGCGCTGGCTTTTCGCGGCTTTCATGGATCCCGCGCGACGGTCCGACTGCCCGCAGTATAGTCCGCCGCCGTGCGAGCGAGAGACAAACACGGATGAGCGGTGAGGTGTTCAAGCACCTTCGCGCGCTCCTCATCACGCTCGTGGTGCTCGGTGCCGCCTGTGAAGGGCTCCCGATCCCGCGGGTCAGCGCCGGTGTGCTTCGCGCCGACTTCAACCAACAAGAGCTCAGGCGATGGAGCGCGCGTCTCACGGATTGGGGCTACCCGATCACGAAGCCTGAGTTGGAGCGCGAGGTCCTCAATCTCTCCGAGCGCTTCGGCAAGGTGCACCGCGTGCTCAGCGCGCCTGCGCGAGTTTGGCTCACGCCCATCGCCGCGACCCAGCGCTGGGCGCTCTTTCCGGTCGTTGATCACGCCCCCTGGTGGCTCCACGTGGAATCTCGCGGGCGCGGCGAATCGGAGTTCAAGCTGGTGTTCCGCCCTCACGATCCGGAGCACGTCTACCAGTCGCGGCTCGTCTACCGACGAATGCGCGGCGCGTGGAACCCGGGCACCTCCGGACCGCGCGGAGACTACGGTCGATTCTGCGACTGGATCGCGAACCAGATCTTCGAAGGAGATCCCGACGCGGTCGAGGTTCGCGTTCGTTACCGCCGGGTGTACCTGAATCGGCCCGGGCTCACGCCTCGCGACACGACCCCGCAGTGGTCGCACGAGCAGCGGCGCCGTCGATGACGCGTCCCTCCGTAGCGGCTCGCTTGAGGAGCAAGTGGAGCGCCTGGGTGACGTTGCTCGACGCTCGCGAACCAGCGACCGCGCTTGCGCTCATCCGGATCTTGGTCGGGCTCGTTCTCTTCTACGACTTCACGATGATCGAGTTCCACGATCTTGTGCCGAGCCTCTTTGGGCCGCACGCGGAAGGGGGGATCGCGGCGACGGTTGGCTCGGCGAACCCGCCCATCGTGTATCGCTGGCTCGGCGCGACCACGAGCACCGGGATCTTGATCCACCGCGTCGCGTGGGTCTCTTCGTTGCTCTTCGCGTTCGGGGTGCTCACGCGCGTGTCTGGCGCGATCTTGCTCTTCTCCTTCGCGCAGCTCGCCCATGCCTACGCGATCGGCGACCGCGGCATCGACATGATCCTACGTCACGCGATCACGCTGCTCATCTTCTCGGGCTCCCACGCGACGCTCTCGATCGACGCGCGCGTGCGAACCGGTTCGTTCTTTCCTCGGTCCAGCGTCCCCGCCTGGCCGCGCTTTCTCCTCGTCGCGCAGCTCGCGTGGGTCTACTTCAGCGCGGGCATCAACAAAACACACCCGAGCTGGCTCCCGTTCCCGATCGGACAATCCGACGCGCTCTACTTCGTCCTGCTCGATCCCCACTTCGCGCGCTTCGACTTCTCGTTCATCAACTCAGTGGTCCCGCTCACTCAGCTCGGCACCTTCGCGACGGTCGCGTTCGAGCTCACGGCGCCGCTCTTCGTGTTCACGCTCTACTGTCGCCGCTTTCCCGGCGACGGTCGACTGCGCAGAGCGCTGACGCGCGTCCGGTTCCGTGAGCTGTGGATGCTGGTCGGCGCGTCGTTTCATCTGCTCTTGGTCGTCACGCTCCGACTCGGGATCTTCCCCTTCGGGATGCTCGCTTGCTACCCCGCGTTCGCGCGTGGCGAAGACGTGGATCGCTTTCTGCGCCGGGAAAGAGGCGAACCGCGCGCCGCCTCGATCGCGGACGAAGAAGAGTGAGACGATCGGATCGAAACGCCGCTCGCGGCCTCCGGCCCGATCCGGTTTACCGCCTCACGACATCGGTCGCAGCAGCCTGTGAGCCGCGCAGTCGCGCGTGGACCAAGTAGCCGCGGGCGGACCAGAGGTCCCAGTCGTCCGTCACGTTCTCGACAAGCGTGTCCTGTCCCATCGCGTCACGCTCCACCCGCTGTCGACGCGGCCTCCCGGTAGGGGTCAGTGACTCGGCGCATGCAGAGACGTCAAAGCGATGACTCTTCCCGTCGGCCGCGATGCCCCGCGCGACGAAGCGCGACTTCAAGACACCAAGCGCCAGCGACCGCTGATGCGCCGCGAGCCCCAGACCGCCGACCTCGCAGCTCCGCTCCAGCACGCGAACGATCCGCTCGGGAAAGTAGAGGTCCAATACGGTCCGGCTCGCCCACTCGACGCGGCGCGTCCGAGGACTGGACGGTAGAACCGGGCTCGACGACCGCTCGCGCACATGACGAACGCCGAGCGTCCCGAAGAGGACAAAGCGAGCGTCGCTCATCGCGTGCTCCTCGCGGCCCCCGGTGTGATCGGAGATCACGATCGTGTCTTCGCTGGCGGTGAGCGCGGTCGGCGTCACGACGGGTGGGAGCGCGTCCAGATCCTCCGCGTCGAAGCGCGCCGACCGAAGAGACGACTTCTCCAAGAGCTGGTGCACCGCGTCTGCCCGGGACGTGGTGGGGTACGGATGAAACCAGGTCGTCGGTCGTCGCAGCCGCTGGTCCACGACATGCGACGGCAGCAAGAGAACGCGCGACGCGTCATCGACCGCGCGAGCGCTGTGCTGCCCTGGCGCGATCCCGACCCAAGCATCGCGAGGACGCTCCACCCGCGGGATCCACCAAGCCAGCTCTGACTCGCGTCGAGAGGCGCTGCGACCGCAGTAGACACATCGCGTGACACCGGGACGCGCTTGTCGTGAGCAGGACTCACACCGCTGCAGCTCTTCCGCCTCTGCAGCTCGCTCCCCGCTCATCCCAGCAGTGTAGCAGCTCCGCGCGCGCGCTCGATCGAGCCACAAAGAGGATGAACAACCAACACGCTCGAACGACAACACCCACGCCCCACGCGCCCCCTCGCAACAAAAGCAGTACGCGACAAACCCGCTCCGGAGAACCCGCTCCATCTGCCATCCGCAGCATGCGCGACCCCAAGAACGAACGAGACAACCCGATCGCTCAAGACAGCCCACGTCCAACCACGAACACAAACCGAACGCGCAACCCTCTCCCAACAAAGCAGCGCGTGAACCACTCAAGCGGCGAACCCTCGTCGAACGCGGAGGATGGGCGGGTGGGGTCAGAAGCTTCCTCGCGAACCTCACGCAACGCGGCGGAAGCTGGCGCGCCCCATCTGCCATCCGCAGCAATGCGCAGAACAAGAACGAACGAGACAACCCGATCGCTCAAGACAGCCCACGTCCAACCACGAACACAAACGGACCGCGCGACCCTCTCCCAATAAAGCAGCGCGTGAACCACTCAAGCGGCGAACCCTCGGAGAAAGCGGAGGATGGGCGGGTGGGGTCAGAAGCTTCCTCGCGAACCTCCCGCAACGCGGCTGAAGCTGGCGCGCCCCATCTGCCATCCGCAGCATGCGCGACCCCAAGAACGAACGATCCAACCCGCTCGCAAACAAACACGAA